>CBFGZZ010000167.1:0-18118 GCA_965653385.1 uncultured Streptomyces sp. | reverse complement strand
GTGGCCCGGTCCTCACGTGAGGAGGACCGGGCCACAGCCTGTTGCGCGGCTCCCGAACGGGCCTGTGAGGGCGTCCGGTTGGAGGCGCCCGGTTCAGTCGGTGACGAAGTTGTGCAGGCCGGGAACGTGCAGGGTGCCGCCGAACTGGCCGGCCTGGGTGACCTTCACCTTGGTGAAGTAGATCAGCGGGATGTTCAGCGGCGGCGGGTGCTCCGGGTCGAAGGTGACCGGGATCAGGCCGAGCAGGTTCCCGGAGATGCTCTCGGTGTACATCACCGTCTTGCCGTCACGGATCGTGGACGTCGAGCCCGCGGCCGCCTGCACGTGGTAGGTCTTGCCGGACTGCTTGTCCTTCACCGTCTGGTGCAGGTCGCCGATGTCGGTGCCGTCGGAGATGACGTACTTGAGCACCTTCTTCTTGGTGCCGTTGGCCGTCTTGACCTCGACGATGCCCTGGTAGTCGGCGCCCTTGAGCAGCAGCGAGCTGGCGTTCAGGTACCACGGGTCGTCGGGCAGCGGCACGGGGTTGTCGACGCCGCCCTCCTCGTCCGTGGCGACCGGGCAGTTCTCCGGGTCCGCGCCGGAGCTCGCGGAGGGGCTCGGCGTGGCGGTGGCCTCGTCGGCCGCCTCCTTGGCCGTCTCGGTGGTGTCCTGCACCGTGTCGGACGCCTTGCCGGTGGCCTCCTCGACGGTGTCCTTCACCGTGTCGGTGGCCTTCCCGGCGGTGTCCTTGACCGGGTCGGAGTCCTTGGAGGCATCCGTACCGGAGTCGGAGGAGCCGTCGGACGCCTCCTCGCTCGCGCTCGCGGAGGGCGTCGGCGTCGGGCTCGCGGACTCCTCGGACGTGTTCCCGCCCGTGAAGATGCCCTCGATGGCGTCGCCGATGTCCTCCAGCAGGTTGCCGCCGCTCTCGGACGGCGAGGGGGACGGCGTGGCCGTGTCGCCGGACTGGGCCTCGCTCGACTTGCTCGGGGAAGGCGTCGGCGCGGGCTCGGCCGCGTCGTCGGAACCTGAATCCGACGAGGAGGAGTCGCCCGCGGAGTCCGAAGCACCGCCGGCGCCCGAGGAGTCCGAAGAACCCGAGGAGTCGGAGGAGCCCTCGCCCGCGGACGCCGACGGGGTCGGCTCGGCCGTGTTGTCGTTGTCCGTGGACTCACTGGCGCTCGGGGACGGGGACGCGGAGGCGTCGTCCTCCAGAGCCGCCACGCACTCCTTGTACTCGTCCGCCGTGAGGCTGTTGGACGTCGGCTTGGTGGCGTTGTCGCTGTCGGCCTGGGCGAGTGTCGGTGTGAACCCCATTCCCATGAGGACCGCGGTGGGCATCGCCGCCAGGGCTATCGCCTTGCCGGCGGGCATGTGGAACCTGGTGAACAGCGGCTTTTTGGGTGCCGCGTGTCGCGGCCCGGTTCTCACACGGGACTTGTCCACCTCAGTCCCGTGGGTCACCTCGTCAGCCGGCACTGTGCCTCCCGTTCGCCCCGTTCGCCGGGCTCGTTCCTGACAGATCGTTCGACTCGCCCACCACGGGCTTCAGGAGCGTGGTGTCGGGGTCGGCGGCACCCGCGGCGGGTGCGTCACCCCCACCCGTGTCCGGCTGCGCCGGCTGCGCGTCGGCGTCCTCACCGGGCACCCAGGACACGGCCATCGCTCCGCCGACGAGGGCGAAGAGGAAGCCGATGAGGAAGCCGCCGAGGTTGGACACGGGGATGGACACCAAGGCCAGCAGGATCGCCGCGACGCCCGCGAAGGTGCGGACGTGCTTCTGGAACCAGAGGCTGACACCCAGGACGACGAGCAGTACGCCGATGATCAGGGACCCGGCGCCGGCCGTCGTGGACATCGCCAGCGTCAGATGACCGATCTGAAGGTGCGCGTACGGGAAGTAGGCGATGGGGAGTCCGCCCAGAATGACGAACAGACCGGCCCAGAACGGCCTCGTGCCCCGCCAGGCGCGGAACTTCCGCTTGACGACCCGGATGTAGTGCTCATCGTGGCCGGGTACGGCAGGAGTCTCGGCGCTCATGGAAAACAGCTCCCTGGTGCGGCGTTGCTGTGGTGGTGATGCGAGGGTGAGTTGTTCTTCGTACGACCGCTTGTGAAGGAAGCGGGCGGAGAGTGCACGGGCGGGGGTGCCACCGGCTCCCCCGCCCGTCAAAGAGTGCTCAGTAGCACTCCGCGCCGTCCGTCGACAGCGACATCTTCAGACCGCTGAGCTTGAAGGTTCCGGCGGTGGTCGCCCACGCCGTCTGCTTCACGTCCTTCAGCGTGGCCTTGTCGGCCTGCTGAGCGAACCCGTACGGGTTGGCCTGCTCGCCGCCGCCCTTCATGCCCGGACCCTTGTTGGCGTCCTTGGCAGCCACACCGATGTCGATGTTCTCGAACGTGGCGTCGGCTTGGAGATCAGCGACGTCGATGTAGAGGTTCTTGGCCTCGACCGGCTTGTTCGGATCGTCGCCCGCCCGCAGGACCAGGCTGACATCCCCGATCAGCGGGATGTCGGGGGTGACGACCGACTGGCACAGCTTGTTGATGGTCGCGGACTTGAAGGCCGAGACCGCGACGGGGTGAACCGTCTTCTTGCCGGAGAGCGTGTATCCCTCGTCAAGGGCGCCGTACTGCGAGAAGCCCGTACCGACGAGCTGCTTGGTCGTGACCTTGAACGACTGACCGGAGACACTGAACGACGCGGCGAGAGCGCCCTGCGCGAGGGCGACACCTATCGCAGCCGTGGCGGCGACGCTGGGCACCATGACCACAGCGAACCGCTTCCATCTGGTCCCGCCACGCACCTGGGACTCCATATTTCCTCCTTCTCGGACGTACATCTCCTGGCCTCGGCTGAACTTCCGAAATCGACGGCTCGGCCGGGCAGGGATGGGAGAAGTGCTACGTCCTCGGGAAGGAGAGCGCCTGCGATCGATGGCGCGAACCGCGCCCGAACAACCGGCGATCACCCCCGAGCGACAACCACTGGTCGCGCCTGACACGCATCACGCACAACCTTGCTGGACAGGCTTCGCCGGGTGGGCGAAGACCCCCCTGTCCAAGAGCCGGCGCCACTGCCGCCGACTCTGCTCGGTGGGGACCCAGGAACTCCCGTGACCCGACCGGCTGTCGGGGTACGGAAATGGACCGAGCGTGGCCGATCGTGGTGCATTCTCGCCGCCCGCACAAGGGGCTTCGTTACTCGGTAGTAACGGCGGGATAACCGAACAACGACCCGCCGGTCTCGGACAGCGACTCAGGGTGGCGCCCAGCGACCGGACAAGTCCATTAATCACCGGACAGAATCCGACAGAACGACGCCTCTGACTTACCCGCAGTAACTGCGGCCGCGATTACCAAGATTTGGTAAAGCGCGGCCGCAGTGATGCTCTGTCAGCAAAACCCTTCACTCGGGCAACACGCGCCGATGCGTTTAGTGACTGGTCAGAACGGGGCCGACGCCCCGCCCCAGGGCCCGGTCAGAACAGCGCACGCGCCAGGGCTCGGCGCGCCGCCGCGACCCGCGGGTCCTCGCCGCCCACGACCTCGAACAGCTCCAGCAGCCGAAGCCGTACGGCATCCCGGTCGTCACCCACCGTGCGCGCCACCGTGTCGATGAGCCGCCCGAAGGCGTCCTCGACATGTCCGCCCACCAGATCCAGGTCGGCGGCGGCGATCTGCGCCTGCACGTCGGCGGGCTTGTCGGCGGCGTCCTTGCGCACCTGCTGCGGGTCGACGCCCTGCACTCGCTGGAGCAACTCGGCCTGGGCGAGCCCGAGCTTGGCCTCCATGTTGGCCGGGTCCTCGCTCAGTACGTTCCGGTACGCCTGCACCGCCCCGCCCAAGTCCCCCGCGTCCAGGGCCTGTACGGCGGCCTCCAGCAACGCGTCGTACGGGCCGACCGGTTCGGCGGGGGCGGACTCGGCGGCACCGCCCGGCTCGGCGTCGGGGTCGACGGTGAGGCCGGTCAGACCGAAGCGCTGCTCGGCTACGGTGACGAGCTGGTCCAGCGTCTCGCGGATCTGCGCTTCGCCGGCCGCCCCCTGGAAGAGCGGCAGCGCCTGCCCGGCGACGACGGCGAACACGGCGGGAATGCCCTGCACGCCGAACTGCTGCATCAGCATCTGGTTGGCGTCGACGTCGATCTTCGCGAGGAGGAAGCGGCCGTTGTACTCGACGGCCAGCCGCTCCAGTACCGGGCTCAGCTGCTTGCAGGGCTGGCACCACTCGGCCCAGAAGTCGATGACGACGGGCACCTCGGCGGACCGCTGGAGGACGTCCCGCTCGAACCCCGCCTCATCGACGTCGATGACGAGGTCGGCGGGCGACACGGCCCCTCCCCCGCCCTGCCGGGCGGCCTCGGCACGCGCCTGCTCCGCCTTCGCCTTGGCCTCCTGGGCCGCCTTCACCGCGGCGAGGTCGACGACTCCGCTCATGGACATGTTCCGTGGCTGCATGCGTCTATCCTCCCCCGTCCCGCGCGCACTGTGAAAAGCGGTGTGAAAAGCGGTATGAAAAGCGGTGTACGGGCCGGGCCCGCCCGGCCATGATGTCGACGCCGGGTCCCCACCCACGTCAGTGGTCGTCGCTTTCGCTACGAGTCGTAGCGTAATGGCATCGAGTGCCTCCGGAACACCACCCACCGGTGATCTCCCTCACGACCACACAGAATCCCCCGATATCCCGGGGCTATGGTCGGAGCATGCAGAGCCGCACCCCCGCCACCCGCCCCGGCCGCCCTCGCAGCGCGGCCGCGGCCACGGCGATCCTGGCGGCGACGCGGGAGGCTCTGGTCGATCTGGGCTGGTCGAAGCTCACCCTGGGAGACGTGGCGGCGCGCGCGGGGGTTGCGAAAACGACCATTTATCGACGCTGGCCCGGCAAGAACGAGCTGGTGGTCGACGCGGTCGCGGAACTCTTCGACGAACTGGAGCTCCCCGACCGGGGCTCCCTGGCCGCCGACATCGAGGGCGTGGTCCTCCAGTTCGCGGCCATCCTGGACCGCCCCGAGGCCAGGAGCGGCCTGATGGCGGTGGTGGCGGAGTCGACCCGGGACGAGGCGCTCAGGGAACGCATCCGCGGTTCGATCGTCGAACGCCAGAAGCGGCTCGTCCTCCAGGGCCGGACCCGCGCCCAGACACGCGGCGAACTGCCCCCGGAGTCCGGCCCCGAGGACGCCGCCCGGACCGTCGACCTCATCTTCGACGTCGTCGCCGGGGCGGTCGTCCACCGCACCCTGGTGAGCGGCTGCCCCGCGGACGAGGAGTGGGTGCGCGGCTTCACCCAGGTACTGCTGCTGGGCCTGCGGGGAGCGGCCGCGCTCCCGGTCGATCCCTGAGCCGGTCCTTGAGCGGCAGCAGGGCGTCTCAGAAGCCCGGCGGCTCCGTGTACACCCCCCACTCGTCCCGCAGGACCCCGCAGATCTCACCCAGGGTCGCCTCGGCCCGTACCGCGTCCAGCATCGGCTCGATCATGTTGGCGCCACTGCGGGCGGCCGTCAGCATGGCGTCGAGGGCCGTCCGGACCGCCGACTCGTCCCGGGCCGTCCGCCGCGCGGCCAGCACCCGTACCTGCTCGCGCTCCACCTCGTGGCTCACCCGCAGGATCTCCAGGTCGCCGGTGACCGAACCGGTGTGGGCGTTGACGCCGACGACCCTCTTGTCACCCTTCTCCAGCGCCCGCTGGTACTGGAACGCCGACTCGGCGATCTCCCCGGTGAACCAGCCGTCCTCGATCCCGCGCAGGATGCCGGAGGTGATCGGACCGATCGGGTGCCGCCCGTCCGGGTGGGCCCTCAGGCCCCGCTCCTTTATCTGCTCGAAGATCTTCTCGGCGTCGGCCTCGATCCGGTCCGTCAGCTGCTCGACGTACCAGGCACCACCCAGCGGGTCGGCCACGTTGGCGACGCCGGTCTCCTCCATGAGCACCTGCTGGGTGCGCAGCGCGATCTCGGCGGCCTGCTCGGAGGGCAGGGCGAGGGTCTCGTCCAGGGCGTTGGTGTGCAGCGAGTTCGTCCCGCCGAGCACGGCCGCCAGCGCTTCCACGGCCGTACGGACGACGTTGTTGTACGGCTGCTGCGCGGTCAGCGAGACACCGGCGGTCTGGGTGTGGAAGCGCAGCCACTGGGCCTTGTCGGTCTGCGCCCCGTACACGTCCCGCATCCATCGCGCCCAGATCCGCCGGGCGGCGCGGAACTTGGCGATCTCCTCGAAGAAATCGACGTGCGCGTCGAAGAAGAAGGACAGGCCGGGCGCGAAGACGTCGACGTCCAGGCCTCGGGAGAGGCCCAGCTCGAC
Organism: uncultured Streptomyces sp.; assembly: GCA_965653385.1. GTDB lineage: Bacteria > Actinomycetota > Actinomycetes > Streptomycetales > Streptomycetaceae > Streptomyces. Next base: position 11,837 of record CBFGZZ010000167.1, on the reverse strand, counting down.
GTAGCCGAAGCCGTCGGCGAGGGTGTACGCCAGCTCCTGCGCGGCCGTCGCGCCGGCCTCGCGGATGTGGTAGCCGGAGACGGACAGCGGCTTGTAGGCGGGGATGCCGGCCGCGCAGTACTCCATGAGGTCGCCGATGAGGCGCAGGTGCGGCTCGGGCTGGAAGAGCCACTCCTTCTGGGCGATGTACTCCTTGAAGATGTCGGTCTGCAGGGTGCCGTTGAGGACGCCCGGGTCGACGCCCTGGCGCTCCGCCGCCACCAGGTACATGCAGAAGACGGGGACGGCCGGGCCGCTGATCGTCATCGACGTCGTCACGTCGCCGAGCGGGATGTCCTTGAACAGGACCTCCATGTCGGCGGCCGAGTCGATGGCGACCCCGCAGTGCCCGACCTCGCCCAGCGAGCGCGGGTCGTCGGAGTCGCGGCCCATGAGCGTCGGCATGTCGAAGGCGACCGAGAGTCCGCCGCCGCCGTTGCGGAGGATCATCTTGTAGCGCTCGTTGGTCTGCTCGGCGTTCCCGAACCCGGCGAACTGCCGGATGGTCCACGTCCGCCCTCGGTAGCCGGTCGGATACAGGCCGCGGGTGTACGGGTACTCCCCGGGCCAGCCGATCCGCTCGAAGCCCTCGTACCTGTCTCCCGGCCGGGGCCCGTACACCGGCTCCACGGGGTCCCCGGAGAGCGTCGTGAAGTCCGCGTTGCGCTTGCGTGCGGCGTCGTACCGGGCCTGCCAGCGGCGGCGGCCCTCCTCGATGGCGTCAGCGTCCATACCTTCGAATTTACTAGGACGTCCAAGTAAATGTCGATGGGAGAACCGCCGTACGCGTCGGTACGGCGGTCGCGTCAGGCGTTGGCGACGGCCGGGGCCGGCCCGTTGACCAGGGGTTCGACCTGGGCGGTGACCTTGCGCTCGACGAAGAAGGCGGCGAAGGGAATCGTCCCGGAGAGCAGCACCCACAGCAGCCTGCCGAACGACCACTTGGCCTTGGAGCCGAGGTCGAAGGCGAAGACCAGGTAGATGATGTAGAGGAAGCCGTGTACCTGGGAGACGGCGAAGGTGACGTCCTCGCCCTTGTCGAAGCCGTACTTGAACACCATGCAGGTGCACAGCACGAGCAGCATGACGGCGGTGACGTAAGCCATCACCCGGTAGCGGGTCAGGACGCTCTTCTTCATGCGTACGAGCGTAACCACCCGTTCCGGGAGATCTTGTCCGGGGCCCGCTCAGCTCTCGTCGAAGTCGTGTGCCGCCACCCTCAGCGGCCGCAGAATCGCGAAGATCTCCGCGCACTCCTCGGCGTCGTACACGCCGAGGCCGAAGTCCATGGCCATCAGGTCGCGGGTGGCGGCCTCGACGACCTCGCGGCCCTTGTCGGTGATGGAGGCGAGCGTGCCGCGCCCGTCGTTGGGGTTGGGCCGCTTGTCGACCAAACCCGACTTGACCAGCCGGTCGACGGTGTTCGTCACGGACGTGGGATGCACCATGAGCCGCTCGCCGATCTTGGACATCGGCAGCTCGCCGGCCTTGGAGAAGTTGAGCAGCACCAGCGCCTCGTAGCGCGCGAACGTCAGCCCGTACGGCTTGACCACCGAGTCCACCTCGGCGAGCAGGATCTGCTGGGCGCGCATGATCGAGGTGATGGCGGCCATGGACGGCACATTGCCCCAGCGCTGCTTCCAGAGTTCGTCGGCGCGCGCGATGGGATCGAAGGGAAGACTGAGCGGCTTCGGCACGCGACCGACCTTACCGGCCGGTCACATGCCGGTCAGCCCTGTCTCGCCTTTCGGTCGGCCGCTCTACTCGGCCACCAGGTCGGCCAGGTCCCTGATCCGGAAGACGGACGTCGACCGGTCGTCGTGCAGACAGGCGTTCATCGGCTGGACCAGGGCCTGGTGATCGGGGTCGGTCCGCCACCGCTGCACGGCCTGAAGGCTCTCCCACTCGCTGGTGAGCAGCCAGCGGGCGGGATCGTCCAGGGAGCGGCAGAGCTGCTCGCCGAGGTGTCCGGGGAAGCGCTCGGCGCGTTTCAGCACGGACCGGTAGGAGTCCACGAAGTCGGTCTCGCGGCCCTCCCGCACGTGGAGCAGGCGCAGGACGCGCACGCGTTCCATGGGTTGCACGGTGCCGCCCGTCAGGACGGGTCGAGGACGACGGGCAGTTCCGCCAGCCCGCGGAAGGCGGGGAACGGCACGGTCATCCAGCGCGCCTCTTCCGGTGCCACCGCCAGGGTCATGCGCGGGAACCTGGCGAAGAGCGAGGTGAGGGCGAGCTGCATCTCCAGCCGGGCGAGCGGTGCGCCGATGCAGTAGTGCGGACCGTAGCCGAAGGCGAGATGTGTCGCCTGGACGTTCGGGCGCTGGACGTCCAGCTCCCCGGGCGCGGCGAACATCTCCGGGTCGCGGTTGGCGCCGGTGATCGAGATCTGGACGAGCGCACCCTTGGGGATGAGCACGTCCCGGATCACGATGTCCTCCTTCGCGTGCCGGAAGGTCGAGTTCTCCACGGAGGTCTCGAACCGGAAGATCTCCTCGATGGCCGCGTTCAGGGAGTTCGCGTCCCGCAGCGCCAGCGCCTTCTGGTCCGGCCGGCTGAGCAGGTGGTAGACGGCGTTGCCGATCTGGTACGCCGTCGACTTGTGGCCGGCGAAGAGCAGCACCCACGCCGTCGAGACGAGTTCGTGGTCGGTGAGCGCGCCTTCCCGGTCCTGGGCCGTGACGAGTGCGCTGAGCAGACCGCCGTCGGGTTCCTGCCGCTTGCGTGCGCACAGATCGACGAGATAGTCACGCAGGTTTCCCTCGGCGATTTCCAGCTTCTTTCGCGCCTCCGGTCCGAAACCGGTCTGCGCGACGGTGGCTGACCATTCCTGGGCCTGCTTGCGTTCGTTCTCCGGGACGCCCAGGAGTTCACAGATGACATGGAGCGGCAGCGGGAAACAGAACTCCGGGAGCAGGTTCACCGCCCCCGACTTCGGGCACTGCTCCAGGAGTTCGTCGGTGATCTGCTGGACGCGCGTCCGCAGCGATTCCACCCTTTTCGGAGTGAAGGTGCTGCCGACGATTCTTCTGAGCCTGGTGTGCTTCGGCGGGTCGGAGAAGAGCATGTTGTCGTCGAGCGCGATCGACGAGTCGCCGAAGATACGGTGGTAGGCGTCGATGGCGCCGTACATGTCCTTGCTCAGCCGCGGGTCGGCGAGGGCGGCCCGGGCGTCGTCATAACGCGTGATGAGGTACGTCTCGACACCGTGCGGCGGGGACAGCGGGCAGACCGGCGCCTGCTCCCGAAGGGCCGCGTACACGGGATGCGGGTTGGCCCGGAACTCCCGGGTGCAGTTCGAGGCCGCTGCCGCGGCCTCCTCGGCTGACGGTGCCTCGGATTCCTCGGATGCGAATGCTTGCGTCATGACTGGTCCCCGGGTCGGCGTGAATTTCCGTGGTCGGAGCCACAGTTTCCCGGGTGCCACGGCGTCGCAAACGGTGCTGGTCCATATGGGTCGGCTCGCCGGAACACGTGTGTGTGACAGTCGTACTTGGTAAACATCGTCGACGTGAGCGGACACGAAGCGGAATCTGTACCAGTTCTCATCGTGGGCGGATCCCTGGTGGGTCTTTCCACTTCGGTTTTCCTGGGGCGCCTCGGAATCGAGCACATGCTCGTGGAGCGGCACGCCGCGACCTCCACACACCCACGCGGCCGCGGCAACAACGTGCGCACCATGGAGATCTACCGGACCGCCGGCCTGGAATCACGTATCCGGGAGGCGGCCCGCGTTCTCTCCGGGAACGACGGCATCCTCCAGGTGGACAGACTCACCGGGACGCAGCGCCGCTGGATCGTCGGGGACATCTCCGGAGGCATGGACATCTCCCGGGTGAGCTCCTCCGACTGGTGTCTGTGCAGCCAGAACGACCTCGAACCGGTGCTGCTGGAGTACGCCCGCGAGCAGGGTGCCGACCTCCGCTTCAGCTCGGAGCTGCTCTCCTTCGCCGAGCACGCGGACGGGGTCCGGGCGCAGATCAGACGCCGGGACACCGACGAGACGTACACCGTGGACGCCGAGTACCTGGTGGCCGCCGACGGTCCGCGCAGCCCCATCCGCAATCACCTGGGGATCGGCCAGTCGGGGCCGGGCGAGCTGTTCCACAACGTCAGCGTGACGTTCCGCAGCAGAACCCTTCAGGACCACGTCGGAGACCGGCGGTTCGTCGTCTGCTACGTCACCGACCCCGACGGGGAGGGCGCCCTGCTGCCGGTGGACAACAAGGAGCGCTGGGTGATCCACGTGCCCTGGTATCCCGACCGGGGTGAGGAGTTGGACGACTTCACCGACGAGCGGCTCACGGCACACATCCGCGCGGCCGTCGGCGTGCCGGACATCGACGTCGAGATCACCGGCAAGGCGCCCTGGCACGCCTCGAAGCGGGTCGCCGACAGCTACGGCGCCGGCCGGGTCTTCCTGGCCGGGGACTCGGCCCACGAGATGCCGCCCACCGGGGCGTTCGGCTCCAACACCGGCATCCAGGACGCCCACAACCTGGCCTGGAAGCTCGCCGCGGTGCTGCGTGGCTGGGCCTGCCCGTCGTTGCTCGAAAGCTACGAGCTCGAACGGCGGCCCGTCGCCCTCGCGACCGGCACGCGCGCGTGCGTCCAGGCCGCCGACGAACAGCACCCGGGCTTCAGCCCCGCCGCCGGACGCAACAACGACCCGGCGGACCTGATGACCGTCGCCCTGTGCTACCGGTACGCGTCCAACGCCGTGGTGGGCGCCCACTCGGAGCAGCCGATCGTGCCCGACGGCTTCCAGCTGGGCGGTGAGCCGGGCAGCCGTGCGCCCCATATGTGGGTCATGCGCGACGACACGAGGATCTCCACGCTCGATCTGTACGAGCGTTCCTTCGTGCTGCTCGCCGGGTCCGGCGGGCAGAAGTGGCGGACCGCGGTGGAGCGGGCCTCGCTGAACCTGGGCGTGCCCATCGAGGCGTACCTGGTGGGTACCGGACCCGATCACGACCTCGCGCCCGAAACGGACACCGACTGGGCGGAGTTGCACGGCACGGCCGAGGACGGTGCCGTGCTGGTGCGCCCGGACGGCTTCGTCGCCTGGCGGGCGGACGCCGCGATGCCGGACGCCGACCGCGTCCTGACGAACGTGATGCAGAGCGTGCTCTGCCGTGACTGAACCGCTTCCCCACAGAACGACTAGGACGCTCCCATGACCCTTGCCGGACGCATCGACGTCCATCACCACTTCACCGCCCCGGCCTGGCTGGACTGGGCCGAGGAACGCGGTGTCGTCAACCGCGAGAAGCTGCCCTGGTGGACCCGCTGGGACCTGACCGCGGCGCTGGAGCTCATGGACAAGACCGGCATCGGCACCTCGGTCATGACGGTCGCGATGCTGGGCCGGCTCCAGGAGCGCGCCGAGCGTCAGGAGAGCGCGCGGATCGCCCTGCGGGCGGCGGCCGACGTCGTGGAAGCCAACCCCGCGCGGTTCGCGTTCTTCACGCCCGTCTTCCTCGACGACCTGGAGCTGTCGTCGTGGAGCGTCCGGTACGGCCTCGACGAGCTGGGTGCCATCGGGGTGAGCACGCGCACGAGCATGGGCGGCGCCTTCCTCGGTGACCCGTCGCACGACCGGCTGCTGCAGGAGCTGAACGAGCGGTCCGCGGTCATCAGCACCCACCCCATGGACGTACCGGCCGGGGGGAAGGACGGCGCCGCGGGCCTGCCGGGGATGCCGCCCTTCGTGTGCGACTTCCTGCTGGACACCACCCGCGCGGCCATCAACCTCATCCGCAACGGCACCCTGGACCGCTATCCGAACCTCAGCTTCATCCTCCCGCACGGCGGGGGCTTCCTGCCCTACATGGCCACCCGGCTCGACCTCTTCGGCGGGCGCATCGACCCGCCGATCGAGCCCGGCCGGGTCCGGGACCACCTGCACCGGTTCTACTTCGACACGGCGGGCCCCATGTCCCCGTCGGCCACCCCCACCCTGCTGGCGACGGTGGACCCCGACCGCATCCTCTTCGGCACCGACTGGCCGCCCACGCCCGGCCATGTCCTCATCGACAGCGTGACACCGGCCCTGGACAACGACCGCTTCCTCTCGGAGGCCCAGCTCCGGGGCATCAACCGGGAGAACGCGCTGCGGTTGATGCCGGGGCTCGCGGGCCGGTAGCCGGGACGCACGAGAAGGGCCCCGCCCGAGAGGGGGGGGCGGCCTTTCCGCGTTCGTTCAGTGCTTCTCCCACTGGTAGAAACAGCGCGCCATCGCGTCCTTGGGGCTCCGCCAGGTCTCCGGGTCGTACGGGCTGACGAACGCTTCGAGCCGCCTGCTGATGTCGACGAACTCGGGGTGCCCGGCCACCTTGGCGATGGCGGGTCCCGGGTCCTGCTCGGCCTCGATGAAGTGCATGTACACATCGCCGAACTGGAACAGGGAGCGCTTGGTCACCCCGACGAGGTGCGGGAGTTCGCCGCGGTCGGAGGCCGCGAAGACGTCGGCGATGTCCTTGGCCGACTGCGGGGCCATACGGGCGACGATCAGTGCGTGGTGCATGCGGCCTCCACACGCTTGCGGATGAGCTCCATCTGGATGGGCGAGTTGCGGTTGATGATCTCCGTCATCCCGGCGTCGTCGACCGGGGCGTCGGGCTTCATCGCGAAGTCCTGCGTCCAGTGCATACGCGTGCCGGCCGGGGTCTCCTCGTACTCCCAGACGATGTTCATGTACTCGAAGGGGCCGGTCTCGACCCTGCGGGCACGCACGACGAGCTTCTCGCGGTCGGCGACCCGCTCCGACACCCAGCTCCACACCTTGCCGTTCTCGTCGGGGTGCATGGTCAGGCGGAAGGTCACGGTGTCGCCCTCGCGGGAGAGCACCTCGCAGGAGGCGTACTCGCTGAACAGCTGGGGCCAGCGGTCCAGGTCGTTCGTCATGTCCCAGACGAGGTCGACGGGTGCGGCGATGGTGATCTCGTTCTCGGTGTGTCCGGGCACTTCAGGCTCCTGTCGTGAGGGCGCCGTTGACGAGGTCGAGGAAGGCGCGGGGGGTCTTGCAGCGCTCGGCGTCGGTGGGCAGCGCCCGGCCATGCCGGTTCTCCAGCTCGCCGACGATGCCGAGCAGGCCGAGCGAGTCCAGTCCGAACTCGCCGAAGGGTGTGTCCACCCGGCGTTCGAGTTCCTGCGGGTCCACGGTCACGCCGGCCGCCTTCTTCATCAGTGCGGCCAGTTCCTCGACGGTCACTTGGGTCACGTCGGTGGTCATGCGGGTTCTCCTTGTTGTTCAGTTCAGACGGCGGATCCGGGGCCGCGACGCACCACGAGCGCCGCGTTGGAGCCCATGAGTCCCCGGCTGAGGACCAGGGCGATGCCGAGCTCGGCCGGGCGGGGCCTGGCGGTCACCAGGTCGATGTCGTGGCAGATGTCGAAGACGCCCGGCGTCGGCGGGATCTGCCCGTGCTCCATGGCCTGCACCGCGGCCACGATGTCCAGCAGCGGCGCCCCGCAGTACGAGCGCCCGATGCCGGTCTTGGGGGCCGTCACCGGCACGCGGGTGCCGTGCGGGCCGAGGGCGTCGGCGAGGGCGAGCGCCTCCGCACGGTCCGCCTCGGGGACGCCCATCGCGTCCGCGAAGACCACGTCGATCTCCTCCGGGGCGCAGCCGGCCTCGTCGAGGGCGCCGCGGATGGCGTGCGCGAGCCCCTCCCGCGACCGGTCCCAGCGGGCGGCGCCGGTGAAGGTGGCGGCGTGTCCGGCCACGGTGGCCCGCACGAACGCGTCCCGGCGCCGGGCCCGTTCCAGGTCCTCCACGACCAGTACGGCACCACCCTCGGCGGGTACGAAACCGCAGGCGGCCGAGGTGAAGGGGCGGTAGGCACGGTCCGGGTCGGCCTCGGTGCTGAGCTCGGGGTAGCCGAGCTGGCAGACCCCCGAGTACGGGGCGAGCGGCGCCTCGGCGGCCCCGACCACGACCACCTCGGTCCCCCGGTGCACGGCCCGGGCGGCGTGCGCGACGGCGTCCAGGCCGCCCGCCTCGTCGCTGGCCACCACCCCGCAGGGACCCTTGAAGCCCTTGCGTATGGAGATCTGGCCGGTGCTGGCCGCGTAGAACCAGGCGATGGACTGGTACGGCCCGACGAACCGGGATCCCTGTCCCCACAGCTTCTGCAGTTCCCGCTGGCCGAACTCGCCGCCGCCGGACCCGGCCGCGGTGACCACGCCGACGGAGTACGGCGAGTCGGCGGCGCTGCTGCTCAGTCCCGCGTCCTGGAGGGCGGCGTCGGCGGCGGCCAGCGCGAAGTGGGTGAACTTGTCGGTCTGGACGAGGAAGGTCTCCTCGATGAGGGCCGACGGGTCGAATCCGCGGACCTCGCCGGCGACCCGGAGCGGAAGGTGCTCGCAGCCCTCCCGGGTGATCCGGTCCAGTACGCTCGCGCCCTCCTTGACGGACTTCCAGTAGGTGTCAGCGTCCAGGCCGTTGGGCGCGACCACGCCGAGGCCGGTGACCGCGGTGTGCCGGGTACGTCGACCGCTCATCGTCGTCTCCTCCCACTCGTCCCGCTCGGCCCCGTCAGGAGCACCGCGGACTGGAACCCGCCGAAGCCGCTGCCCACGGAGAGCACGTTGTCGAGCCTGCGCGGGCGGGCGGTGCGCGGGACGTAGTCCAGGTCGCACTCGGGGTCCGGGGTCTCGTAGTTCGCCGTCGGCGGGACCACCTGACGGGCCAGCGCGAGCACACAGGCGACGACCTCGATCGCGCCGATCGCGCCGAGCGAGTGGCCCACCATGGACTTGATCGAGCTCATGGGGGTGTCGTAGGCGTGGGCGCCCAGCGACTTCTTGACCGCGGCGGTCTCGTGCCGGTCGTTCTGGCGGGTGCCCGAGCCGTGCGCGTTGACGTAGTCGATCTCGGTGGGGTCCACGCGCGCGTGGTCGAGCGTGTCGTCGATGGCCCGGGCCATCTCCAGGCCCTCGCAGGTGAGTCCGGTCATGTGGTAGGCGTTGCCGTAGGTGGCGTAGCCGCCGATCTCGCAGTAGACGTGCGCGCCGCGCGCGCGGGCGTGCTCCAGTTCCTCCAGGACGAGTACGGCTGCTCCCTCGCCCATGACGAATCCGTCGCGGTGGGCGTCGAAGGGGCGGGAGGCGTGCTCCGGGTCGTCGTTGTTGGGGGAGGTGGCCTTGATGGCGTCGAAGCAGGCCATGGTGATCGGGGAGATCGGGGAGTCGGAGGCGCCGGCTATGCAGAGGTCGGCGCGGCCCTCCTCGATGGTGTGGAAGGCGTAGCCCACGGCGTCGAGTCCGGAGGTGCAGCCGGTGGACACGGTCTGTACCGGGCCCTGGGCGCCGAACCGCTCGGCGACGTCCGCGGCCAGCGTGCTGGGCGAGAACGCCCGGTGCAGTTGCGGCTCGGCGGCGCGGTGGTCGACGTCCCAGCGCTGTCCGCGTTCGCTGACGAGGACGTAGTCGTGTTCGAGCCGGGTCGTGCCGCCGACGGCGCTGCCCAGGGACACGGCCACCCGCCAGGGGTCCTCGGCGGCGAAGTCGACGCCGCTGTCGGTGACGGCCTCCTGGGCGGCGACGAGGGCGAACTGTATGTACCGGTCGGCGCGTTCGACGACGTCGGTGTCGAGGCCGTGCGCGAGGGGGTCGAAGTCGCACTCGGCGGCGATCCGGGAGCGCAGGCCCTCGGGGTCGAACAGGGTGATGCCACGGGTCGCCGTACGGCCGTTGGAGAGCAGGTCCCAGAAGGCCGGGACCCCGATCCCGCCCGGGGCGACCACGCCTATGCCGGTGACCGCCACCCGCCGGGTCATGACAGCACCCCTGGGCGTTCCGGCTGCGCACCCTCCCCCTGGACGAGCGGGTACGCCTGGACGTCGTCGCTGATCTCGGGGGCCTCGGTGTCGACGTGGCCGAGCTTCGGGTTCGGCGCGAGGGGGCCCAGATGGAAGATCATCCGGGCTTCCTCGTCGCCGACGTTGCGGAAGCGGTGCCGCATGTCGATGGGGATCATGAGGCCCTGGTCGGAGCGGAGGGGAAACGTTTCTCCGTCCAGGTCGACCTCAAGCCTGCCCTCGACGACGTAGATGAACTCCTCGGAGTACGGGTGGTAGTGCTCGCTGATGCGTTCGCCGGGCTGGATGATGGCCAGGCCCATGAAGCCGCTCGTGGCACCCACCGTGACAGGGGTGAGCAGGGTGCGCAGGTCGCCGCCGCGCTTGCGGTTGGGCTCGATCTCGTTCAGGTCCACGACGCGCGGGCGCATCTTGTCCATGGTCTGTCTCCAGGTCGTTCGGTGGGGGTGGGTCGCTGTACGGGTCCTGGGCCGGCTGCTGTGCGTCTCTCTGAGCGGTTCGCTGGGCGATTCGCTGGACGGTTCGCTGGAGGGTTCTGGGCTGAGCGAACTCGCGGAGCGATTCACCGGACGCTCGCCGGGCGGGTCCCGGTGCGGCTCCCTGTTCGGTCAGGACTGCGCTGCCCTGCGATCGGTGATCAGTGCCATGTCGGCGTGCGTCAGGAGACGGGTCGCCTCCCGTTCGCCCCTGAGCGGTCCCTCGACGCCGAGCGCGTCGCCGTCGAGCAGCCGGGCCAGCACGGCGGCCTTCCTCGGGCCGTGGATGCCGAGTGACATGACCGGATCGGTTTCGGGGTCACCCCGTACGTCGATGAGGCGGACGACGATGTCCTCGCGCTGGAAGACGGTGCTGCGGTGCACGGGGCCCGCGGGGTCGGCCGCGGCCGTCTCGTCCTGCGTCGCGAGGAACCGGGCCAGCGCCATTCCGCAGCCGTCTTTGGCCGGGTAGTAGAGGGCGTGCCGGGTGAGGCCGGCCGGTTCCGGGCCGCCGCGGGTCACGTGGTGGACGGGGGGCATGGCGGCGCGGGCGAAGAAGGTCCGGGCGGACTCGGGGTCGGTGAGATCCCGGTGCTGCTCCAGATGCGGGTTGAGGGCCTCTTCGACGGCCCGGATCTCGGGCTGGCGGGAGACGTGGCGCAGCGCCGTCGTGAGGTCGCCCTCGACCTCCACGGTTCTGACGACCCGGTTTCCGTGCATGAACAAGGTGGTGCGGCGCAGTCGCGTGGTGTCGTCGACGCGGGCCTCTGGTGGGGCGTAGCCGGCGAGGATCTCGGCGACCTTGGACTCGGAGCCGGGCTTGACGGTGAAGGTCAGGGCGTGGCGGATGACCCCGTCGCCGACGCGTACGTCCTTCTGGAGGCCGTCGGTGCGGGGGTGGGCGCCGCCGGTTTCGCGGACGATGCCGTAGCGCAGCGAGCGGATCTCGCGGGCGCAGCGGGTGAGGGGCCGGACGGTCTCGATGTGCTCGTCGCTGTTGACCCAGGCGTGGTACGGCGGGGCGGTGGCCCACTCGCTCGTGATGAGCCACTGGGACGGGTTCTCCAGGGACTGGCACAGTTGGTCACCGAGGTGCCCGGGGACGGACGCGACTCGGTCGCGCATCTGCTCGTACGCGTCCAGGAACTGTTGCTCGGCGCCTTCGTGGAGGTCGACCAGCAGAAGGACTCGCATCCTGGAGCCGTCGAACGCCGACTGGGATGTGTAGGGCGAAGTGGTCATCCGGCAGACCCTTCCTTCGCGGGAGCAAGCGGCGGCCGTCCGTGTCCACCAGCGCGAACGCGGGTTTCGGCCCTGAGCCTTCATCGTGGGTCAGGGCTCTGGGGTCCGCGAGCCGCGCGGGCCAATTGAGGGATCTGCGGGGGCATGTGCCGTCGCTGGCGCGTGGGTTGGGGTACGGGAATGCCTGCGGCGGCCTGCTGGTGTCCGGTGGGGGTGCGCCGCGGCAGGCATGTTCACACGGCGGCGTCCCCTCACCGCC
>CBFGZZ010000166.1:0-18165 GCA_965653385.1 uncultured Streptomyces sp. | reverse complement strand
CACGCTCGCCGACCCCGACGTGTACGCGAAGAACACACTCACGGAGCAGAACCGCGTGACCCCGGCGGCGAACACGACCGCGAAACTCGCCGATGGCGTGCTCACCGTCGAACTGCCACCGGTGTCGTGGACCGCCATCGCGCTTGGCTGAGTACCGCAGCCGCATGACGGCGGGCGTGGAAAAGGGCTCTGCTCGACACCTCGGGATTGCCGAGTGTGACGGCTCCCGGGACCTGTCCGACGAGAACTACGTTTGCGGCGGAACCTTCAACAAGGGGGCCTGCGAAGGCGAGGGGCCGTGCGGCGCTGAGAGTTCGCCGGAGTGGGACGCACAAGCCTTGTGCGGGACCTCCGGTCCCACGGCCCGGCCGCTGTGCGCGGCAGACGATGACGGGGCCTCGCCCCCGTCACGGCCAGGTGGCGGGGGCGAGGTGGACGTCGACCATGTCGGCCACGTGCACGGACCACCAGCACGGTTCCCGCACCTTTCCTGACCGTCCGCGACCGCGCGCCGCCCCGGGCCCGGTCATGGGGCTGTCGTTCGGCGCACCATGTCACGGCCGGGGTCCCAGGTGGTGGCCGGTGGCCACACTTGGTGGTGGCCGGGTCGTGGCTCCCGGCGGGTCGGGGTGCGGCGGGCGGACCAGCCCGGAGCCGGGGGCAGGGCCTCCTGGGGGCCGGCGGCGGCGTGCCGGGCGGCCGCGGACCGGGCGTACAGGGCCAGCAGCAGGGCCGCCAGTTCCTCCGGTTCCGGGGTCCCGCGGGTGATCCGCAGGAGCCCGCCGGTGTCGGGCGTGCCGCTCACTGCGGTTGGTTCCCGTGCTTGCGGCTGGGGAGAGGGGCCTGCTTGGTGCGGAGCATCTCCAGGGCCCCGATGAGCCGGATCCGGGTCTCGGCCGGGTCGATCACACTGTCCACGAGACCGCGCTCGGCCGCGTAGTAGGGGTGCATCAGCTCCGCGCGGTACTCCTTGACCAGGCGCGCGCGGGCCGCGTCCGGGTCGGGTGCGTTCGCGATCTCGCGGCGGAAGACGACGTTCGCCGCGCCCTCGGCCCCCATCACAGCGATCTCGTTGCTGGGCCAGGCCAGGGAGATGTCGGCGCCGATGGAACGGGAGTCCATGACGATGTAGGCCCCGCCGTACGCCTTGCGCAGGATCAGCTGGACGCGCGGCACCGTGGCGTTGCAGTAGGCGTAGAGCAGCTTGGCGCCGTGGCGGATGATCCCGCCGTGCTCCTGGTCGACGCCGGGCAGGAAGCCGGGGACGTCCACGAGGGTGACGAGCGGGATGTTGAAGGAGTCGCAGGTCTGGACGAAGCGCGCGGCTTTTTCCGACGCGTGGATGTCCAGCACGCCCGCGTACGAGGCGGGCTGGTTGGCGACGATTCCGGTCACCCGGCCGTCCAGGCGGGCCAGGGCGCAGACGACGTTGCGCGCCCAGGCCTCCTGGATCTCGAAGAAGTCGCCGTCGTCGACGATCTCCGCGATCACCGGCCGTATGTCGTACGCGTGGCCGGGGTCGGCCGGAACCAGGTCGAGCAACGCCTCGGTGCGGCGGTCCGCCGGGTCGGTGGCGGGCTCGGCCGGGGCCAGTTCGCGGTTGTTGGACGGCAGCAGGGAGAGCAGGTGGCGGACGTCCTCGAGGCAGGACTCCTCGTCGTCGTAGGCGAAGTGAGCCACCCCGGAGAGCGTCGCATGGGTGTCGGCGCCGCCGAGTGCGTCGTGCGAGATGACCTCGCCGGTCACCGCCTGCACCACGTCGGGTCCGGTGATGAACATCTGGGCGATGCCCCGGACCATGAAGACGAAGTCGGTCAGTGCCGGGGAGTAGGCGGCGCCGCCCGCACACGGCCCGAGGATCACACTGATCTGCGGGATCACCCCGGAGTTGCGGACGTTGCGGGAGAAGATGCCGCCATAGCCGGCGAGCGCGGTGACACCTTCCTGGATCCGGGCGCCGGCGCCGTCGCACAGGCCGACGATCGGACAGCCGGCGGCCTCCGCCAGATCCATCAGCTTGTGGATCTTCTCCGCGTGGGCCTCCCCCAGGGCACCGCCGAAGATCCGGAAATCGTGGGTGTACGCGAACACCGTGCGGCCGTGCACCTGGCCCCAGCCGGTGACGACTCCGTCCGTGTGCGGACGGCGGTCCTCCAGGCCGAAGCCGGTGGCCCGGTGCCGTCGCAGCTCTTCGATCTCGGTGAACGTACCGTCGTCGAAGAGCAGTGCGATGCGTTCGCGCGCGGTCAGTTTCCCTTTGGCGTGCTGCGCCTCGGTCGCCCGCTCGCTCGGGCCGCGGCGTACGCTCTCGTGCAGTTCGGCGAGTTCGGCGGCACGGTCACGCAGGTGCCCGTCCTCGCCGGCCGCCGCTGTCGGCGTCTCTGTCTCGGCAACGCTCATGGCTCCCAGCGTGCGTGCGCCCGCTCAAGGCAGCCTCAACGGCCTCTGTACACCCGGGTGGAGTCCGACTCGACCCGGGCCGTCCAGCCTTGGGTCATGACAGACCTTCACCGGCGCTCGATCGTCGTCATGTTCCCGGGAACGGGTGCCCAGCACGCGCGGATGGCAGCCGGGCTCTACGGTCACGAGCCGGTCTTCACGGACGCGGTCGACACAGTCCTGGCCCTGCTCGGCGCGGAGGGCGAGGCCGTACGGTCCGACTGGCTGGCCGACGAGCCGGTCGTGCCGATGGACGCCGACGCGCGCGCCGCTCCCCTGCTGTTCGCCGTGAACTACGGCTTGGGACGCCTGCTCGCCGGCTGGGGCGTCCAACCGGACGCCTATCTCGGGCACAGCATGGGCGAGTTCACGGCCGCCGTGCTCGCCGGCGTGTTCAAGCTGGAGGACGCGGTGCGGCTGCTGTGGGAGCGCGTCCTGATGCAGCGGGACACCCCTGCGGGCGGGATGCTCGCGGTGGCGGCGGCCCCGGAGGAACTGGCCGGATACCTGCGGGACGGTGTGGTGGTCGGCGCGGTGAACGCGCCGCGGCACACGGTGCTCTCCGGCCCGCGGGAGCCGTTGCGCGCGGTGGCACGCCGGCTCGCGGCGGACGGCAGGACGTGCAGGCGGCTCGCCACGCGCAGTCCGTACCACAGTCCCGCGCTGGCGCCGGTGGTGTCGAAGACCGAGGCCCTGATCCGCACCATGCGCCTGTGCCCGCCGCGAGTCCCCCTCTACTCCGCCTACACCGCGCGGCCGATCACCCCTCAGGAAGCGGTCAGCCCCGCGTTCTGGGCGGTACAACCGACTGCCGCGGTGATGTTCTGGCCGACGCTGGAGCGGGTGTTGCGGGACGAGGACCGGCTGCTGGTCGAGGCGGGCCCGGCGCAGACCCTGGCCGTGCTGGCGCGGGGGCACGAGGCTGTGCGCTCGGGTCGCAGTGCGGTCGTCACCTCGCTGCCGCCCCGCGCTCGGGGCCCCGAGGCGGACCGGCAGAGCGTGCGCGCGGCGCGGGAGCGGCTGCTGGCGGAGCAGGGGCGGGCATCGTCCGGGGCCGGGGAGGATCCCCGGGAGACCGCAGAGCCCCGGGAGACCGGAGCTCGCCGGGGCCCCGGACGCGGTCACTCCGGAAGGTTGCCGGTGGATCTGCCCGCCACGTAGGGGGTGCGCACGCCGTCGTAGGCCAGGTGGAGCACCATTCCGTCGCGGGCGTGGTCGAGGTTGTGGCAGTGGTCCATCCACAGACCGGGGTTGTCGGCCGTGAACGCGACCTCGTACCGCTCACCGGGCGCCACGTTCAGCGTGTCGGTCCACCACGGGCTGCCGGTCGCGCGCTCGCCGTCGCGGGACAGGACGAGCATGCGGTGGCCGTGCAGATGCATGGGATGGTCGTCGAGGCTTCGGTTGACGAAGGTGGTGCGCACCCGGTCCCCCTCCCGGACGAGCAGGGCGGGGATGTCGGGGTAGACGGCGTTGTTGACGGTCCACAGCACCATCGGGTCGCCGTCGAAGAACCCGAAGCTGTTGCCGAGCACGAGATGGAAGTCGCGGTCGTAGGCCGTCCCGGGGCCGAACGGGGTGCCCGCGCGGGAGCCGTACCGCAACGGGTCGAAGAGCGGGCCGGTGACGGCGGGCGGGGGTGATGCTGCGCCGGTGGGATCGAGCAGCAGGGACGCCGTCTGCGTCCCTCCCTCCCCGTACGCCCCGTCCTCGCCGCAGCCCTCGAAGCCGCCTGAGCCGCCCGCGGCGTTGGCGTCACCGACCACGGTCAGCTGTACGGGCCCGGCCGGCTGGCGGAAGGTGACGTCGTAGCGGCCGCCGCCCGCGACGCGCAGCCGCCGGTCCCTGACGTCCGTGGGGCCGATGACGTCATTGCCGTCGATCGCGACGACCTTGAAGGCGGTTCCGGCGACCGAGTAGGTACGGGGGCAGTTGTCGGCGTTGACCAGTCGCAGCCGGACCGGGGTGCCGGCGGGCACCTTCTCGCGCCGGGCCCGGGTGTCGTCGCCGAACGCGGTGCGCAGCGGGCCGCCGAGCCGGCCGTTGCGGCCGCTGAGCGCGCCGCCTCCGCCTCCCCGAGGGGGCCCGGCCTGCACTTTCCCTCCGTCGACGGCCCAGGCGTGCGCGACGACGGTCCGGTCCAGGCCCGGTGGCCGCGTGTCCGGCTCCTCCACGATCAGCGCGCCGAACAAGCCGCGCGCCACGGCCTCACTGGACTGCTGGTGCGAGTGGTACCAGAAGGTGCCCGCGCGGTCCGGCCGGAAGCGGTACACATGACGTCCGCCCGGCCGTACGGCGTCCTGGGTGACCCCGGCCACCCCGTCCTCGGCGTTGGGTACGTCCACGCCGTGCCAGTGCAGGGTCACTCCGTCCGGGACGTTCCGGTTGACCAGGACCACCTCCACCAGTTCGCCCCGGCGCACCCGGAGTTCGGGGCCGGGCAGCCGGCCGTTGAAGGCGAGGGCATCCACCTTCTCGCCCGAGGCGAGGCGCAAGGTGCGCTCGGTCGCGGTGAGCGTGAAGCGCCGGTCCGGCTCGCCGGCCCGCGGCCCGGTGAGGGTGGTCAGGTCGCGCACGGGCGCCTGTCCGGCAGCCGGGCCGCCGCCCGCGTCGTACGCGTGCAGGTGGTGGGACTCGTCCATGCGGCCCGGCACCCGGCTCTGCTGCGCCATGAGGGTGCAGCCGCCGACGAACAGCATGGCGACGCAGGTCACCGCGGCGGTGGACCGCAGCAGTCGCCTGGCCCGGCCGGGCGGCCGCCAGCCAGGGGCCGTCATGGCGGCCTGACGGGACTGCTGGAGCAGGAGCAGCGCGCCCGCGGCCACGGCCAGCACCGCTGTCTGGAGAACCAGGACGCCCGTGTACGGCGGGGCGGGCGGATGCAGGGTGAACAGCGCACCGGCGAGCACGGTCACGAAGCAGGCCCGCACCGGGACGACCAGCCGGGCCTGTGCGGCGGCACGGCGCAGCGCGATCTCATCCGCGTCCGTGCGCAGCCGGCCGTCGGCCGCCGCCACGCCGCCCACACGCACGTCCGCCAGGACCGCGTCCGGCGCCCCCATGTCCGGCACACCCGCGTCCGTCACCTCCATGTTCGTCACGTCCGTGTGCGCCGCCCGCGTGCGCGCGGTCTCGTCCACGTCCCTGCCCACGCGGCCGTCGGCCGGCGCCGCGCCGTCCACATGCGGGTTTGCCACGCCCGCGTCCGTCACACCCGTGTGCATCACCTCCATGTCCGGCACACCCGCGTCCGTCACCTTCATGTCCGGCACACCCGTGCGCGCCGCCCGCGTGCGCGCGGTCTCATCCGCGTCCGTCACCCCCATGTCCGGCACGCCCGCGTCCGTCACCCCCATGTCCGGCACATCCGGGTGCGCCGCCCGTGTGCGTATGGCGTCGGCCGTGTCCGCGTGGGCCGGGGGCTTCGGGCGGGCCAGCCGCCAGTACGCGGGGGCCGCGAGCACCGCCACCGCGACGGCGGCCAGGGCCGGCGGCACTGCCGCGAACAGCACGAAGTCAGCGGCGGCCCGCCACCCCGCGGCGCCGGCGAGGGCGAGGGCGAGGGCGACCCGCAGCGCGAGCACCAGCAGGCATACGCCCAGCAGGACCAGACCGAGCCGGGCCCTGCGCCGGATCGAGCGCGGCGTGGCGCGCAGCGCGAGGAGCCGCGCGCCACGGGCCGCGAAGCCCCAGAAGACAGCGGCCAGCACGGCCCACAGCACGTTCTGTTCGAAGAGGTTCTCCACCATGCGGTCAGCGTGGCCCGCGTTCGTCGAGCCTCCCTCGAGGCGGCTCGACCATGCTCGCCTGGGCCGTGGCAGCCGCCCGGCCCAAGTGAGCGACAGAGAGGGCCACATGATGCAGGAGAGGCGTTGTGCGCTGGTCACGGGCGGGTCGCGGGGCATCGGCCGTGCGATCGCGGTCCGGTTGGCGCGGGAGAGCTACGACATCGGATTCTGCTCGCGGTCCGCCGACGAGGCGGCCCTGGAGACGGCCCGCCTGGTCGCCGAGGCCGGGGCCGCGGTCCACCACGCCGTCTGTGATGTCACCGACGCCGAGGCCGTGCGCGCGTTCGTCGGCGCGGCTCAGGAGAAGCTGGGCGCGCCGTACGCCGTCGTCAACTGCGCCGGTGTGCTCCGGGACCGCCCGATGGCGCTGATGTCGGCGCAGGACTGGTCCGCCGTGGTCGGCACCAGTCTGGACGGCGCGTTCCACGTCAGCCGCTCGGTGTTGCGCGGGCTGATCACCCGCAGGGCCGGTGCGATCGTGAACGTGTCGTCGGTCATCGGTGTCTACGGCAACCCGGGGCAGACCAACTACGCGACGGCCAAGGCCGGGCTGAACGGCCTCACGCGGGCGCTCGCGAAGGAGGTCGCGCCTTACGGGGTGCGGGTCAACGCCGTGGCGCCCGGGTTCATCGAGACCGACATGCTGGACGGCATGACGGCCAAGGCCCGCGACGCCGCCGTGGGGAAGGTCGCGATGGGCCGCTTCGGCACCGCGGAGTCGGTCGCCGCCCTGGTCGCGTTCCTGCTGTCCGACGACGCCGACTACGTCACGGGACAAGTGGTGCAGATAGACGGCGGGATAGCGCTGTGAGGAGGACGACGCGATGACCTCGGACAGCATGGCGCCCGCCTCCGCCGCCGCGGCGCCTCAGGCCGGTTCCGCCCGGCCGGTGCGGGCGCTGTTCCGCGAGCGCTGGTTCAGCACCCTGTTCATGACGGACATGTGGGAGCGGTTCAGCTTCTACGGCATGCAGGCACTGCTGTTCCTCTACGCGACAGCACCCCCCGCCCAAGGCGGCCTCGGGCTCTCCGACGGCACGGCAGGGGCACTGTTCGGCCTCTACATCTCGGTGTCGTTCCTGGCCGCCATGCCCGGTGGCTGGCTCGGCGACCGGGTGCTGGGCACCCACCGGGCGATGCTGAGCGGGGCTCTGGTCATCATGGCCGGCCACGTCTGCATGGCCGTACCCGCACACACCACCTTCTATCTCGGGCTGCTTCTGGTCGCCTGCGGCACCGGGCTGCTCAAGCCCAACCTGCCCGTGATGTTCGACCAGATGAACCCGGGTGCCAGCAGCCCGCAGCGGCAGGCGGCCTTCTCACTGTTCTACATGAGCGTCCAGGTCAGTGCCCTGCTCGGCCCGCTGGTCACCGGGTTGCTGGGCGAGCGCGTCAACTGGCATCTGGGGTTCGGCGCCGCGGCGGTCGGCATGGCCTTCGGCGTGCTGCAGTATCTGCACGGCGCCCCGTCGCTGCGCGGGGCCCGGACGGGGCCCAGCCGTCCGCTGCCGCCGGCCGCACTGCGCCGGCTGGTGCGCGGCGCCTGGGTGGCCCTGGCCGGCGCGGTGCTGCTCGTCTGTGGGGTCGCGGCGGCGGGTGGGCTGCCGTTGCGGCCCGTGCTCGCGGTCTGCGGGCTTGCCGCGCTCGTCGCGCCCGTCTGGTACTTCCGGCGGCTGACGCGGGGCCGGGACGTGGCGGAGGCGGAGCGGGCCCGGGTCCGGGCCTTCAGGCGGATCTTCGTGCCGTCCGTGCTGTTCTGGGCGATGTACAGCCAACTCGGCTCGGTCTTCAGCCTGTTCGCGCGTGAGCACACCGACCGGGAGATCGCGGGCTTCACGGTTCCCGCCAGCTGGTTCCAGTCCGCCCACCCGCTGTTCCTGCTGCTGCTCGCGCCGCTGTTCGCCTGGCTGTGGCTGCGGGTCGGCAGCAGGGTCGTCGTGGTACGGAAGTTCGCCGTGGGCCTGTTCTGCGCGGCGGGGGGCTTCGCCGTCCTCTCGGTGGGCGCCTGGTTCACGGGCGACGGGGCCGCACGCGTGTCCGCGCTGTGGCTGCTCGCCGCGTTCCTGTGCATGACGTGCGGTGAGCTGGTGTACGGCCCCGTCGGGCTGAGCACCACCGCGGAGTCGACGCCGAAGGGGCACAACAGCCGGATGATGGGCCTCTTCTACCTGGGCGCGGCACTCGGCGGCGGCACGGGTGGCCAGTTGTCGCATCTCGTGGGTGTCCTGCCTCTGTGGGTCTACCTGGGAGGTTTCGCCGTGGTCGCCGCCGTCACGGCAGTGCTCCTCGTCCTCAGAACGACTCAAATCTGACGTCGAGTTCGTCTGGACTCCGCCTCAAGTCGCCCCGTACAGCCTGGTCTCCACCCGCCCGGCCGCTCCGGGCAGCTGACCGAAGGAGTCCCATGGCTCATCGCACTCTCATCGTCGCGCGGATGCAGCACGACGACGCGGACAACGTGGCCGCTCTGTTCGCCGAGTCCGACGCGACCGACCTGCCGCACATGATCGGCGTCCAGCGGCGCACGCTGTTCCGCTTCCACGGCCTGTACTTCCACCTCGTGGAGGCCGAGGAGGGCATCAACGACAACCTCTACAAGGCCCGCAGCCACCCGCTCTACCAGGACATCAACACCCGCCTCCAGCAGTACATGACGCCCTACGACCCGTCATGGCGCGAGCCCAAGGACTCCATGGCCGAGTCCTTCTACAGCTGGACGCCCTGAATTCACACCGCCGCATCCCGTCCCGGCTCCCGGGACGTCCGTCCCCACTCCCCATATGTGGAGCACCCATGCAGACCACGGACCTGACGAAGGTCACCATCGACGACGTGCCGCCCAACCGCAAGCGGGGCGGCGATCTGCGTGTCCTGCTCAGCCCCAAGACCTGTGGAGCCACCTCGGGGTTCATGGGCGTAGGCACGCTGGAGCCGGGCGAGTTCGTCTCCGAGCACTACCATCCGCACTCCGAGGAGTTCTTCCACACCATCCGCGGCCGGATCCTGCTCCGCATCGAGGGGAGGGAGCTGACGCTGGAGCCGGGCGAGTCCTTCATGGTCCCGATCGGCGTGCGGCACCGCATCGAGAACCCCTACGACGAGCAGGCCTTCGTCGCCTTCTTCCTCAGTCCGCTCGCCCCGCGTCCGGAACTCGGCCACGTCGACTGCGAGCCGCTGCCCGGCGAGGGCACCCTGCCGGAAGTGGGGGACGTGCGATGACCCGACGCGCGGTGATCACCGGCATCGGTGTCGTCGCCCCGGGCCGGCCCGGCCGGGAGGCGTTCTGGGAGATGATCGTCAAGGGCCGTACGGCCACCCGCCGTATCACCCTGTTCGACCCGACGCCGTTTCGCAGCCGCATCGGAGCGGAGTGCGACTTCGACCCCGAGCAGGCCGGACTGTCCTTCCAGGAGATCCGGCGCACCGACCGGGCGGGCCAGTTCGCGCTGGTCGCGGCCCGCGAGGCGATGGCCGACAGCGGCCTGGACACGGACGCCGAGGACCCGCACCGGATCGGCGTGAGCGTCGGCAACGGGGTCGGCAACGCCATCTCCATGGAGCAGGAGTACCGCACGGTCAGCGACAACGGCCGTGAGTGGCTCGTCGACCCGTCGTACATGGTGCCTCACCTGTACTCGTATGTGATGTCGAGTTCGCTGGCGACCGAGGTGGCCTGGGCCTCGGGGGCCGAGGGGCCGGCGACCGTGGTCAGCTCCGGCTGCTGCGCGGGCATCGACGCCGTCGGGTACGCCGTCGACCTGATCCGTGAGGGCTCCGCCGACGTGATGGTGGCGGGGGCCACGGACGCGCCGATCTACCCGATCACGGTGTCCTGCTTCGACACCCTGCGCGCCTCGTCCACCAGCAACGACGACCCGGAACACGCCTGCCGCCCGTTCGACCGGCGGCGCAACGGCCTGGTCCTGGGCGAGGGCTCCGCCGTGTTCGTGATCGAGGAGCTGGAGCACGCCCGCCGCCGCGGCGCCCGGATCTACTGCGAGGTGGCCGGCTACGCGGCGCGCGCCAACGGCTACCACATGACGGGTCTGCGTCCCGACGGCCGCGAGATGGGCGAGGCGATCACCGCGGCGCTCGACGAGGCCAGGATCAACCCCGACGAGATCGACTACGCCAACGCGCACGGCTCCGGCACCAAGCAGAACGACCGCCACGAGACCGCCGCGTACAAGCGCAGCCTGGGCGAGCACGCGTACGACATCCCGGTCAGCTCGATCAAGTCGATGGTCGGGCACTCGCTCGGCTCGATCGGCTCGATCGAGATCGCGGCCAGCGCGCTGGCCATCGACCGGGGCACCATCCCGCCGACCGCCAACTACGAGGAACCGGACCCCGAGTGCGATCTGGACTATGTGCCGGGCATCGCGCGCGAGGCGGAGCTGGACGTCGTCCTCAGCGTGGGCAGCGGGTTCGGCGGGTTCCAGAGCGCCGTGGTGCTCACGTCGCCGAGGAGGATCGCATGAGCGCGCCGGTCATCACCGGGGTGGGCGTGGTCGCCCCCAACGGCCTGGACCGCGAGGCGTGGTGGCAGGCGACCCTGGACGGAAAGTCGGGGCTCGGCCGGATCTCCCGGTTCGACCCGGACCGCTATCCGGTGCAGGTCGCCGGCGAGGCCGTCGGGTTCGACCCGGCGGACCACGCGCCGCAGCGGCTGGTCAGCGAGACCGACGCCATGACGCAGTACGCCTTCGCCGCGACCAACGAGGCGCTGGCGGACGCGGCGGTGGACCCGGGCTCGCTCGCCGACCTGGACATGGCCGTCATCACCGCCAACTCCTCGGGCGGTGTCGAGTTCGGCCAGCGTGAATTGCAGAAGCTGTACACGGAGGGCCCGCAGGCCGTGGGCGCGTACATGTCCATCGCGTGGTTCTACGCGGCGACGACCGGCCAGCTGTCCATCCGGCACGGCATGCGGGGGCCCTGCGGTGTGGTCTGCTCCGAGCAGGCCGGCGCTCTGGACGCGCTGGGCCAGTCCCGCCGGGTCCTGGCCAAGGGCACCCGGCTGGTGGTCTCCGGCGGCACGGACGCCTCGCTGTCCCCGTACGGACTGGTCTGCCAGATGGCGAACGGCCGGGTCAGCGAGGAGTCGCGGCCCGACCGCGCGTATGTGCCCTTCGACGAGGAGGCGAGCGGCTACGTACCCGGCGAGGGGGGCGCGATTCTCCTCCTGGAGAGCAGGGACGACGCGCGGGCCCGGGGGGCGCGGCGGATCTACGCCGAACTCGCGGGCTATGCGGCCGCCTTCGATCCACGGCCCGGCTCAGGCCGCCCGCCCGGACTGCGTCGCGCGGCCGAACTCGCCCTGGCGGACGCCCGGATGGCGGCCCCGGACGTCGACGTCGTCTTCGCCGACGGCTACGGCGTGCCGGAACTCGACCGGCAGGAGGCCGAGGCCCTCAGCGCGGTCTTCGGCCCGGGAGGGGTCCCGGTCACGGTCCCCAAGACCATGACGGGCCGCCTCTACGCCGGTGGCGCGGCGCTCGACACCGCGGCCGCCGTCCTGGCCCTGCGTGACCAGGTGATCCCGCCGACGGTCCATTCCCGGCCGTCCGCGGCACACGGCCTCGACCTGGTCACCGGGCAGCCACGGGAGGCCCGGCTGCGGACCGCGCTGGTCCTGGCCCGTGGATACGGAGGTTTCAACGCGGCCGTGGTCCTCAAGTCCGTGTGACACCCGCACCCGCACCGCGCGTCGCCGGCCGGCCGCCGTCCACGGGGCCCAGAACACATGTCGTCGACCGCACCACCCGTTCAGCCACCGACCCTGACGCACCCTGCAGGAGGAACAGATGAGCAACACCATGACCTTCGAGGACCTCAAGGCCATCGTCAGCCGCTGCGTCGGCGAGCTCGACGAACTCGACCTCGCCGAGACCGACCTCGCCACGGCCTTCACCGAGATCGGCTACGACTCCCTCGCGGTGCTCGAGATCGCCAGCCAGATCCAGCGGGAGTACGGGCTGCAGATACCGGACGAGGCCATCGAGACGATGGACAGCCCGAAGGCCGTGATCGACTACGTCAACAACAGCCTCGCGGCGGCCTGACATGGCAGTCACCGACAACAGCATCGTCGTCGACGCACCCATGGAGCTGGTGTGGGAGATGACCAACGACGTCGCGTCCTGGCCGGAGCTGTTCTCCGAGTACGCCGCCGCGGAGATCCTCGAACGCGACGGTGACACGGTCCGCTTCCGGCTCACGCTCCGCCCCGACGACGACGGCAACGTCTGGAGCTGGGTCTCCGAGCGCACGCCCGACCCCGTCAGCCGTACGGTGCGGGCGCGGCGGATCGAGACGGGCCCCTTCGAGTTCATGAACCTCCACTGGACTTACGCCGAGACCGACGGCGGTGTGGAGATGCGCTGGCGGCAGGAGTTCGAGGTCCGGCCGGGGCTGCCGTTCGGCAACGCGGAGATGGCCGAGCGGCTGAACACCAACACCCGCCGGGAGATGGCCCGGATCAAGGAGCTGGTGGAGAAGGCCGCCGCACAACGCGCGGCGGTGGGCCGATGACGCCCGGACTGCGGGTGCTGCTGAGGATCCGGATCGTGCCGGGGCGCGAGGCGGAGTTCGAGCAGTTGTGGCGCACCCATGCGCGCACCGTCCGGCGGTTCCCGGACAACCACGGTCAGCAGCTGCTGCGGCTGAGCGGGGAGAGCGGTCACTACACGGTGCTGACCGACTGGACCGACGAGCCGTCCTTCCGGGCATTCGAGCGCAGCCCCGAGCAGCAGGCGTATCTGCAGCGGCTGTGGCCCATGCGGGCGGACGGCGAGATGCAGCTGCTCGAACCACTCCATGAACTGTCACCGGCCGCCACGGCCGAAGCCTGAGGAAACGGGAGGAAACGATGAGTCTGCAGCAGGAACAGGTCGCCGAGCTGATCGAGCTGGTCGAGTCGGTGCCCGCCAAGGAGCTCGAAGCCGCCGTGGCCGGGCGCGAGGGCGGTCTGGACGCCGCGCTGACGCTGATATTCGACCTGCTCGTCTCCGAGTTCAACCCGGAGAAGGCGAAGGGGCAAAAGGGCGTCTTCCAGTTCGACATCGCCTCCGGTGAGGGCCAGAAGCTGCACTATGTGCACGTCGAGTCCGGCACCTGCCGGACCGACAAGGGCCTGCACGAGGCCCCCGACATCACCATCGGGATCAAGCTCCCCGACATGCTGGCCATGGGTGTCGGCAAGCTGCCCGGGGCCAAGGCGTTCCTCACCGGGAAGCTGAAGCTGCGCGGCAGCCCGCTCATGGGCACCAAGCTGGGCGAGTGGTTCGACCACCCCGAGGTGTGACGACGGGCGCGACAGCCGCAACCGGAAACCGCCGCCGTGCCCTGGGCACGGCGGCGGTTTCGCCGTTCGGCGGCGCGGATCTCGCCGCCCGGCGGGTCAGTCCACGCCCAGCACCGACATGTGCGCGATCGACAGCATGGCCTGCTCGTGGACGAGCGCCAGATAGGCGTCCGGGTGGGAGGGCCGCTCGGAGTTGCGCAGATACGGCTCCAGCCACCGGTCGGCGTCCTGGCCGAAGCAACGGTCCGTCAGGAAGCTGACGACGTCGTAGGGGTGGCCGTCGTACTGCACGACGCGGACCAGGGTGTCCTCGTGCAGGAACAGCGCCGTGCGGACGATCGTCGGGTGGTCCTCGGACAGGGGCAGGGACGCCCTGCGGTTCGCGGTCGCGCGGGCAGCGGCCAGTTCGTCCCCCGCTCCCGGGCGCAGCGGATACCGCACGGCCACGGTGCCGGCCGCGGGCCGCTCGTCGGGGCTGTGCTGTTCCAGTACGGTCATCAGGCTGCGGTGGAAGTGATCCCTGAAGCCTTCCGGGGTCTCGGTGTCACGCGGCTCGACGAGGTAGGGCAGGATCGCCCGCTCGGCCTCGTGGACGCCCTTCTGCACAGACATGTGCCGGGCGATCTGGGCGGCGCCCGCACCGTCGTGGTGGATCACCCTGACCAGGGTGTCTCCCTGGACGAAGAGGCCGGTTCCGAGCAGCATTCCGATGGTTTCCCCCGAGCCGTCCTTGATGACGGGCGAGTCGACCCGGGTGAAGTTGTGCGGCGCGAAGACCTCGGTGAGTTCGTCCTCGTGGCCGGGACGGACACGGTACGTGATCGCGTCCAGTGGCATGGCGGTTCTCCTCCTCTTGCGGGGCTTCAGCGGGTGGCGAGCACCGCGACGGTGTCGACGAGCAGGGCGAGCGCGGCCAGCGCCGTGCGCAGCCGGTGCCAGGCGCGCCACAGCGGCCTCGGGTCCTGCCACGGGCCGTCGGCGGCGAGCCGGCTCAGCGAGCGGTTGATCGGGACGTTCCCGAGGTGCGATACCGCCTGCACGCCGATGAGCAGCACGGACGCCACGGGGAACAGCACCTGGCCGGGCGCCTCGGCGAGAAAGCCGAGAGCGAAGCCGCTGAGCGTCACGACGTTGACCAGAATCGGCATCAGCGGGTGGTAGCCCTTGCCCAGCAGGGCATGCGCCTGGAGATAGTCCACGCGTCCCATGGCCGACATTGCGGGGGCCACACTGACGAGTACCGCCACGAAAATACCCGTGACGGTCCCCGCCCCGGTGAGCACGACCCCGGCCAGCACTTCCTCAAGCATCACGACTCCCAGTCCTGACGGTGTGTGTCCGCCACCGTGCCGCCGGCTGCTCGATTCGCTGTGGAGGAGGGCTCGACGGCGTGGCCGCGCGCGGCAGGACCCCGGCCGCCGGTGATCGTCGAGTGGTCTTCGAGTCCGCTTCGACCCGCTGCTCCGACAGTCGAGGCAGCGGCCCACCGCACCGAGCGGTGGTCAGGTCGGGAGGTGACTCGTGGTCGACTTCGTCCGGGTACTGATGCCTGTGGCTCTGCTCGCCGGCGGACTCGCGGCCGGCGGCCTGGCCATCTCGGTCCTCGCGGCGCCGCTGTTCACGACCCTGCCCACCGGGATGTACGTCCCGGTGCACAAGGGCCTGGTCACCCGCTTCGACCCGTTCATGCCGGTCTCGCTGCTCAGCTGCCTGCTGTGCGACGTGGCCCTGGCGATCACCGCGCCCGGGCTCGTTGTGCGGTCGCTCGTCGCGGCGGGCGCGCTGCTGCTGCTCGCCGCCATGACGGTGTCACTCACCAAGAACGTGCCGATCAATCGCTGGCTGTCGACCCTCGACCCGCAGAACCTGCCGGCCGACTTCGACCGCCGCGACCCACGCGAGCGCTGGATCCGCTGGAACCGCGTGCGGGGCGCGCTCGCCGTCGCGGCGCTGCTGGCCAACGTGAGCGCCGCCGCCGTACTCATCTGACGCCCGTCACCTGACGCCCCGTCATCCAACCCCTTCGGCCTAGGAGTAGGTGTGGACACCATGACCGGTGTGGTCGGCCCGGCGATGACCGCCGCCCTGCCGCCCCATGTACGGCTTCTGCTGCTGACGGACGGCAAACGGATATCCCGTGTGCTGCACGTGGTCGCCGAACTCGGCGTCGCCGACGAGCTGGCCGACGGCCCGCTCACGGTGGCGGAGCTGGCCGCGCGGACCAGCACCCACGCGGACTCCCTGGGCCGCGTACTGCGGGTCGCCGCCGCTTTCGGCGTGTTCGCCGAGCAGCAGGACGGGCGGTACACGCTCACCGACATGAGCCAGGCCCTGCGCTCCGACGTGCCCGGCAGCCAGCGGGACATGGTCCTCTACAACGGCGACGAGATGCTGTGGCGCTCGTACGGCCGGCTGATGCACACCGTGCGGACCGGTGAGCCCGCGTTCGAGGCCGCCTACGGCCACGGCTTCTTCGCGCATCTGGAGCAGGTCCCGCAGGCGGGTGCGCTGTTCGACCGCGCGATGACGGGCATGAGCCGGGCCACCGCGCGGATGCTGCTCGACAGCTTCGACTTCGGCCGCTTCGAGCGGATCGCCGACGTCGGCGGCGGGCGCGGCTGGTTCCTCGCGGAGCTGCTGGGGGACCATCCGCAGGTGCGCGGCACGCTCATCGACCGCCCGGCCGTGGTCGAGGAGGCGCACAAGATCTTCGAGGAGGCGGGGGTCGCGGACCGCGTCGAGGTGGTCCCGGGCGACTTCTTCGAGGAGCTGCCCGCGGGCCGGGACGCGTACGTGCTCAAGGCCGTGCTGCACGACTGGGACGACGAGCGGGCGGCGGCGATCCTCGGCCGGATCCGCGCCGCGCTCCAGGACCGTCCCGACGGGCGTCTGCTGATCTGCGAGTTCCTGGTGGGCCCCGCCAACCAGTGGGACCGCGGCAAGCTCCTCGACCTGGACATGCTCATCCGGTTCGGCGGGCGCGAGCGCGGCGAGGACCAGTGGCGTGCGCTGCTGGCGACCGCGGGCTTCGAGCTGGTGAACGAGCCGGTGGCCGGGCGCTGGGCGGTCCTGGAGTGCCGTCCCGTCCCGGCCGGCCGGTGAACGGACCGATCCGACGCGGCGCAGGCCGCACAATGACGGAGGTTGGTATGGAACTTCGGCTGGTGGGCAAGAACGCGCTGGTCACCGGCGGCAGCCGGGGCATCGGGCGGGCCGTCGTCCTGGCACTGGCCAAGGCCGGCGCCACGGTGGTCACCTGCTACCGGCAGGAGGGCGAGGCGGTGGACAGCCTGGCCCGTGAGCTGAAGGAGATCGGTGGCGACCATGTGCTGGTACGGGCCGATGTCGGCACCGCCGAGGGGGTCGAACTGCTGCTGTCGGAGTGCCGCAGCCGGTTCGAGACGCTGGACGTACTGGTCAACAACGCGGGCGTGATCAGCCAGGTCCCGTTCGCCGAGCTGCCGTTCGAGGAGTGGGAGCGGGTCGTCACCACCAACCTCACCGGCCCGTTCATGGTGATCAGCAAGGCCTTGCCGCTGCTGCGCGAGGGCTCCTCGGTGATCAACATCGGCTCCCGCGGCGCCATGGCGGGCATCCCGCTGCGCGGCCACTACACCGCCTCCAAGGCCGGTCTCGTCGGGCTCACCCGCTCGCTGTGCAAGGAACTCGGCGGCCGGGGCATCCGGTTCAACGTCGTGGCACCGGGCGTCATCGACACCTCGGAGCCGGACGAGCTGACCGAGGAGCAGCGCGCCGCGTACAACGAGCGGTACCTGCGCATGATGGCGCTGGGCCGCTTCGGGCGGCCGGACGAGATCGCCGGCGCCGTGCTGTTCCTCGCGAGCGAGCTGTCCACGTACGTCAACGGCGAGACGCTGCACGTCGACGGGGGTGTCTGAGATGGCGGAGCAGGTCGGCTCATTCCGGGTGCTGCTGACCGTCCAGGTCAAGCCGGGCCTTCAGGCGGAGTTCGAGAAGGTCTGGGCCGAAGGCAGCAAGGAGGTCACGGCGCAGCCCGCGAACCTGGGCCACACCCTGGCGCGCAGCGCGCAGGAGGAGTCCGTGTACTACGTGGTGAGCGACTGGACGGACCGCGAGTCCTTCCTCTCCTTCGAGAGCAGCCCGGAGCACGTCCGCCACCGCGAGAAGCTGCACCCGTACCGGACCGGCGGCTCGCTGGCGATGATGCACCTGGTGGAGGTGGCCGGATGAACGGGGCCGGGCCGGCCGCGGCCGGCCGGGTGCGGATCCTGCTGTACCTGCGGGCCGCCGAGGCGGACGTGCCCGCGGTGGCAGAGGCGTACCACCGGATCAGCAAGGATCTGGCCGGTACGCCGGGACTGCTGGGCAACGAGTTGCTGCGCGACGTCACGGATCCCAGTGCGTACGCGGTGCTCAGCGAGTGGGAGAGCATGGCCGCGTTCCACGACTGGGAGGCGGGCTCCTCCCACCGCGGCACGACCTCGCCGCTGCGTCCGTACCAGGACGGGGAACGCACCAGCCCGTTCGCGCTGTTCGAGGTGACCGCCGCGTACTGACCGTCCGGCGGCTCACCGGGGCATGTGCCTTGCGCTGTGTGTGTTCCGTGTTCCGTGTTCCATGTGCCATGTGCCGTGGGGGTGCTCACTCCCC
>CBFGZZ010000165.1:0-18177 GCA_965653385.1 uncultured Streptomyces sp. | reverse complement strand
CCGCCCGGCCGGCCACCACGGCGGACATGGGCTACTTCTTCTCGGGGACCTGGTTGCAGTGGCAGCCGCAGAACACGCAGTCGGTGTGCAGGGACTCCGTGACGAGCTCGGCGGGGACCGCCTCAAGCTCGAAGGACTCCACGGTCAGGCTGCTCAGGTCGGCGAGATCGTTCTGCATGAGGACGTACCTTTCTGTTGGCCTTCTTCCGGGATCGCCCCGGAAGCCGCCCGGTGTCGGGCACCGGGAAGTCACAGGAGGTTCAGCAGGGGGTCCGCGGGGCGTTCGCAGGGAGTCCGCGGGAGGTTCAGCGGGTGAGCAGGACCCGGCCGGTCAGCGCCGGCAGGCCCACCGCTACGGCCGGCGGCAGGGTGCTCACCAGGACCGCCTCACGACCGCGCCGCGCCAGCGCGGTCAGGACGCCCGCCAGGTCGACGACCTCGGACTCCGCAAGCGCGGGCTCCGCAAGCGCGGGCTCCGTCGGCGCGGCGAGCGGCGGCCAGGTGTCGGGGCACACGAGTGAGCGAGCGCTGTCGAGGCGCGGTGTGTCGTACGGGAGTTGCAGCATGCCTGCCAGTTCCAGCACGGCGCCGCGCAGCGCCTCGGCCCTGGTCAGGCCGATGGCCACCACCTGTACCGCGTGGCGCCGACTGCCGGTGGGCGGCTCGGCGCGGGCGACTACGACGCGGGCCGGCTCGGTGGGGTCGGGGGCGGGCAGCTCGCCGAAGTGCAGTTCGCCCGCCGATCGGCGCAGGGCGGGGAGGATCGACAGCTCCTTGCTGTCACGTTCGGTGGCGGTGAGCTGCAGAGGCTGAACCGTCACCGCACCGCGGAGGCCCGCCTCGACGCGCTCGTGCAGCAGCACGGAGAGGACTCCGGCGAGGGCGGTCTCCTCGAAGGTCGCCCCCGACCCGTAGCCGACGGCCGCACCATGGCCGAACGCCGCACCGGCGCTGTCCGTCCCGGCGGGGGCGAAGGCGATGCGCTGGGGTATCCAGGTCAGGGTGCGACGGCTCAGTGAGAAGGCGGGCACCCAGGTGGACTTCTCCGTGGGGCCGTCCCCCGGAGCCGTCGACCGCCGACGGGCGCCGAAGCGTGCGGCGGACAGCGCGTCCGAGCCCTCGTCCGTCAGCTGTTCCCAGGTGCCGAGGGTCTTCGGCAGGAAGGACGGAGTGCGGTCGTCGACGGCCGTGCGGCGGACCATGCGTTCCACGGCGTCGATCCGCGCGGCCTCCAACGTCTCGAAGCTGTACCCGTAGGCGTGCCGGGCGGTGCCGGGGTCCGTCGTGGCCGGGGCGCGCACCCTGCCGGTCTTCACCAGGAGTTGGGGCAGGTCCTGGTCGTCGTAGTCCGCGAGCGGGCCGGGGGGGGGGGCGCGCGCCGCCGTCTGAGCGGCGGCGCGCTTCTCGCCGTCGCGAGGCAGGTCATGTCCGCCGGAGGACCATTCCAGAATGCGATCGGCGCATTCGCCGAGTGGTTCTTCGTGGCTGCAGTGAGGACATGACGGGTGGGCGACCAAGGGTTCCCGTGTGCTCTCCAGGGAGAGCGGGTCGCGTAGGACGACACCGTTCACGAGTTCCGACTCGATACAGCCGGACAGACTCTTGAAGAGCTCTGCGGCCAATTCACTTCCGGCGGCGGCGGAAACGGCCGGGAAGAGTTCGATGGGCGGTTCTCCCCGCGCGGCCGACGTTTCCGTCGTTTCCGTCAGCGCGATCCTGAGCTGGAGACAGTGCCAGCACGAGTCGCTCGTCCCGCCATGCCGCACCAAGGGACCGAGCAGCAGGCGGTCGGCTCTCGCGTGCCCGGCGAGGAACAGCAACTCTCGCTGCGCGGCATGGTCCGCGAGAGCGGCGACGAGGCCCGCCGACGGGCCTTCCGGGAGGACGAGGAGGGCGTCGGGGCGCCAGCTCGCGGCTCGCCCGAGAACGGCCGCGTCGTCGTGCCCGGGGAACGGTTCCAGGCCCTCGGGGGCGTCGTCGACGGAGCCGCACAGGGCCACCCGCCGCACGCCGTTGCGCAGCAGCAGACGTACCGCCGACGCGGCGGCGGGGCCTTCGCCGACCGCCAGTACCCGGGCCTCCCTGACCTTCCGGAAGGCGGCCTGCGGCGTGTCCGTGTGATGTGCCAGGAAGGAGATCTGCTCGGCGAACCGGGACCGGGTGGCCGCGTCGAGCACCCCCTCAGGCTCGACGCGGCGTACCCGGACGAAGCCGCTGCGCACCAGCTGGGCGAGCAGCCGCCGGACCGCCGCCGCCCGATCCGCGTCGAGCCCCGCGCACAGGCGCTCGGCCGTGCATCCGACGGAGAGCGCGGGCGCTAATGCCGTGAGCCAGCGGTAGGCGGATTTCCCTTTCAGGAAGAAATCCTCGCCTCCTCCTCTGAGCAGCACCCCTTCGGGCGTTTCGAGAAATGCGGCGTCCTGCCTCAGGAACAGCTCTTCGCTGTCCAAGAATCC
This sequence comes from uncultured Streptomyces sp., assembly GCA_965653385.1. Taxonomy (GTDB): domain Bacteria; phylum Actinomycetota; class Actinomycetes; order Streptomycetales; family Streptomycetaceae; genus Streptomyces. The sequence goes on along the minus strand of CBFGZZ010000165.1, from coordinate 15,721 downwards.
CCCTCGTTCTCAGGAAAACGTGTACACGCCGGTTGAGGTCGCATGGCGGCTCGCGCCGTTACGCCACGGAGCCGATCCGTCCCGCGGGCCGCCCGGCCGCGTCGTGGTGGATCGGTGTGTGAGCCCCCGTCAGGGACACCCCGCTTCCGCCCCGCCGACTCGCGACGATCTCCGCGGCGATCGACAGGGCCGTCTCCTCCGGGGTGCGGGCGCCGAGGTCCAGTCCGATGGGGGACCTCAGCCGGGCCAGCTCCAGTTCGCTCACGCCGACTTCCCTGAGCCGGTCGTTGCGGTCCAGGTGGGTGCGGCGGGAACCCATCGCGCCGACGTACGCGACCGGCAGCCGCAGCGCGAGCTGGAGCAGGGGTACGTCGAACTTGGCGTCGTGGGTGAGGACGCACAGGACCGTCCGGGCGTCGACAGAGGTCCGCTCCAGGTACTTGTGCGGCCACTCGACGACGATCTCGTCGGCCTCCGGGAAGCGGGCCTTCGTCGCGAAGACGGGGCGGGCGTCGCACACGGTCACGCGGTAGTTCAGGAACTTGCCGACGCGCACCAGCGCCGACGCGAAGTCGATGGCGCCGAAGACGATCATCCGGGGTGCCGGGACCGAGGACTCGACCAGCACCGTGAGCGGGGCGCCGCAGCGCGAGCCCTGTTCGCCGATCTCCAGCGTGCCCGTGCGGCCCGCGTCCAGGAAGGCGCCGGCCTCCGCCGCGACCGTGCGGTCCAGTTCGGGGTGGGCGCCGAAGCCGCCGTCGTAACCGCCGTCGGGGCCGACGAACAGAGCGCGGCCCATCAGCTCGGCCGGCCCGGACACGATCCGGGCCACGGCCGCCGCCTCCCCGCTCGCGGCCGCCCGCAGCGCGGCCGCGAGAACCGGGCGGTACGGGTCGGCGGCCCGTACCGGCGTGACGAGGATGTCGATGATGCCGCCGCAGGTCAGCCCGACCGCGAAGGCGTCGTCGTCGCTGTAGCCGAAGCGCTCCAGGACCGTCTCGCCGTCCTGCAGAGCCTGTTGGCACAGCTCGTACACCGCGCCCTCCACGCAGCCGCCGGAGACCGAGCCGACGGCCGTGCCGTCGGCGTCCACCGCGAGCGCGGCACCGGGTTGCCGGGGTGCGCTGCCGCCTACCGCCACCACGGTGGCCACGGCGAAGTCACGTCCCTGCTCGACCCACCGGTGCAACTCCTCGGCGATGTCCAACATCTCTCGGTCTCCTTGACAGCGGTCGTGTGGAGGTCGTTTCCCGGGATCCGGTCCGGGACGGTCAGTGCACGCCCATCCAGCTCTCAATGGGATTGAGGGCGAAGTAGACGATGAAGATGCCTGTCAGCGCCCACATGAACGCCCCGATCTCCCGCGCCTTGCCCTGGGCGATCTTGATGGCGACGTACGAGATGACGCCGGCCGCGACGCCGGCCGTGATCGAGTACGTGAACGGCATGAGCACGACGGTGAGGAACACCGGGATCGCGGTGGCCCGGTCGGCCCAGTCCACGTGCCGCGCGTTCATCATCATCATGGCGCCGATCACCACCAGGGCCGCGGCCGCGACCTCGCCCGGCACGATCGCTGTGAGCGGGGTGAAGAACAGACAGGCCGCGAAGAACAGGCCGGTGACGACCGAGGAGAGGCCCGTGCGGGCGCCCTCGCCGACGCCGGTCGCCGACTCCACGAACACGGTCTGGCCGGAAGCGCCGGAGACGCCGCCGATCGCACCGCCCGCGCCGTCGATGAACAGGGCCTTGGACAGGCCCGGCATCCGGCCCTTGTCGTCGGCCAGGTTGGCCTCGGTGCCGACGCCGATGATGGTCGCCATCGCGTCGAAGAACCCGGCCAGCACGAGCGTGAACACGATCATGCCGACCGTCATCGCGCCGACCTCGCCCCAGCCGCCGAACTCGACGTCGCCGAAGATCGAGAAGTCCGGCATGGACACCGCGCTGCCGTGCAGTTCGGGAGCGACACCGCCCGCCCACTGCTTGGGGTCGATGACGTCGAAGGCGTTGAGGACGACGGCGAGGACGGTGCCGCCGACGATGCCGATCAGGATGGCGCCGGGGATACCGCGCGCCTGGAGCATGAAGATCGCGAGCAGCGTGACGGCGAAGAGCAGCACCGGCCAGCCGGCCAGTTCACCGGCCGGGCCGAGGGTGACCAGGGTCGACTCGCCCTGGTGCACGAAACCGGCCTTGGCGAAGCCGATCAGCGCCACGAACAGGCCGATGCCCATGGTGATCGCGTGCTTGAGCGCGAGCGGGATCGCGTTCATGATCATCTCGCGCAGGCCGGTGACGACCAGCAGCATGATGATGACGCCGTACATCACACACATGCCCATGGCCTGCGGCCAGGTCATCTGCGGGGCGACCTGCGAGGCGAGGACTCCGGAGACGGAGAGGCCGGCGGCGAGGGCCAGCGGCACCTTGCCGAAGAAGCCCATCAGGAGCGTGGTGAAGGCCGCCGCGAACGCCGTCGCGGTGATGAGGGCCTTCTGGGCGAGCATGTCCCCGGCCGCGTCCTTGCCGGACAGGATCAACGGGTTGAGCAGGAGGATGTACGCCATCGCCATGAAGGTGGTGACGCCGCCGCGCACCTCACGCGCGACGGTGGATCCTCGGTGGGATATGTGGAAGTACCGGTCGAGCCACGACCTGCCGGCCGGGACGCGGGTTCCTTCACCCGCGTCTTCGGCCGAGGTCGTGGGCTCCAGTGACTGCTGGGTCATGTGGGGCCTACTCCCAAGGTTCAAAGGGGCACCCGCGCGGCCGCCCTGACGGCAGCGGGATTTGGGAAGGTGCTTCGGCCGCACGACCCGGGGGACGGCCCGAGACGAACGAACAGGATCCGGTGAACGGGATCCGTGGTGCTGGTACTTGCTGGGGAGTCAAGTGCCGCGAGCGGTGCGGCACTCGGTTCCTCCGGGCGGCGCGGCGAAGTGTGACGTTCCCGGCGCCGCCCGGAGAGCTTGCCTACGCCGTTCCGGTGAGGTGCTCCGGACGTACCGGCGTGCGGTTGAGCTCCAGCCCGGTCGCGTTCCGGATCGCCGCGAGGACGGCCGGGGTCGACGACAGGGTGGGGGCCTCGCCGATGCCCCGCAGCCCGTACGGGGCGTGGTCGTCGGCGAGTTCGAGCACGTCGACGGGGATGATCGGCGTGTCGAGGATCGTGGGGAGCAGGTAGTCCGTGAAGGACGGGTTCCTGACCTTCGCGGTCTTGGGGTCGACGATGATCTCCTCCATCACCGCGACGCCCATGCCCTGGAGCGTGCCGCCCTGGATCTGGCCGAGGACGGACAGCGGGTTGAGCGCCTTGCCGACGTCCTGGGCGCAGGCCAGCTCGATCACCTTGACCAGGCCGAGCTCGGTGTCGACCTCGACGACGGCGCGGTGCGCGGCGAAGGAGTACTGGACGTGCCCGTTGCCCTGGCCGGTGCGCAGGTCGAAGGCCTCGGTCGGACGGTGCCGCCACTCGGCCTCGACCTCGACGCTCTCGCCTTCGAGTACGTCGACCAGGTCGGCGAGTACTTCGCCGCCGTCGGTGACGACCTTGCCGCCCTCCAGGAGCAGTTCGGCGGTGGCCCAGGCGGGGTGGTAGGAGCCGAACTTGCGGCGCCCGATCTCCAGGACCTTCTCGCGGACCAGCTCGCAGGAGTTCTTGACGGCGCCGCCGGTGACGTACGTCTGCCGGGAGGCGGACGTCGAACCGGCCGAGCCCACCTGGGTGTCCGCGGGGTGGATCGTGACCTGGGTGACACCCAGCTCGGTGCGGGCGATCTGCGCGTGGACGGTGACACCGCCCTGGCCGACCTCGGCCATCGCGGTGTGCACGGTGGCCACGGGCTGGCCGGCGATGACCTCCATGCGCACCTTGGCGGTGGAGTAGTCGTCGAAGCCCTCGGAGAAGCCGACGTTCTTGATGCCGACCGCGTAGCCGACACCGCGGACGACGCCTTCGCCGTGCGTGGTGTTGGACAGACCGCCCGGCAGCTGCCGTACGTCCGCGCCCTCGCTGGACTCCCACTGGCGCTCGGGCGGCAGCGGCATCGCCTTGACGCGGCGCAGGAGTTCGGCGACCGGCGCCGGGGAGTCGACCGGCTGCCCGGTCGGCATGACGGTCCCCTGCTCCATGGCGTTCAGCTGCCGGAACTCCACCCGGTCCATGCCGACCGCGTCGGCGAGCTTGTCCATCTGCGCCTCGTAGGCGAAGCACGCCTGGACCGCGCCGAAGCCGCGCATGGCGCCGCAGGGCGGGTTGTTGGTGTAGAGGGCGATGGCCTCGATGTCGACGTCGTCGACCACGTACGGGCCGATCGACAGCGAGGAGGCGTTGCCGACGACGGCCGGGGAGGCGGAGGCGTACGCGCCGCCGTCCAGCACGATCCGGCACTTCACGTGGGTGAGCTTGCCGTCCTTCGTGGCGCCGTGCTCGTAGTACAGCTTGGCGGGGTGGCGGTGGACGTGCCCGAAGAAGGACTCGAAGCGGTTGTAGACGATCTTGACGGGCTTGCCGGTGCGCATCGCCAGCAGACAGGCGTGGATCTGCATCGACAGGTCCTCGCGGCCGCCGAAGGCACCGCCGACGCCGGACAGCGTCATGCGGACCTTGCTCTCGGGCAGGCCGAGGACCGGCGCGATCTGCTTCAGGTCGGAGTGCAGCCACTGGGTGGCGATGTAGAGGTGGACGCCGCCGTCCTCGTCCGGCACGGCGAGACCCGACTCGGGGCCGAGGAAGGCCTGGTCCTGCATGCCGAAGGTGTACTCGCCCTTGACGACGAAGTCGGCCCGCTCGGCGGCCGCCGCGGCGTCGCCGCGGAAGATCGGCTGGCGGTGGACGATGTTCGGGTGCGGGACATGGCCGCTGTGGTGGTCGTCGCGGCCTTCGTGGACGAGGATCGCGTCCGGGGCGGTCGCGGAGGCCTCGTCGGTGATGACGGGCAGCTCGCGGTAGTCGACCTTGATCTTGGCGGCGGCGCGGCGCGCCGTCTCCGGGTGGTCGGCGGCGACGATGGCGACCGGCTCACCGTGGTGGCGTACCTTGCCGTGGGCGAGGACCGGGGTGTCCTGGATCTCCAGGCCGTAGTTCCTCACGTCGGTCGGCAGGTCGTCGTACGTCATGACGGCGTAGACACCCGCCATGGCGAGGGCCTCGCTCGTGTCGATGGACACGATCTCGGCGTGCGCGACGGTCGAGCGGAGGATCTGCCCCCAGAGCATGTCCTCGTGCCACATGTCGGACGAGTACGCGAACTCGCCGGTCACCTTGAGGGTGCCGTCCGGACGGAGCGTCGACTCACCGATGCCGCCCTTGGTCTGGGACCCTTGGGTGATCTTCGTAGGAGCGCCATTCGTTGGCATGCCGCTCAGACCGCCTCTCCCTGCCGGGCGGCCGCGAGGCGGACCGCGTCCATGATCTTCTCGTAACCGGTGCAGCGGCACAGGTTGCCCGACAGCGCCTCGCGGATGTCCGCGTCGGTCGGGTTGGGGTTGCGCTCCAGCATCTCGTCGGCGGCGACCAGCAGTCCGGGCGTGCAGAAACCGCACTGGACGGCGCCGGCGTCGATGAAGGCCTGCTGGACCGGGGACAGTTCGGTGCCCTCGCCGGTCTGCGAGTCCTGCCCCTTGGCCGCCCAGTGCTGGGCGTCCTGGAGCGAGGTCCCCGCCTTCCCGTCCGTACCGCAGGCACCGGTCGCGCAACCACCGCGCTCGGCGCGCTGCTTGGCGAAGTCGGCGAGCCCCTCGACGGTCACGACCTCGCGGCCCTCGACCTGTCCGGCGGCGACGAGACACGCGCAGACCGGCTCCCCGTCGAGCCGGACCGTGCAGGACCCGCACTCGCCCTGCTCACAGGCGTTCTTCGAGCCCGGCAGACCGAGCCGCTCGCGCAGCACGTACAGCAGGGACTCGCCCTCCCACACGTCGTCGGCTTCCTGCGGGCGTCCATTGACAGTGAAGTTGACTCGCATCAGGCGACTCCCTCCGTGCGGGCGGCGGTGCCGCGGTACGACTCCCAGGTCCAGGTCAGCGTGCGGCGGGCCATCACGCCGACCGCGTGGCGGCGGTAGCTCGCGGTGCCCCGGACGTCGTCGATCGGGTTGCAGGCGCCGGAGCACAGCTCCGCGAACTGCTTGGCGACCGACGGGGTGATGATCTTGCCGTTGTCCCAGAAGCCGCCCTCTTCGAGCGCCGCGTTCAGGAACTCCTCGGCGGCCTTGGCCCGCACCGGCGTAGGGGCGGCCGAGCCGATCCCCGTACGCACGGTCCGCGTCCGGGGATGCAGGGCAAGCCCGAAGGCACACACGGCGATGACCATGGCGTTCCTGGTCCCCACCTTGGAGTACTGCTGCGGCCCGTCGGCCTTCTTGATGTGCACGGCCCGGATGAGCTCATCCGCTGCCAGCGCGTTGCGCTTGACGCCGGTGTAGAACTCGTCGATCGGGATACGGCGGCTGCCGCGCACCGACTCGACCTCGACCTCGGCGCCCGCCGCGAGGAGGGCGGGGTGGGCGTCACCGGCCGGGGAGGCGGTGCCGAGGTTGCCGCCGACGCCGCCGCGGTTGCGGATCTGCGGGGAGGCGACCGTGTGCGAGGCCAGGGCGAGACCCGGCAGCTCGGCACGCAGGTGCTCCATGATGCGGGTGTACGGGACGGAGGCCCCGAGCCGCACGCTGTCCTCGCCGACCTCCCACTCGTAGAGGTCGCCGATGCGGTTCAGGTCGAGGAGGTACTCGGGCCGGCGGTGGTCGAAGTTGATCTCGACCATCACATCGGTGCCACCCGCAATCGGCACAGCGGTGGGGTGCTCTGCCTTAGCGGCGAGCGCCTCCTCCCAGCTGGCGGGGCGAAGGAAGTCCATGACCGGCTCTCTTCTTCTTCGTCTCGTGGGTCGTACGGTTTGAGCCAGATCAGGTGCGGCGGGCCCGGCTCGTTCATGTGCTGTTAACGCGGATTGACGTCAGTACACAGCGCGCTGCTCCACCGGGGTCAGTCACGGAAACCATGAAGGAGTTGGCTGGCCAGGGCGGTCATCTTGTAGATTCGTATGAACGGAGGTCACCAGTAACCTCCACGCTTTTCTCCGGAAACATCGGCCACGGCCCTGTGACCTGGGACACCGTCCGAAAGACGACGAGCACCGCCGCGGGCGCCGCTCACCGGCCCACCGTCCGGGCCTCACCACAGACCCATCAAGATTCATCGTAGATTTCGAGACAAAGAACGGCGGCGACGAGAATGCGGCTGCGCGCACTGCTGGACACCGACGCGCTGGGCCTCAAGCTGCTCGGCGGCGAGGACGAGCTGGACCGCACCGTGCGCGGTGTGATGACCACCGACCTCAGGGACCCCAGCCGCTACCTCTCCGGCGGTGAGCTGGTGCTCACGGGGCTGGCCTGGCGCCGCGACTCGGCGGACTCCGAGCCTTTCGTCCGCCTCCTGGCCCAGGCCGGGGTGGCGGCGCTGGGGGCCGGTGAGGCCGAGCTCGGCGACATCCCCGACGACCTGGTGCTGGCCTGCGCCCGCCACCGCCTCCCCCTGTTCGCGGTGCACGAGTCGGTGGCGTTCGCGACGATCACCGAGCATGTCGTACGGCAGGTGAGCGGCGAGCGGGCCGGGGATCTGGCGGCCGTGGTCGACCGGCACCGCCGGATGATGACCTCGGGCCCGGCGGGCGGCGGCCCGGACGTGGTCCTCGACCTCCTCGGCTCGGACCTGGACCTACGGGCCTGGGTGCTGTCACCGACGGGCCGGCTCATCGCGGGCTCGAAGGCCGGCGGCCCGGCGCTGGCCCCCGAGGTGTGCGCGAGGCTGGCTGCGGAGCATCTGACGGCCGCACGCACGGGCCGCCGCGGCCCCCACCGGCTGCCGCTGGGCAGCACGCAGTACTCGCTCTTCCCGATCCGCAGCACGGGCCGCTCGGCGCAGGCCGCGCGAGACGTGCGTGAGACGGTGCTGTCGGAATGGCTGCTGGCCGTGGAGGCGGACGCGAGCGACTGGCCCGAGGAGCGGCTGGATCTCCTCCAGGGCGTCACCCAGCTGATCGCGGTGGAACGCGACCGGCGCGACGCCGCCCGCACGGTCCGCCGCCGCCTCGCCCAGGAGGTCCTCGAACTGGTCCAGACGGGCGCGGCACCCGCCGAGATCGCCGCCCGCCTGCGCGTGGCGGCCCCGGTCCTGCTGCCCGGCCTCGGCGCGGCCCCCCACTGGCAGGTGGTCGTGGCCCGGGTCGAATGGGAGGGCGCCGACATCGAGGAGGAGGGCCCGATCGCCCAGTCCCTCCTGGAAGAGATCCTGGTGGACCCGCTCGCCACCGGCCCCGAACCGTCCGACCGCATCGCCGTGGCCCACACCGGCGACGAGGCCATCGCCCTGGTCCCCCTCCCGGCGGTCTCGTCGGAGCACGACGGCTCGGAGACCGGCATCCTCGCCGACGCTCTCCTCGACTCGGTCCGCGACGCCCTGTCGGCGGGCCTGGACGGCGACGGCCGGGTCACGCTCGGTGTGAGTGCGGCCGTGCACTCCGCGGAGGGCCTGCGCGGAGCCCTGGAGGAGGCCCGGCACGCCCGCCGGGTGGCGGCGGCACGCCCCGGCCGGGTCTGCGCGGCGGGCCACCAGGAACTGGCCTCGCACGTCCTGCTCCTGCCCTTCGTTCCGGACGACGTACGCCGGGCCTTCACGGCCCGCCTCCTCGACCCGCTCCGCGACTACGACCGCCGCCACCGTGCCGAGCTGATCCCCACCCTTGAGGCGTTCCTCGACTGCGACGGCTCCTGGACGCGCTGCGCGACCCGTCTCCACCTGCACGTCAACACACTGCGCTACCGAGTGGGCAGAATCGAGCAGTTGACGGGCCGGGACCTCTCCCGGCTGGAGGACAAGCTGGATTTCTTCTTGGCATTGCGCATGAGTTGACCTCACCGGGCACCCCCACCGCCCGGCACCAAGTGCCGCCACTGTCCCACGACTTTGTGAAATCCTTCACCCACCCTCTTGGCCGAACCCGGCGATCCGTGCTGAGATGCCGCCACCACTCAACAGCTCGATGGCGTGCTCGGGGAGGGCGAGGTGGCGTATACCGCCATGTCTGGTAACGGAACGACCGCCGGTGACGATCCACTCCAGACCGCGGTATGGCGGCTGCGCTCACGCGCGTGCTGGGCGGACGCGGCGGCCCTGCTACAGCCGGTGACCGCACAGGCCGCGCTCCAGCGGGCGTCGCTGCTGGTGGAGCGCTGTCTCTACACCGAGCAGGGCTGGGCGGAGGCCGAGGACGCGCTCCGTACCGCCGAGGCGCTCGCGCACAGTGACGACGAGCGGGGCGCGGCCGCTTGTGAACGCGGGCAACTTGCCTACGCCGCGACGCTGCACTCGGTGCGCGATCGGGCCGACGAGGCGCGGGCCGCGCTGGGGCGGGCGGCGGCGCTGATCCCTCCGGGGGCTGCGGGGAGGGCACTGCTGGACTTCCGCCGCGGACTCCTGGCGGAGAACCTGGCGCGCTCCCCGCAGGCGGCCCGCGCCGCATACCGCCGGGCCCACGCGGGCGCGACGGCCCACGCCGACCCCCTGCTCCTCTCCTTCACCTGGCGTCACCTTGCCGGACTCGCCCTGCGCGACGGCGAGTTGGCGGAGGCCCGCCACGGCTTCGCCGAGTCCCTCCGCATCCGAGAGGAACTGGGCTACCTGGTGGGCACGGCCCCCGCACTGGCGTCCCTGGCCGACGCGGAGACCGAGCCGGAGGCGACCCGCCTGCGCAACGAGGCCCGCCGCCTGTTCCATCTCCTCGGCGGCGTCCCCACCTGGCTGGCCCGCCAACTGGCCCCCACACCCCCAGCAGCCGCCTGACCCCACCCACCTTTCCTCGCCCCCGCCGACACTGCGCCGCGAAGCCCCACGAGGCACCGGTGGAACCACGGGAGGACGGACACACCCGGCACGGCCCCGACCCGACCACCCACCGGACCGCGCTACGCGAACCCCCGCCCAACCGCAACGGGCCGCCGCAGGCATCGTCACCCCGCGAAGTGCTCCCCCACCAGCACCCGCACCGCATCCACATCCCCGGCGATCAACGCGTCCAGCAGCGCCGAGTGTTCCGTCGCGTCCGCGAGGAGGTCGGTGCGGCTGCGGGTGGAGGCCCGCAGGGGCCACTGGGCCCGGCGGTGGAGGTCGTCGGCGATCTGGACGAGTTGTTCGTTGCCGCAGAGGGACAGCACAGCGCGATGGAAGGTCCGGTCGGCCTCCGCGTACGTCGCCCGGCACCCCGTCGACGCCGCCCGGACGGTCGCCTCGGCCAACGGCCGCAGTTCCGCCCACCGTTCGGCCGACACCGTACGCGCCAGCCGCAGCATCACCGGCACCTCGATCAACGCCCGCACCTCGGCGAGTTCGGCCAGCTCCCGAGCGCCCCGCTCGACCACCCGGAACCCCCGGTTGGGAACGACCTCGACGGCCCCTTCCTGCGCGAGCTGCTGCATCGCCTCACGCACCGGCGTCGCGGAGACGCCGAAGCGCTCCCCGAGCGCGGGTGCCGAGTAGACGACGCCCGGCGTCAGCTCCCCAGTGACCAGCGCGGTGCGCAGAGCGTCGAGGATCTGCCCCCGCACCGAGGCCCGCTGCACAACAGCACGCGGCACCGGCATCGGCGGTTCGCTGTGGACGTGCTCACCCCGAGCCGTCGGCACCGAGACACCCCGGCCCCGCTCCACACCCCCGACCCGCCCCTGCGACGGCACCCTGCCGGCCCCGCTCTCCCCCGACACCTGCGGAATCCCCGTCACCGCGGAGCCCTGCGCGCCCTGCTTCACGGGTCCTCCTCCCGACGTGTCGGTACTTGGGGTCATTACGGCGTCTTGTTACTCGCCCGTCAAGCACCTTAGGCGCAGAACGCGACAGTTCAAATCGCAGCGATCTTGGGTAAGGTAAGGCTTACCTTCAAAGCCTCGCGGATCGGCGGTCCAGTATGTCTGTGCCCCCCTCGGCCCTCACGGACGCGTACAGCCGTCTCACCGAGGTCTTCCCGGGGCTGGACATCACCCAGCTCACCCCGGACGCACAGCTCCCCCGACACGACGGCTGGATCACCGCCACCGCGCTCGCCGAGGGCGCGGACGGCCTCGACACCTTCCTGGCCTGGGACGACGCACAGATACGGCGCGACTACGGACAGTCCGCACGCCCGGACGTCGTCGCCAGTTTCGGCCTGCACCGCTATGTCTGGCCCGCCTGCCTGCTGATCACCGTGCCCTGGTTCCTGCTCCGCCGCGTCCCCCGCTTCCCCGTGACACATGTCTCGTACGACCGCACGGCCCCCGACCTCCCCATCGGCCGCCTGGCAGCGCGCCCCACCACCTTCGCCTGCCTCCCCGGCGACCCGGCCGCCGCCCTGCCCGGCGCGAGGGTCGTCCCCGACGAGGAGGCACTGCGCGCCGAGGTGCGGACCGCCGTCGCCGAGCACCTCGAACCCGTCCTCGCGGGCTTCGGTCCGCGCATGCGGCGCCGCGGGCGAGCACTCTGGGGCATGGCGACCGACGAGATCGTCGAGGGCCTGTGGTACGTCGCCCATCTGTTCGGCGACGGGGAGCAGGACCGGGCACAACGCGAACTGGAGCTGCTGCTGCCGGGCGCTACGAAGCCGTACGTCGGCTCGGCCGCGTTCCGCGAGCTCACCGGCCCGAACGGCGAGTCCCTGCCCACCCGGGACCGGGCGAGCTGCTGCATGTTCTACACACTGCGCCCCGAGGACACCTGCCCCACCTGCCCGCGCACCTGCGACGCCGACCGGGTCACCAAGCTTGTGGCCACCGCCAGTTGAGGCACCCTCAGACACCCCCGCGGCCGCACCCTCCGGCGCGGACGTAAGCCCTCGTGCCGTAAGATCACCCGCGAGCAGGACACCCGTTACGGTTACAGGCGTTTCACAAGTTCCTCACTTCGCGCAGGAACTTTCCGTGGAACCACCCGCACGGGTAGTGTTGTTCGAACTCAACTCCCGCCCCTCAAGCGGCAGTTCGAGCAGAACGCCGCCCTGGGCATTCCCTTGCACTTCCTTGGCGGCCTCTTGCCCCGAAACCCCCTGAGGGCCAGTGGGATTGGGCCACTATGGCGGGCGTTACGCCCTATCCCAATGCAAGGGACCCCAGATGAGATTGACCGACATATCGCTGAACTGGCTGCTTCCGGGCGCCGTACTGCTCCTGGGCCTGCTGGCGGCGATAGCGGTGCTGCGGCGCGGGAAGACCGCGGGGAAGGACGCCGGCGCGGACGACTCGTGGGAGCGCAGCGAGGAGCGCCGCAGGCGCAAGGAGGCCATATACGGCACCGCCTCCTATGTGCTGCTGTTCTGCTGCGCGGCCGTGGCCGCCGCCCTCTCCTTCCACGGCCTGGTCGGCTTCGGCGAGCAGAACCTCGGCCTCCACAACGGCTGGCAGTACCTCGTGCCGTTCGGTCTGGACGGCGCCGCGATGTTCTGCTCCGTGCTCGCGGTGCGGGAGGCCAGCCACGGTGACGCGGCCCTCGGCTCCCGGATACTCGTGTGGACGTTCGCGGCCGCCGCGGCCTGGTTCAACTGGGTGCACGCGCCCAGGGGCATCGGCCACGACGGCGCCCCGCACTTCTTCGCCGGCATGTCCCTGTCCGCGGCCGTGCTGTTCGACCGGGCGCTGAAGCAGACCCGCCGGGCCGCCCTGCGTGAACAGGGTCTGGTGCCCAGGCCGCTGCCGCAGATCCGGATCGTCCGCTGGCTGCGGGCCCCGCGCGAGACCTACAAGGCCTGGTCGCTGATGCTCCTGGAGGGCGTGCGCAGCCTGGACGAGGCGGTCGACGAGGTCCGCGAGGACAAGCGGCAGAAGGACGAGAGCCGACTGCGCAGGCGCGACCAGCAGCGCATGGAGCGTGCCCAGCTGAAGGCCATCAGCCGGGGCCACCGCGGCTTCATCGGCCGCGGTAACGGACGACAGGTCGAGACGCAGGCCCTGGAGCGTGCCTCGGCCCAAGTGACCGCGGAGCCTGCCATATCCGCGCCGGAGCAACTGCCCGTACGGTCGCGTCCCTCACTTCAGCCCGTTCGCACCGGTTCTGACCCGGTCGCCGTCGACCTCACCGCGGAGGACGACACCATGGCGCTGCCGCGACTCGACTCCCTGGAGCGCAAGCTCAAGGATCTTGAGCAGCAGTTCGGCTGAGAACACCGATCATCGACGGGATGGGGCGCGACCGGAGGTTCGGGTCGCGCCCCATCCCGTTGTCGATCCTCACGCGGCATCCGCGTCGAGTTCGAACCACACCGCCTTGCCCACCCCGTGCGGCTGTACGCCCCAGGCGTCCGCGAGGGACTCGACCAGGACCAGGCCTCTGCCGTTCGTACCGTCGTCGGCGATCGGTACGCGCAGTCTGGGCCGACGGGCGACGAAGTCCCGTACCTCCACCCGGAGTCCGTCCGGTCCGACGGTCGCCGTCAGGACCGCCTCACGGTCGGTGTGGACGATCGCGTTGGTGACGAGTTCGCTGGTGAGCAGTTCGGCTATGTCCGACCGTCCGGGCCTCCCCCAGTGCCGCAACAGGTCGCGCAGGGCCCTGCGGGCCTCCGGTACGGCCCGCAGATCCGCCCGCCCGAGTCTGCGCCTGAGCTGTGGTGGCTGCGCCCGCTCCCCCTCGATCGCGGCCTGGTCCTCCACCGTCTCCACCGAGAAGGCCCCGTACGCTATGGGACCGCCCCCTCGTGCCTGCCTCTTCATGACCCCCGCCCGCGTGCCGATGTCGGTTCCCCTCCTGGCTCGAACACGTTCACGGGAACCATTTCCCATCGGGACCGGCGCCAGTCATGTCGAATCGTCAACGACCAGGTGTTCGGCCAAGGTTGGCGCGGCGTACGCCGGGTGCATGAATCCCGGAACGTCACCCACCGGCCGCCCGGAGGCCGCCGTACGCGACGACCGGAGCGAGTCGGTCACCGGCCACGGACCGGCCCGCGGGCCGGAGGCGGGCGTGCGGGGAGAGGAGGCGAGGCGGTTCGTCTGCCGGTGGCGCGGGCGGCCGACCTGGGCAGTCCCGCACGGCCGCGCGCCGACTCACGCCCGGTCGTCGGGACCGGACGGGATCGGCCCGGCCGCCGATCCCCGGCTGCCGATCCGGCCGTATGTGACGCGGGCATGGGGCAGTTGAGAGCCCGGCGGGGAGGCGTCGTCGACGTGAACGCCCCGCGCCGGACCCGCGGCCGGCGAAACTGGCCGGAATTCGCTTGCTCGGCCGTGGTTCAGCGCGTGGCGAGAGCGGGTGGTGGGTGCGGGGCCGCCCGTCCGACCCCCGTCCGGGAGGGCGGCCCCGCTGGTGTGGTGGTCAGTAGAGCTTGTTGACCGCCGTGGTGGTCGTCTTCTTGAAGGCCTTCACCGGCGCGTCCGTGAAGTCCCCCATCTGACCCCACTGCACGACGGTGACGGTGCCGCCGTCCCGGCCGACGGAGACGAGGCCGATGTCCATGGCGCCCCACGAGGCGCGGGTCGCGAGGCCGTGGACACGGGCGCCCTCCTCGACCGGCAGGGTGCCGTAGCTCCGGTACTCGGCCTCGATCTCAGGGTCGGCGTCGCTGCGTTCGGCGCAGGACCGGATCTCCTTGTTCAGGCGGGTGGCGAGCGCCTTGGCCTTGGCGCTGTTCCCGACGACGACGTTGAGCTGCTGGGCGTTGGTCTCCAGGTCGGTGCGGAAGGCGCGGTAGCTGGAGTCGTAGGCGAGCAGCGCGTCACCGAAGCAGTACCGCATCTCCTCCGGGACGCCGTCGGTGACCTTGCCGGCGGTCCAGGCGGAGGTGGGGTGCGGCGGGAGTTGGGACGCCGACAGGAACTTCGGCGCGGGTGCCTTCGTGGCGGCGCCGGCCGGTGCGGCGGTGAGTGCGGCGCCGGCGGCGAGCGTCGCGACGGCGAGCGCGGCGAGCGCTCCGGTTCGAGTGCGGTTGGGCATGGCTGTCCCCCGTGAACGAGATGAGTGCGATGAGAGCGTGAACGTGTGAAAGTGGTCGTCACCGATGGCGGATGGTCTGTCCTGCCTCTGGTCGGTGCGACACCAAGAGCATCAGCCGTCACAGCGCACGGCCGCAAGCTCCGCCGCCCGATCCGCGACGGTGGAACCATCCCAGCCCATCTGACGTGCAGGTATATGGAGTGCCTGGGATACCGTCCCGGGACGGCGAGGACCCGGGGGAACGGTGTCTGAAGCACGGGACGACGACGTCCAGGAGTTCGCGGCGGCACTCAGGCGCCTGAAGGACCGCACCGACCGCAGCTACGGTCAGCTGGCCCGCCGCCTGAACATGAACACCTCCACGCTGCACCGCTACTGCGCCGGCGACGCGGTCCCCCTCGACTTCGCCCCCGTGGAACGGTTCGCCGCCCTGTGCGGGGCGACACCGGAGGAGCGGCTGGAGCTGCACCGGTTGTGGATCCTGGCGGTGGCGGCACGGCAGCGGTCGCGTACGGCGCCCTCGACCGCGCCGGTGGACGCCCCGGCCCCGGCCGACGGTCCGCCCGGTGATCCGGTCGAGGAACCGGCACCGGACGACCCGCCCCGCCGCCCCTGGTACCGCCGCCGACGCTTCCTGGTCTCGGCGCGCCATCAATACCGGTAACAGCACGGGTGCGGCTGCTTTTCCCCTGAGCGGTTCGCCCTGACAGACCTCCTTTCATCAGGTTCTCCTGCACGCGCTGGTAGACGGTCCACAGGTCATCGCTGT
>CBFGZZ010000164.1:0-18179 GCA_965653385.1 uncultured Streptomyces sp. | reverse complement strand
CCGACCCTCCCCCTCTGGCCCTCGGCGGCCGTACTCCTGGGCCTCCTGCCTGCCTTCATCACCCCCGAGGAGCCGTCGTGATCCGCTTCGAGGACGTATCGGTGACGTACGACGGCGCCATCGAACCCACCGTCCAGGGCATCGACTTCGAGGTGCCCGAGGGCGAGCTGGTCCTGCTGGTCGGCCCGTCGGGCGTCGGCAAGTCCACCGTCCTCGGCGCGGTCAGCGGTCTCGTCCCGCACTTCACCGGCGGCACCCTGCGCGGCCGCGTCACGGTGGCCGGCCGTGACACCCGCACCCACAAGCCCCGCGAACTGGCCGACGTCGTGGGCACGGTCGGCCAGGACCCCCTCTCCCACTTCGTCACGGACACGGTCGAGGACGAACTCGCCTACGGCATGGAGTCGTTGGGGCTCGCCCCCGACGTCATGCGCCGTCGGGTCGAGGAGACCCTCGACCTCCTCGGCCTCACCGGCCTCCGCGACCGCCCCATCGCCACCCTCTCCGGCGGCCAGCAGCAGCGTGTCGCGATCGGCTCGGTCCTCACCCCGCACCCCCGGGTCCTCGTCCTCGACGAGCCCACCTCAGCCCTGGACCCCGCAGCCGCCGAAGAGGTCCTCGCGGTCCTCCAACGCCTGGTCCACGACCTCGGGACGACGGTTCTGATGGCCGAACACCGCCTGGAGCGGGTCATCCAGTACGCCGACCAGGTCGTCCTGCTCCCGGCCCCGGGCGCACCGCTCAGCGTGGGCACCCCGGCAGAGATCATGGCCGTCTCCCCGGTCTACCCACCGGTGGTGGCCCTGGGCCGCCTGGCGGGATGGTCCCCCTTGCCCCTGACGGTCAGGGACGCCCGCCGCAAGGCAGCAGACCTACGTCAACAGCTGGAGGAACGGCACGACAACGCCCTTGAGGGGCGCGGGGCTGCGACATGTGCGGCTCCGCCGCGTGGGCGCGATCAACCACACTCAACCCGCACCCGCCAACAACCCACACCCCCCACCCCGTTGGGCGCCCGCCCCCGCTGGTTCAAGCGCAACCGCACCGCAACCACCCCCGCCACCCCCTACGCAGCCGCAATACAGGCCCTCTCCGTGACCCGCGCCCACATCCAGGCCCTACGCCACGTAGACCTCACCGTCACCCCCGGCGAAACCATCGCCCTCATGGGCCGCAACGGCGCCGGCAAGTCCACCCTCCTCAACACCCTCGTGGGCCTGGTCCACCCCACGACCGGCTCGGTCCACGTCGACGGGGCGGTCCCCCACAAGACCGCCCCGAAGGACCTCGTACGCCGCGTGGGCCTGGTCCCCCAGGAACCCCGCGACCTCCTCTACGCCGACACGGTGGAAGCGGAGTGCACCGCCGCGGACCAGGACGCCGGCGCGGCCCCCGGCACCTGCCGCGACCTCGTCGCCGACCTCCTCCCGGGCCCGGGTATCGCTGACGACACCCACCCCCGCGACCTCTCCGAGGGCCAGCGCCTCACCCTCGCCCTGGCCGTGGTGCTGACCGCCGACCCGCCTCTGCTCCTCCTCGACGAACCGACCCGCGGCCTGGACTACGCGGCGAAGGCCCGTCTCGTCACGCTGCTGCGCGACCTGGCCGCGCGGGGCCACGCCATCGTGCTGGCCACGCACGACGTGGAGCTCGCCGCCGAGCTCGCGCACCGGGTGGTCCTGCTGGCGGACGGCGAGGTGATCGCCGACGGCCCGACCCCGGAGGTCGTCGTCGCGTCCCCGTCCTTCGCCCCGCAGGTGGCCAAGATCCTGGCGCCGCAGAAGTGGCTCACGGTCGCCGAGGTGAGAGAGGCCCTGTCATGACCGGCCGCTCCAGCTCCACCCCGCCGGGCACCCCACCGCCCACCCCCCAGGCCCGAGCCGTCCGTCTGGGCCCCCGGTCCATCGCCGCCCTCACCCTGGTCAGCGCCGTCGGCGTCGCCGCCTTCGGCTGGCCGTTCCTCGCGCCGCCCGCCTCCCGGCTCAGCGCGCACGCCCAGGACGCCCCTTGGCTGTTCTCGGCGCTGCTCGTCCTCCTGGTCGCGGTCGTCTCCGCCACGATCTCCGAGTCGGGGCTCGGCCCGAAGGCGGTCGCGATGCTCGGTGTGCTGGCGGCGACGGGGGCCGCGCTGCGGCCGATCGGCGCGGGGACGGCCGGTCTGGAACCGATGTTCTTCCTGATGGTGCTCAGCGGCCGGGTCCTCGGCCCGGGCTTCGGCTTCGTCCTCGGCGGGGTGACGATGTTCGCGTCGTCGCTGCTGACGGGCGGGGTGGGGCCCTGGCTGCCGTTCCAGATGCTGGCGATGGGCTGGTTCACGCTGGGCGCGGGCCTGCTGCCGGGCCAGGACCGCCTGCGGGGGCGGGCGGAGCTGCTGATGCTCGCTGTCTACGGCTTCCTCGCGGCCTTCGCCTACGGCACGATCATGAACCTCGCGGGCTGGCCCTTCATGAGCGCGCTGGCCTCGAACGTCGCCTTCGACCCGGCCGCCGCCGTTCCCGCGAACCTCGCCCGATTCGTCGCGTACTGCCTGGCCACCTCGCTCGGCTGGGACCTCGGCCGGGCGCTCGTCACCGTCGTGCTGACCCTCGCACTCGGCCCGGTGATCCTCAGGGCCCTCCGCCGGGCCACCCGTCGCGCGGCTTTCGAGAGCCCGGTCACGTTCGACGCTCCCGCAGGGTGAGGGACTCCGCGCACACGGTCACACCCTCACCCCCTCCCCGGTGAAGCACCCCACATGACCCACATCACCTACTACCTGCGCTAGTCGGGCAAATGGGACGCCATGTCCACGCCATAGCGCGCCCTGACCTGCACATTGAGAGCCAGATCACACAAACGACCTTCGCCCCGCATACGACCACAACTAGCAAATGCCCTCATTGCGGACGCCTTCCCGGCCTGGTTGTGTGGAGGACGTCGCACGGCGCCGACGTGCCCTCAGGGCCGCGGCGCCGACGTATGCCCCCGCCTCGCATCGCATCGCGTGGCTCCGGCATGCCCGCGATCCGATGCCCCCGAAGAAAGGCTCCCCGTGACCGTGTCCGTCGCTTCCTCCTTCCGCCGCGTCTCCGCCCCGAAGAAGGCCCTCACCGGTGTCGTCCTGGCGGCCGCCACCGCCGGCACCCTGTTCGCCGCCGCGCCCTCGCAGGCCGCGACGACCGAGGGCGGCTCGGCGCAGCAGATCGCGCAGAAGATGATCTCGGACTCGGCCCAGTACCAGTGCTTCTCCAAGATCGTGGACCACGAGAGCGACTGGAACGTCAGCGCCACCAACGCCTCCAGCGGCGCCTACGGCCTGGTTCAGGCCCTGCCGGGCAACAAGATGGCCTCCGCCGGCTCCGACTGGAAGACCAACCCGGCCACCCAGATCAAGTGGGGCGTGGACTACATGAAGGACCGCTACGGCAGCCCGTGCGGCGCCTGGAACTTCTGGCAGTCGAACGGCTGGTACTGAGCCGGCACCGCCAGACGGAACCGAAGGCGGCGGCCCCCGATCCCCGGGGCCGCCGCCTTCGCCGTGTTCGACTGCGCGACGACCGTCTCGGGGGAGGCAGGAACGGGGCGTAGGGATAGGGGGTGCTCCTGCCTCCCTCGGGACAGGTCAGCCGGTGCCGGTCTTCAGCCGGTGCTGACCTGCAGTTCCTTCACTCCGTTGATCCACGCGGAGCGAAGGCGGCGAGGGTCCCCGGCCAGTCGCAGGCCGGGCATCGCGTCGGCCACGGCGTTGAAGATGAGGTCGATCTCCAGGACCGCGAGGGACTTGCCCAGGCAGTAGTGGGGGCCGCCCCCGCCGAAGCCGAGATGGGGGTTGGGGTCGCGGGTGATGTCGAAGGTGTCGGGATTCTCGAAGACCTCGGGGTCGCGATTCGCCGAGGCATAGAAGATGCCTACCCGCTCACCCTTCTTTATGCGCTTCCCGCCCAACTCCGTGTCCTGGGTCGCCGTGCGCTGGAAGGACACGACCGGCGTCGCCCAGCGGACGATCTCCTCGGCCGCCGTCGCCGGCCGCTCCCCCTTGTACAGCTCCCACTGTTCGGGGTGGGTGAGGAAGGCGTGCATGCCGTGGGTGATGGCGTTGCGCGTGGTCTCGTTGCCCGCCACCGCCAGCATCAGCACGAAGAACCCGAACTCGTCCGAGCGCAGGTTGCCTTCGCCCTCGGCGGCCACCAGCGTGCTGACGATGTCCTTCGCCGGGCACTCCCGCCGGTCGGCGGCCATGTTCATGGCGTACGCGATGAGTTCGGTGGCCGACTCCTTGCCGACCTCCTCGGTGATGGCGTACTCGGGGTCGTCGTACGCGATCATCTTGTTGGACCAGTCGAAGATCTTGGCCCGGTCGTCCTGCGGGATGCCGATGAGCTCGGCGATGGCCTGGAGGGGCAGTTCGCAGGCGACCTCGGTGACGAAGTCGAAGGTGCCCGAGTGGTCACGGGCGTTGGCGGCGATCGTCAGCGCGCGCGTCCGCAGGCGCTCCTCCAGGGCGCGGATGGCCCGTGGCGTGAAGACGCGCTGGACGATCTGGCGGACCCGGGTGTGCTCGGGCGGGTCCATGTTCAGCAGGATCAGCCGCTGCGCGTCGATCGCGTCGCGCTCGATGTGCTCGTTGAAGCGGATGATCGCGGTGTTGAGGGTGGACGAGAACAACTCCGGGTGCGTCGAGACGTACTTGACGTCCGCGTGCCGGGTCACCGCCCAGTAGCCCTCGTCCTGGAACCCGGCCACATTGCCCGACTGCGGGATCCAGCGGACCGGTTCGGCACGGCGCAGCTCGGCGAACTCCGGGAGGGGCACGCGGTGGTGCAGCACATCGGGATCGGTGAAGTCGAACCCGTCGGGAAGCGCTGGACAGGGCATGGACAGCTCCTGACGGTCCATCAGCAAAGAAGGTCCCCGTGACGGTAGTAACGGGTTCTACAACTGGCAATAGCCATGGACGTCCCAGTTGCCTGCACACCTCTTGCAGCCACTGACCTTCCGTCAGCACACTGAAGCACGGAACTAGAACGCGTACCAGTTCCGCCCAGCCCCGCCCTGACTCCGCAGAGCCCTCGGAGAGGACCCGCACCCATGGCTGCCGAACCCGTGATCGTCGAAGCCGTACGCACCCCGATCGGCAAGCGCGGCGGCGCGCTCGCCAACCTCCACCCCGCCTACCTCCTGGGCGAGACCTACCGCGAACTCCTGGGCCGCACCGGCATCCCCGCCGACTGTGTCGAGCAGATCGTCGGCGGCACGGTGACCCACGCCGGCGAGCAGTCCATGAACCCCGCGCGCACGGCCTGGCTCACCATGGGCCTGCCGTACGAGACGGCGGCGACGACAGTGGACTGCCAGTGCGGCTCCTCGCAGCAGGCCTCGCACATGACGGCCAACAT
This sequence comes from uncultured Streptomyces sp., assembly GCA_965653385.1. Taxonomy (GTDB): domain Bacteria; phylum Actinomycetota; class Actinomycetes; order Streptomycetales; family Streptomycetaceae; genus Streptomyces. The sequence goes on along the minus strand of CBFGZZ010000164.1, from coordinate 12,804 downwards.
GATCGCAGCGGGCGTCATCGACGTCGGGATCAGCTGCGGCGTCGAGGCCATGTCCCGGGTGCCGCTGGGCTCGGGATCCAAGCACGGGCCCGGAAAGCCGTTCCCCGACGAGTGGAACGTCGACCTGCCCAACCAGTTCGAGGCAGCGGAACGCATCGCCCGCCACCGTGGCCTGACCAGGGAGAACGTCGACTCCCTGGGCCTGCTCTCGCAGGAGCGGGCGGCCGCCGCATGGGCCGAGGAGCGGTTCAAGCGGGAGACGTTCGCCGTCCAGGTCCCCACCACCGAGGAGGAGCAGCGCGCCGGGCAGGGCATGTGGCGCCTGGTCGACAAGGACGAGGGCCTTCGCGACACCTCCATGGAGGCACTGGCCCGGCTCAAGCCCGTCATGCCGACGGCCGTCCACACCGCGGGCAACTCGTCCCAGATCAGCGACGGCGCCGCGGCCATCATGTGGGCGTCGAAACGGATGGCCCGCGCGCTGAAGCTGCGGCCGAGGGCACGGATCGTGGCCCAGGCGCTGGTGGGCGCCGACCCGCACTTCCACCTCGACGGCCCGATCGACGCGACCAAGGCGGTGCTGGGGAAGGCCGGGATGTCCTTGAAGGACATCGACCTCGTCGAGATCAACGAGGCCTTCGCATCCGTGGTGCTGAGCTGGGCGCAGGTCTTCGAGCAGGACCTGGAGAAGGTGAACGTGAACGGTGGCGGGATCGCGCTCGGGCACCCGGTCGGGGCCACCGGGGCCCGGCTGATCACGACCGCGCTTCATGAACTGGAGCGTGCCGGCAAGGAGTTCGCGCTGGTGACGATGTGTGCGGGGGGCGGGCTCGCCACCGGGACGATCATTCAGCGGCTGTAGCCTCAGGGCATGAGGACACGCACCCTGAGGATCGGTCTGTACGCCGACGAGCAAGGCCTCGCATGGGTCAGGGGACTCGTGGACGAGGCGGCGGGCGCGCGCGGGGCCCGGATCGTCGATGTGACGGTCGCGCACACGTTTCCCGCGAGCGGGATGACGACCGCCGACGCGTACGACCATCTCGCGGAACAGTGGGAATGGGAGAACCCCGGCCAGGGCAGCGGCGCCCGGGAAGCCGTCGAGTTGCGCGTGCGGTTGGCCTGTTCGCTGCGGACGTGGCGGACGATCCGCAAGACGGTGATCAGGGAGCTGTGCCCGGAAGGTACCGCACCTCACACCTGCCGGGTGCCGTGGGCCGCCGCGTGAGCGTGAGCGCCTGCCGCTCCAGTGGTGCGCCGTCCGGTTGACGAAGGCGGTGAACACGGCGGGGTCGAGGGTGAGGATCGATCCCGCCGGGTTCTTGGAGTCGCGGACGGTGAAGTGGAGGAGACCTTCGCACTTGATCCACCTTCCTTCGGCAGTAAACGCTCCCATCCGATTCCACGTCTAGGATCACGTGGTCCCAGCCGAACTCACCAGCACCCGTCCGCGCACGAACGCCCCCGATCCGGGGATCCCTGCCCACAAACGGTTTCTGCTGACGGTGTGGACCCGCCACCGCATCCCCCTGCTCGCCACACTCCCCGCCGTCCCGCTCTACGCTCTCTGGTGGGCCTTCCTCGCCACCGGAGGCGGCGACTTGGCCGCCCAGTACGCGTGGACCGACTTCGCGACGCGGCACGGCGGCTCGGCCTACAACCTCTTCTGGTACGGCGGCACCCACACCGCCAACTACAGCCTGATATCCCCGTACTTGATGGCCGCCGTGGGTGTTCGCGCGGTCACCGTCGTCTCGGGTCTGGCGGCGACCTGGCTCGCGGCCGTCCTGATGACCCGGGTCGAGGGGCTGCGAAGACCTCTCGGTCCGGCCCTGCTCGCGTCCTTCGCCCTGTGGTGCAACGTGGCCTCCGGCCGCACCACCTTCGCCCTCGGTGTGGCCTTCGGGCTCGCCGCCTGTCTGCTGCTGTCCCGTGAGAGACGGCTCCTCCTGGCCGCCGTGTGTGCCGCCCTCGCGACGATGGCGAGCCCGGTGGCCGGCCTGTTCCTGGTGGTCGTGGGCGCCGCCTTCCTCCTCACCCGGGACTGCCCCCGCGCCCTCGCCCTGCTCCTGCCGCCCGCGCTCACCGTCGGCGTGACGACTCTTCTCTTCCCCTTCAAGGGCGAGCAGTTGATGTTCGTGGACCGCATATGGCCGCCGTTCTTCCTGGGGCTGGCCGTCACCTTCCTCGCCCCGCGCTCGTGGCGGGTCGCCCGCTGGAGCGGTGCCGTCTACGCGGTGGGTGCCGTCCTGACGTATCTCATCCCCTCCCCCATAGGCACGAACGTCGAGCGCTTCGCCGAACTCTTCGCACCGGCGGCCCTCCTCGCCGTGCTGGTCGCCCAGCCCCGCCTCGCGAAGGTCCGCCGAAGGCTGCTGATCACCGCGCTGGTCTTCTCCGTGGCCTGGGTCGGGAAGAAGACCGGAGACGACCTCTACGTCTCCACGAAGGTGCCCGCCTGGGCCACCGAGACCCGCGGAGTGGTCCGCGCCCTAGACCGCCTCGGCGCCGACCGCACCCGCGTCGAGGTCGTCCCGGCCCGCAACCACCGCGAGGCCAGCGGCCTCGCCCCGTACGTCAACATGGCCCGCGGCTGGAACCGCCAGCTCGACATGGAACGGGCCCGCCTCTTCTACGACGGCTCCTTCTCGGCCACCACCTACCGGGCCTGGCTGGACCGCTGGGCCGTCGGCTACGTCGTCCTGCCCATCGGCAAGCCCGACGGCTATGCCAAGGTCGAGGCCCGCCTCATCCGCGAGGACCGGCCCGACTGGCTGGAGCCGGTCTGGCAGGACGCGCACTGGCGGGTGTACCGGGTACGGGACGCGGTGCCGCTGGTCTCCGCCCCGGCGACGGTCGCTTCGACGTCCAGCGCCGACGTCGTCGTACACATGCCCCGCCCGGGTGCGACGACGGTCAGCATCGCCTACTCCCCCTGGCTACGCGTGGACGGTGCCGCGTGTCTGACCCCCCAGGGCGAGTTCACCCGCCTCACGGTCCCGGCTCCGGGCGACTACCGCATCAGCTCGGAGTACGGTCCTTCAGCGGGGCCGGGGACTCACTGCTGACCTTCTCGGCCTGTGCCGTCACCCCTCTGGCACGCGGCCCCTGGAACAGGTAGGTCACCCCGAAGCCCGCCGCCACGACCACCGCTCCGCCGGCCGCGTCCAGGACCCAGTGGTTGGCGGTGACGACGATCGCGGTGACCGTGAAAAGGGGGTGGAGGAGGCCGAGGGCCTTCATCCACCACCTGGGGGCGAGGACGAGGATGACCAGGCCGCACCACAACGACCAGCCGAAGTGCAGGGACGGCATCGCGGCGTACTGGTTGGTGAGTTCGGTGAGGGTGCCGTAGTCGGGCTGGGTGAAGTCCTGGGGGCCGTGGACCGTGTCGATGAAGCCGAGGCCGGGCATCAGACGGGGCGGGGCGAGCGGGTAGAGCCAGAAGCCGATCAGGGCGAACACCGTGGCGAAGCCGATCGCGGTGCGGGCCCAGCGGTAGTCGACGGGGCGGCGCCAGTACAGGACGGCGAGGATCGTGAGCGGCACGCCGAAGTGGAACGACTCGTAGTAGAAGTCGAAGAAGTTCCGCAGCCAGTCGACCTTCACGACCGCGTGGTTGGCCCAGTACTCGATGTCGATACGCAGGGCCCGTTCGATGGAGTGGATCTCCCGGCCGTGCTCCTCGGCGGTGGCCCGCCCGGCCGAGTTGGAGCCACCGGCCGCGGCGAGCCGGACCTGGGCGTACGCGTAGTAGGTGACCCGGATCAGCAGCAGCTCGAAGAGCAGGTTGGGGCGGGTGATCACCCGGCGCAGGGACCCCACGAGCGGGATGTGCCGGAAGCGGGCGGGGACCGGGTCGGCGTACCGGGTCGGGATCGGGGTCTGCCAGTACGGCGACGTGCGGGCCAGGAACGGGACGACGGCGGCCGTGGCGAGCGCGGCCAGCAGGATCAGGTCGGCGCGCAGCGGATGGAAGATCGCCTTGTCCGGCACCATCATCTTCGCGGGCAGCGTCATCACCAGGATGACGGCGACCGGCCACACGTACCGGTCGCCCGCGCGTCTGCCCACCTGGCCGACGAGCGCGAGCAGCACCCACAGCAGCTGGTGCTGCCAGGCCGTCGGGGACACGACGATCGCGGCGCAGCCGGTGATCGCGACGGCGAGGAGGAGCTGACCGTCGTGGGCGTAGCGCACGGCCCTGCGCATCGCGAGGACGGCGACGGCGGCGCCGAGGAGGAGGAAGAGCGCGATCTCCAGGGGGCCGGTCAGCCCGAGCCGGAGCAGGGCACCGTGCAGGGACTGGTTGCCGAGGTCGTCGGCGCGTCCGCCGAGGCCGACGCCGGCCATGTGGTGCACCCAGTACGTGTACGAGTCACGTGGCATCGTCGCCCAGGCGACCACCGTGCTCACGGCGAACGTTGCGCCCGTGGTCAGCGCGGCCCGGCGCCGGCCGGTGAACCACAGCAGCGGGGTGAACAGCAGCAGGGTCGGCTGAAGGGCGGCCGCGAGGCCGATGAGCACGCCGCTGGCGCGTTCACCCCGTACGGCGAAGCAGCCGAGGAGGACGAGCAGCACCGGCATGATGCTGGTCTGGCCGAGGTAGAGGGCGTTGCGCACCGGCAGCGACAGCATGAGCAGGCTGACGGCGACAGGCGCCGCGAGCAGGGAGGTCCTGCGGCTCACCGGCTGCGGCAGGGCGCGGGCGGCGACCAGGCCGAGGGCGACGACGAGCAGCAGCGTGCCGAAGGTCCAGCCCCAGCCGAGGGCCTGCTCGGCGGCGCGGGTGAGCGGTTTGAGGACGAGTCCGCCGAACGGCGTACCGGTGAACTGCGTCGACTCGTACAGCGAACCCTTCACATGCAGGACGCCTTCGGGCCCGACCCAGGTCTCCAGATCCGTCAGCCGTTCCCCGCGCGGCGTAGCGAGGACGACGGCCACCTGCCGTACGGCCAGAATCGTGGCGATCAGCCACAGTCCGAGCCGTGCCACCCGCACGCGTGCCTGGACCGCGCCGACGGCCGTGGCTCCGGCGGCCGTGGCTCCGAGTGCCTCCGCCGGTCGCCCACCGCGCTCCGCATTCGCCACGCCCGTCGGCCTCCCGCCCCGGTCGTCTCACGTCCCACGCTTACGGAATCTCCACGAACCCTATGCGGCCCGCCCTCCCTCGGGAGGGACGCAGGCAACCCCCGCTTCACCTGTCGTCCGCTCTCCTTTTGTCCGGTTGACGATAGTCGTGCACCGATCCCCCCGCGACTGAGCCGTGACGGGGGTTCACCCCCGGCCCAGCCGCCTGCGCGGGCCGCCCGAATCCACCATCCTGGGAATCAGTGCCGCGCAACACGGGTAGTTAGCGCATCTAACTAGCCATACGAAAGGCAAGGCGATGAGCGAGTCGCAGCTCTGGGACGACGTCGACGAGTACTTCTCCACCCACCTGTCCCCCGAGGACGACACCCTCCAGGCGGCCCTGCGCGACAGCGACGCGGCCGAACTCCCGCACATCAACGTCACCCCGTCCCAGGGCAAGCTCCTCCAGCTCCTCGCCCGGATCCAGGGCGCCCGCAACATCCTGGAGATCGGCACCCTCGGCGGTTACAGCACCATCTGGCTGGGCCGCGCCCTGCCCGCCGACGGGCGCCTGATCTCGCTGGAGTACGACCCCAAGAACGCCGAGGTCGCCACCCGCAACATCGCGCGGGCCGGCCTGGACAAGATCGTCGAAGTGCGGGTCGGCCCGGCCCTGGAGTCGCTGCCCAAACTGGCCGACGAGAACCCGGCCCCCTTCGACCTGGTCTTCATCGACGCCGACAAGGCCAACAACCCGCACTACGTCGACTGGGCGCTCCGCCTCACCAGCACCGGCAGCCTGATCATCGTGGACAACGTGGTGCGCGGCGGCCGGGTCGCCGACCCCACCGACACGGCCCCGGACATCCAGGGCACCCGCGCCGCGATCGAACTGATCGGCAGCCACCCGAGGTTGAGCGGTACGGCGATCCAGACGGTGGGCGCCAAGGGCTACGACGGCTTCGCCCTGGCCCGCGTCCTGGCGTGAGCCGCCCGCGCGGGTGTGCTCAAGCCTCCTGATAGAAGCCGACGTTGACGCTGCGCGGCGCGGTGCGGTCGTGGATGATGATCTCGCCGCTGCCGCCCCGGGGCAACGGCACGGTCCCGCCGTAGCCGATCGGCTGAGCGTACTCGCCGACGGTCAGCCGCACCTCGGAGGACGGGTCGGGCTGCGAGCCGCGCAGCCAGGTCACCTGCCACGTCCCGTCGGGCCCGCACAGGAACTCCAGGTGGACCCGGGAGACGAACAGCCAGTCGTCCGGCGTCGAGAGCCGGCACACCGTCTTGTCCCGGCCCACCCGCAGCACGGCACCCGGCTCGCTGGGCGCGTCGGCCATGAGCATGCCGGCCGTGGCACCCTCGTCCGCCGCGGACACGGCGGCCATGGTGAGTTCGAGCACGTGCGCTCCTCCTGAAACATCCTTGAGGGGCGGCCGTTTTGGCCACCGACGCCGCATGATAAATCGCCCGGCACCGCCGCGTCCGGCACAATGAACTCATGACCGAGCGAAAGCCCCCCGGTGTCCCGTTCGAGTCCTGGGTCGACAAGCAGATCCACGACGCCCAGCAGCGCGGCGACTTCGACAGACTGCCCGGAGCGGGCAAGCCCCTGCCGAACGATCTGGAGTCCCCCTACGACGAACTGTGGTGGGTCAAACGCAAGATGGCCCGCGAGGGCCTGTCGGTCCTGCCCCCGGCCCTGGCCCTGCGCAAGGAGGCGGAGGACGCGCTGGCCGCGGCCTACGCGGCCAGGTCCGAACCGGCGGTCCGGAAGATCATCACGAACGTCAACGCCAAGATCCGCGACATGCTCCTGAAGCCGCCGCCCGGCCCTCCCCTGGGCCGCAAGCCGTACGACGTGGAACAGGTCGTACGGGAGTGGCAGGAGAGGCGCCGGGCGGCGGGTGGGTCACATGGGCCAGGAGTGTCAGAGGCGTAGCAGCCGTTCCGCCAGCTCCCGGTAGTCCCGCAGCGCGAGCCGCAGCTGCTCGGTGTCGGCCTGCTCGTCGGCCGCCTGCCAGGACGTACGCAGCGTGCGACGCCGCTGCGCCATGGCGTCGCTGATCCGCCCCACCAGATCCTCGACCAGCTGATCGGCCTCCTCGACGGCGGCCCGGGGACCGTCGACGAACCCGGCGACGGACTGGTGAAGCCTGAGCTCGAACTTGTCGGACTCCTCACGCGGCATGAGCGCGGTGACCTCGCGCCCCGCCCTCGTCACATCCGTCATGCCCCTCAACTCCCCTTCGCGTGACGGCCGGTGAAGCCCCACGGCAGATGGCCACGATGACCGTCGGCACCCCGCCGGGACTGCCGGGCTGTCTCCGGCAAGCCCCCACGCCGCCGCTCGACCGGCCCCGTCAGCTCCTCGAACAGGCCCCGGGCCTCGACCATGGCCTCGCGCATCTCCTCCGTCCCCGGCCCGCCGCCCTCCGCCCCCTCACTCACGCGCGCGTGGGCGACCCGGTGCACATGCCGGTATCCCTGCACTTGGTGCGCGTGGTGCACGGACAGAGCGGAGAGCTGCTCCTCGTACTGCGTGCCGTCGGGGAACCCGCGCGCCTGCGCCAGATCCGCGAGCACCCGGTCCGCCTCTTCGACGGCATCCTTCGGCGAGTCGACGAAGTGCTCCTGGGCCGCCGTCCACCGAGCCTCGAACCGCTCGGCCTCCTCTGTCTCCAACGCCCGCTCGCGCAGCCCGCCGTGCCGCTCCACCCGCTGGGCGAGCTCCCGCTCGGCGGCCTCGGCGTCACCGTCGTGCCGGGCAACGGCCCGCTCGTACTCAGGCCCGAAGCGCCGCTTCAGGCCCCGACCGCTCTGCGTACTCCGAGCACGCAGAGCCAGGACGGCCGCACCGATCAGCACGACGACCGCCACTACCACGACCAGAATGATCACACCTGTGGACATGGATGCCGGGTTGCCCCGATGGCCCGCCTCAAACGGCGGCCGAATCGGCCACCCCCGGCGTGTCGATTCGGCGGCGCCCCGATCGACGTCATGGTGAAAGGCGTTGACCGCACACGGAAGGAAGGGCCTGCCATGTCACTCGCCCGCGTCCACAACTTCTCCATCTCGCTCGACGGCTTCGGCACCGGTGAAGGCCAGAGCCGGGAGACACCGTTCGGCCACGCCGGTGAAAGGCTGCACGAGTGGATGTTCGCCACCGGCTTCTGGCACAGCATGACCGGCCGTTCCGGCGGAACCGGCGGCATCGACGACGCCTTCGCACGGCAGCACGGTCCGGGGATCGGCGCCGAGATCATGGGCGCCGGGAAGTTCGGCCCGCCCGGATGGCACGAGGACCCGGACTGGAAGGGGTGGTGGGGCCCCAACCCGCCCTTCCACACGCCGACCTTCGTCCTCACGCATCACCCTCGCCCGTCGATCGAGATGGAGGGCGGCACGACGTTCCACTTCCTCGACGCGTCACCCGCCGAGGCACTCGAGACGGCCCGCGAGGCGGCGGGCGACCAGGACGTACGCATCGGCGGCGGTGTCACACTGCTCCGCGACTTCCTCGCCGCAGAGCTCATCGACCACATGCACGTCGTGGTGGCCCCGATCCTGCTCGGCCGAGGCGAACGCCTCTGGGACGGACTGGAGGGCCTGGACCAGGCCTACGACATCGAGGCCGTCCCCTCGCCAAGCGGCGTCACACACCTGACGTTCACCCGCGCGACCCCGGCCGAGGGACGCGGATAGCCCGGGAGGCCTGACGAGTCGGGGACGAACCGTCAGCCGCGTACGGCGGCATGGGGCCGTGCCGGGGGGGGCGTCCACCCACAGCGGCGGGCGTCGACGCAGAGCACATCCAGAAGCAACCGAGCCGCCCGACCGAGGACGGAGACCCCCCGGCACGGCCCCGACCCACAACGCACCGAACCGCGCTACGCGAACCCCCACCGAACCGCAACGGGCCGCCGCAGGCATCCCCCGCTCAACCACCGGAGGTACCCGGCCGTTCCCGCTCCGACCCACACAACTCCTCATTGATCTCCTTCACCAACTGCACCAGATCCGTGGACCTCCCCGGCCCCCACCAGTCCCCCAGCAACTCCGCCAACGACTCCTCCCGAACCCTGGCCAACCGCGCCGCGACCTCCCGCCCACTCTGGGTCAGCACCAGATCCAGCCCCTCGCGCACGGCCAACCGCCGCTCCTCCACCTGCCGAGCGGCTTCGAGAATCACCGGCAACGGCACGGAACTCCGCTCGGCGAGCACCGCCGGCTCCACCCACCCGCACTTCTTGATCCGCAGCAGCAGCCAACTGGCCGCGGGCAACAGGTCGTACCCGGCCCGTTCGGTGATCTCCCGGTACACCTCCCGCCGCCCCTCCCGCGTCCCGAGCACCGACAACGCCCGGCACACCTCGTCGTACGACGACCGCTCCACGGGATTACTGGCCAGCGTCTCGGTGACATCAGGCGCGGTCACCGACCCCCGCAGCCGGTCCTCCCGCAGGAACCAGGCCAGCACGAACCCGAGCAACGCCACAGGCGCCGCGTACAAGAACACGTCGGTGATCGAGGACGCGTAGGCCTCCAGCGCGGCCGGCCGCAACGCCCCCGGCAACCGCGCGATGTCACGTGGATCGGCCTCCAGTCCCTCCAGCGAGACCCCGCTCGGCAGCCGCACCCCCCGAAACGCCTCCACGAGCTTGTCGTCGAGCCGGCCCGCGAAGACCGTGCCGAAGATGGCGACGCCGAACGACGCCCCGATGGACCGGAAGAAGGTGGCCCCGGAGGTGGCGACGCCGAGATCCTCGTACGAGACGGCGTTCTGCACGATCAGCACGAGCACCTGCATGACCAGCCCGAGCCCCAGCCCGAACACGAAGAAGTACAGGCTCATCTCCCAGGTGGAGCTGTCCACGTCCATCTGATGCAGCAACAGCAGCCCCAGCGTGGTGACCCCGGTCCCGGCGACCGGGAACACCTTCCACCGCCCGGTACGGCTGACGATCTGCCCGGACACGGTCGACGCCAGCAGCATGCCGACGACCATCGGCAGCATGTGCACCCCGGACATGGTCGGACTGACGCCCTGCACGACCTGGAGAAACGTCGGCAGATAGGTCATCGCGCCGAACATGGCGAACCCGACGATGAAGCTGATGACAGCCGACAGCGCGAAGGTCCGCACCCGGAACAGCTTCAACGGAAGCACCGGTTCGGCGGCCCGCCGCTCGACCGCGACGAACGCACAGGTGAGCACCATCCCCAGCAGCGCGAGCCCGACGATCTGCGCCGACCCCCACCCCCACGTGTTCCCCCCGAGGGAAGCGACGAGTACCAGACAGGTGGCGACGGACGCGATCAGAAACGTCCCCAGATAGTCGATGACATGCCGCGTCGACTTCCGGGGAATCCGCAGCGCACTCGCGATCACCACCAGCGCGACCACCCCGACGGGCAGATTGACGTAGAACACCCACCGCCAGCTCAGATGCTCCGTGAACACCCCGCCCAGCAACGGCCCGAGCACACTCGTCGCCCCGAACACGCCCCCGAACAACCCCTGGTACCGCCCCCGGTCCCGCGGCGACACGATGTCCCCCACGATCGCCATGGACAGCACCATGAGCCCGCCGCCCCCGAGACCCTGCACGGCCCGGAAGGCGATGAGCTGGGCCATGTTCTGCGACATGCCGCACAGCGCGGACCCGACGAGGAAGATCACGATCGCGATCTGGAAGAGCCGCTTGCGCCCGTACTGGTCACCGAGCTTGCCCCACAGCGGAGTCGCGGCCGTGGACGCCAGCAGATAGGCGGTCACGACCCAGGACAGATGCTCCAGCCCGCCGAGGTCGCTGACGATGGTGGGCAGGGCGGTCGACACGATGGTCTGGTCGAGCGCGGCGAGCAGCATGCCGAGCAGCAGCGCGCCGATGGAGACGAGGACGTTGCCGGGCACGTTCTCGTGCGCGTCGGCTCCCCGCCTCGGGGGCTGCGCGTCACGCACATCGTCCGGCATACCGTGCGCGTCCCCGGCCATGAAGACCTCCCGAGGGTCTCGATACACCCCCATCGTGATCGCTATGGCTGGTTATGGCCTGTCGAGTCCCTTTGGAATCAGTCCTTCCGGGGGCTTCCGGAGACCACGTGAGGAACGTCTGCATAGTGTGGGGAGTTCGCGAGGGGGAGGTACGAAGGCGTGACAGAGCGGACAGGCACGAAGGGTCCGGAAGGCCAGGACGGCCCGATAGGCCAGAACGGTCACCCCTGCCCGGAGTGCGGTACGCCGAGAGCCCTCGACAACACCCCGTCCTGCGGCTGCGCCCAGCGCGTGTCCGAGGCCCTGCGCGACGCCCGCACCGCGGAGGCGGCAGCGGCGGAGGACTTCGATCCCCTGCGCATACGCCCGTACGTGGAGCTGGAGGCCGACGGCGACAGCGCCGCCGCACTCCCCTCCGACGCGACGATGCCGCTACGGCCGATCCCTCCGGCGCCGGCCCGCACCCTCGACACACGGGACCTCAGCCTGTTCGAGCCGGACGCGACCGACCCCCACGGCACCGGAACCGACGCTCCGGACACAGCGGCGCCCGGTCGGCGCCGTACCCGCACCGTCCTCCTCGGCACGGGCGGCGCGCTCGTGGCCGTGATCGCGGCGGCCGGCCTGGCGAGCGGCCTGTTCACCTACGAGACCCCGTCCCGCGACACGGCTCTGCCGGACGACGTACGGGCGAGCGTCCCGGCCCCGTCGACCAGCGAGGCATCGCAACCGCCCTCCCCGACGCGGACGCGGCCGGCGCCGCCCCCTGCGTCCCCGACACCCACGGAGAGCGCATCCCCCTCCCCCTCGTCCTCCCCGTCCCGCTCCAGCGCGTCCCCCACTCCGCCCCCCGCCACGGAACCGACGAACACCTCCACCCCCTCACCCACGGAGGCCGTCGGCGCCCAGCAGGAGTCCGCCGCAGCCCGAGACCCCGCCCCGCCGACGCTGCGTCGTGGCGACCGGGGTTCCGAGGTGGTCGAGCTCGAACTGCGCCTGACCCAACTCGGCCTCTACACGAGGGAGGCCCGGGGCAGCTACAACGAGGGCGTCGAGGACGCGGTGAGCAGGTACCAGTGGGCGCGGGGGGTCCAGCCGGAGGAGTACGGGGTGTACGACCTGGCGACGCGGGAGAGGCTGGAGTCGGAGACGCGGGAGCCGTGACGGGGTTCGCCCGAGAACTCGGGAGCCTCCGGTCCGATGGCGACCGCGGCTCCACCGTGGCTGGTCGCGCAGTTCCCCGCGCCCCTTGAGGTCCGCCGAGGCACAGCCGACCCAAAGGCGCACGGAGCTGCACCAGATGTCCGGCCACCGCCCCTGAGCGCGAGCAACCCACCAAAACCGGGAACGGCGCGACCAGCCCCACTCAACCCGCACCCACCATCAAACACGCACCCCGAGCTCCCTGGGGGCGCGGGGAACTGCGCGTGCAACCCACCACAACCCGCACCCGCAATCGGTCCCACACCCCCGAGCCCTCAGGCGACATACAACCGAATCCCGCCCCCGTCCCCCGCCTCAACCCGAACCTGCCGCAAATCAGCCACGACGACATCCGGCTCATGGAACCGGGCCCGCGGCCCAACCCCCACCACCCGCATCCCCGCGGAGCGCCCCGCCGAGATTCCGGCGCCGGAGTCCTCGAACACCACGCAGTCGGCAGAGTCGACGCCCAGTTCGGCCGCCGCCTTCAGGAAACCGTTCCTAGGGACTGAGCGGGAGTGAGGCCTGTT
>CBFGZZ010000163.1:0-18351 GCA_965653385.1 uncultured Streptomyces sp. | reverse complement strand
GCTCACCAACGGCACCGTCCGCTGCTGGGGGGGCGCGGCGCAGGGCGAGCTCGGTCAGCTCGCGGCCCTGGTCGGGGGTGAGGGCGCGATGGCCCAGGCGGGCCATCCGCTCCAGGTCGGCATGCTGTGCCGCGAGCCCTTCGCCCGCCCAGGCGCCGAAGGAGACCGAGACTCCGGCCAGGCCCAGGGCGCGTCGATGGTGGGCGAGTTGGTCGAGGAAGGCGTTGGCGGCGGCGTAGTTGGCCTGGCCCGCGTTGCCGACGACTCCCGCTGCCGAGGACACCAGGAGGAAGAGGTCGAGCGGCCGGTCGGCGGTGAGCCGGTGCAGGTGGGCGGCGCCGTCGACCTTTGGGCGCAGCACCTGTGCGAGGCGCTCGGGAGTCAGCTCGGCCACCACGCCGTCGGCGAGGACCCCGGCACAGTGGACGATGCCCCGCAGCGGCGACTCGTCCCCGATGCCGTCCAGCAGCCCGGCCACGGCGGCGCCGTCCGCGACGTCGCACGCGGCGATCTCCACCTCGGCGCCGAGTGCGGTCAGCTCGGCGACGACGTCCGCAGCACGGGAGTCCTCGGTTCCCTGACGGGACGTCAGCAGCAGGCGGGGAACGCCGTCCTCGGCGAGCAGGCGGGCGATGCCGCGGCCCACCGCGCCGAGGCCTCCGGTGATCAGGACCGTGCCGTCGGCGGGGATCGATGCCGAGCGGTCGGACGGCGCGGGACGGGCCCGTACGAGGCGCGGGACCAGCACCTCACCGTCGCGCAGGGCTAGTTCCGGCTCGTCGGCACATGCTGCGGCGGTGAGCAGCGGGGGTTCGTCACCGTCGAGGTCGAGCAGGGTCAGGCCGAGGCCGGGGTGTTCGGCGCGGGCACCGCGGGCGAGGCCCCACAGCACCGACTGGGCGAACCCGGGAACCGTGTCCCCGTCGGCTGCCGCGACCGCGCCCCGCGTGACCCAGATGGTGCGCGCGGGCGCCCGGTCCGGTGGGAGGGCGATCAACGTCTGGAGTTCGGCCAGCGCGGTTTCCGCCAACTCCTGTGCCATCCCGGTCGGTTCGGCATCGGGTGCGGTGCGGGGCCAGACGCGTACGACGGTGTCGGCGCCCTCGGCGGTGATCTGGACGCCCGCCGCTCGCAGGTCGCGCAGGGCCGTCGCGACGGCCGGGTCCGACCCGTCACCGTGGACGGCCCATGCGGTGCCGGGTGTGCCGGCCTGCGTCTGCGGCCCGGCTGTCCACGCCACCTCGTACAGGTGGCGGCCGTTCTCCGAGGCGCTGTGGAGGTCGGCCGGGTTCGCGGCCCGCAGGCGTACGCCCTCCAGCCGGCCTGCCGGGAAGCCGTCGGGGTCCCACAGGGTGACGTCCAGGGTGATGTCCGTACCGGAGGCGTCGGCCCGGCGCACGGACGCGATCAGGTCTGTCGCCGTGCCGGGCGGCAGGGCACAGCGCGCCATGGCGACGGGCAGCAGGACCCGCTGCTCGGAGCTGTCGAGGGCGGCGGCCGCATGGAGGGCGGCGTCGAGAAGTGCCGGGTGAACCGGGAAGGGGTCGGTGGTGTCGCGGGCCACGGGTGGGAGCGTGAGGCGGGCCAGCAGGGTTGCGTCGCCGGTGACGATGGCCTGTCGTACGCCTTGGAAGGCCGGGCCGTAACAGAGGCCGAGGCCGGTCAGCCGCTCGTAGGTGTCCTCGTGCCAGGCCGGTTCGGCCGTCTCGGGCCACGCCGGTGGCTCGTCGGCCGGCACCGCAGCGGGCTCGGCGGCGGACGCGGTGGCGTGCAGGGTCCAGTCCGTGGCCTCCTGGCCTCGGGGACGGCTGTGGATCGTGATCTCCGGGGCGGCGCCTGCGACGACCACCTCGACGGACACCTCGACCGTGCCGGTGGCGGGCAGGGTGAGAGGCGCGAGGAGGAGCAGGTCGCAGACGTCTGCGGGGGTGTCCGGGCGGGTCGCGGCGAGGGCGGCACGGCAGAGTTCGAGCAGGGTGGTGCCCGAGACCACGGTCCGGCCGAAGACGGTGTGGTCGGGCAGCCAGTCGGCGGTGGCCGGGGACCACTCGTCGCGGAAGGTCCAGCGGGTCCGGTCCGCCGACTGGAGCTGGATGCCGAGCAACGGGTGTGCGGCGCGGTCGAAGAGCCCGGGCGCGGTGGCGGCGGCAGCGGGCTCGATCCAGTGCCGCTGTGCGTCCCAGGCGTAGGTCGGCAGATCTGCCGGAGCGGTCGGCGGGACCGGGCGGCGCCAGTCGATGTGCCGTCCGTGGACGTGGAGTTCGGCGGTGGCGCGGTCCAGACAGGCGGGGCCGTCCTCGTCGCGGCGGAGGGATCCGACCGCGACGAGGTCCTCGTCGATGGTGCGCAGGGCGGTGAGGAGCGCGGGGTGGGGGCTGAGCTCGACGAAGCGGCGGTAGCCGTCGGCGGCCATGCGCTCGACGGTGGGCGCGAAGCGGACGGGTTCGCGCAGGTTGGTGTACCAGTAGTCGGCTTCGAGTTCCTCGGTGACCGGCTCGCCCGTGACCGTGGAGTACCAGGTCACGGGTGTGGGAATGGTGGTGACTCCGTCGAGTTCGTCGAGGATCGTGGTGCGGAGCGGCTCGACCTGGGCGCTGTGGGAGGCGTAGTCGACATCGAGGCGGCGGACGAAGACCTGCTGCCGGTCGAGGTCGGTGAGCAGGGCCTCCACGGCGTCCACGGCGCCTGCGACCACGGTCGAGCGGCCGCTGTTGACGGCGGCGACGCCGATCTCGCCGCCGTGGTCGGCCAGTCGGGCCTCGACGTCGGTGTGCGGCAGGGCGACGACGGCCATGGTGCCGGTGCCGGACACGGCGGTCAGCGCCTGGCTGCGCAGGGCGACCACGGCCGCGGCGTCGTTGAGGCTCAGCGCACCGGCGACGCAGGCGGCGGCGACCTCTCCCTGGCTGTGTCCGACGACCGCGTCCGGCCGGATGCCGCGAGCGCGCCAGACGGCGGCCAGCGACACCATCACGGCGAACAGGACCGGCTGGACGACGTCGACACGCTCCAGGTTCGGGGCGCCGGTGTCACCGCGCACGACGGAGGTCACCGACCAGCCGGTGAACGGGCGCAGGGCGGCGTCGCAGCGGTCGAGTTCGTCGGCGAACACGGGGTCACGGTCGAGCAGGTCGCGGGCCATGCCGGCCCACTGGGAGCCCTGCCCGGGGAACACGAACGCCAACTTGCCGGGGGTGAGGGCGTGTTCGGGGCCGGTGATCAGCTCGGTGCCGGGGCGGTCCTCGGCGAGGTCCCGCAGGGCGGTGAGCAGTTCGTCGCGGTCGCCCGCCCGGACGACGGCCCGGTGCTCGAAGTGGGTGCGGTGGTGGGCCAGGGTGGCGGCGACGGCGGGGAGCGGCGCCTGCGGCTGCTGTTCGAGGCTCTCCAGAAGGCGGCCGGCCTGTGCGCGCAGGGCGGGGAGGGTGCGGGCGGAGAGCGGGAAGAGGGTCGTCCCGGGGAGGTCGGCGGCCGGTTCGGCCGGCTGTTCCTCGGGTGCTTCCTCCAGTACCACATGGGCGTTCGTGCCGCTGATCCCGAACGCGCTCACCCCGGCGCGCCGCACCCGCTCAGGGTGGCGTGGCCAGGGCCGCGGCTGGTCGATCAGACGCAGTCCGCCGTGCGCCCAGCCGATGTGCTCGGTCGGGTTCTCGGCGTGCAGGGACGCGGGTATGCGTTCGTGGCCGAGGGCGAGCACGGTCTTGATGACGCCGGCGATGCCCGCGGCGGCCTGGGTGTGGCCGATGTTGGACTTCAGGGAGCCGACGCCGAGGGGGTGCCCCGCGGGCCGGTCGGGTCCGAAGACGGCGGCCAGGGCCCCGGCCTCGATCGGGTCGCCCAGCGGGGTGCCGGTGCCGTGTGCCTCGACGTGGTCCAGGTCGTGCGGCTGGAGCCCGGCGGCGTCGAGCGCTGCCCGCAACACCCTTTCCTGGGCTGGTCCGTTGGGGGCGCTGAGGCCCTGGCTGCGGCCGTCCTGGTTGATCGCCGAGCCCTTGACGACGGCGAGGATCCGGTCGCCGTCGCGCCGCGCGTCCGCGAGCCGCTTGAGCAGCACCATGCCGCACCCCTCGGCCCACACCACGCCGTCCGCGTCGGCCGAGAACGGACTGCACCGCCCGGACGGCGACAGTCCGCGCAGCCTGCTGAACTCGACGTGCCCGCGCGGGGTCACCAGCAGTGTCGCCCCGCCCGCCAGCGCGAGGTCGCACTCGCCGCCGGCCAGGGCCCGCGCCGCCAGATGCAGGGCGACCAGGGAGGACGAGCAGGCGGTGTCGACGGTGACGGCGGGGCCCTGGAGGCCGAGGGTGTAGGCGATACGGCCGGACGCCACGCTGGAGGCCGAGCCGGTGCCGACGTGCCCGTCGAGCTGGTCCAGGGCGGCCGAGGCCAGATAGCCGCTGTCGTAGAGGCCGATGTAGACGCCCGTGGAGCTGCCGTTCAGCGTGTCCGGGACGATTCCGGCGCGTTCGATCGCCTCCCAGCTTGTCTCCAGGAGCAGCCGCTGCTGCGGGTCCATGGCGGCGGCCTCACGGGGCGAGATCCCGAAGAAGGACGCGTCGAAGCGGTCGATGCCGGACAGGTAGCCGCCGCGCAGGGAGTACGCCTTGCCGGTGGCGTCCGGGTCTGGGTCGTGCAGCCCCGCGGTGTCCCAACGGCCCGTCGGTACCTCGGTGATGGCGTCCTCGCCCGCGGCGAGCAGTCGCCACAGCGCCTCGGGGTTGTCGGCGCCCCCGGGGAGACGACAGGCCATGGAGACGATCGCGATGTCGTCGCCGGACCGCGGGGGCGTGTGCTCTGCGGGCGGGGCCGCCGCCGGGACACGCGTGGATGTCTCGTCGAACACCGCCTGGGCGAGGGCCGCGACGGTGGGGTGGTTGAAGATCAGGGACGGGTCCAGGGTCCGGCCGGTGGCCGTGGACAGGTCTGCGGCCAGTGTCACCAACTTCCGTGACCCCAGGCCGAGTTCGGCGAGAGGCCGCTCCGGGTCGACGGCCAGCGGGTCGAGCCCGGCCGCCTCGGCGACGGCCGACTCCAGCCAGGCCCGCACACCGTCCGGTGTGGTGAGCGACGGCTCGGAGAACTGCTTCGGGGCGTCGTGCGCAGGCATCTGGAGAGGTGTCCTCGTGGATTCGGGCAGGGGGGTGGTGGCCGTACGGCCCGAGGCCGCGCTCGGCGGAACGGCTGTAAGGGGCCACGGCCGGACGGCGGGCGCGTCGGCGTCCCGACGCTCGACCGGGTGGTGTCAGCTCGGGTCGGGCGCGGCGACGGCGGCCAGGGTGCCGTTCAGGTAGGCCGCCCTGGTGGCGTGGCGCTGGATCTTGCCACTGGACGTCTTCGGGATGGTGCCCGGCTCGACCAGGACGACGTCCCGCACCGACAGGCCGTGGGCCTCGCCGATCTCGCCACGGATGACGTCGGTGATCTTCTCGGCCTCGGACGCCGCGTCCGGGGCGATCTCGGCGATGACGACGGCCTGTTCACCGCCGGCTCCGCTCGCTGCCCCCGCGCTCCCCGTGCTGTCCGTGTCCCCCTCGTCCAGCCCGTCGACGGAGAACGCGGCGGCGCAGCCGGGACGCAGGGCCGGGTGGGCCATCTCGGCGGTCAGTTCCAGGTCCTGCGGATAGTGGTTGCGGCCGTCGATGACGATGAGGTCCTTGAGGCGGCCGGTGACGAAGAGTTCGCCGTCGTGCAGGAATCCGAGGTCGCCGGTGCGCAGGAAGCGTCCCTCGTGTCCGGCGAGGGCGGCGCGGAAGGTCTCGCGGGTGGCGAGGGCGTTGCGCCAGTAGCCCTTGGCGACGCTGGCGCCGCGCACCCAGATCTCGCCGACCTCGCCGTCGGGCAGCGCTTCGTGCCGCTGGGGATCGGCGATGACGACGGTCACGTGCCGGCCGGGGCGGCCGCAGCTGACGGTGGCGGCGTCCATCTGGCCCGCGTGCGGGCCGGACTCGGCGGGCTGGAGGAGGGTGGGCGCGGTGTGGGCCGTGCTGCCGGTGACCATGAGGGTGGACTCGGCGAGGCCGTAGCAGGGGTGGAGGGCCTCGGGGCGGAAGCCGGCCGGGGCGAAGGTCTCGGTGAAGCGCCTCAGGGTGGCGGCGCGGACCGGTTCCGCGCCGTTGACGGCGACCTTCCAGCTGCTGAGGTCGAGGCCGTCCAGGAGTTCGGGGCCGGCGTGCCTCAGACAGAGTTCGTACGCGAAGTTGGGGCCGCCGCTGGTGTGCGGGCGGTAGTGGCTGATCGCGGTCAGCCAGCGCCCGGGCTGCTGGAGGAAGTGCAGGGGCGAGAAGAGGGTGGCGGTCACGCCGAGGTAGACCGTGTTGAGGACGGGGCCTATGAGGCCCATGTCGTGGTACACGGGCAGCCAGCTGACGAACATCTCGTGGCCGTACTCCTCGATCGTGTCCGGCGTGTGCCCCATGGACTCGGTGAGGATCCGCTCGTTGTCCAGCAGGTTTCCGTGGGTGACCATCACGCCGCGCGGGGCGGCGGTGGAGCCGGAGGTGTACTGGAGGAAGGCGACCGAGTCGGCGGTGAGGTCGGGCTCGCGCCAGTCGGTGGACGCCTCGTCGGGGATGTCCTCGGTGGCGAGGCAGGTGAGGTCGGCGAGCTCGGGCAGCTGCTCCGCCATGCCGGACAGGGCCGCGATCACCTCACGGCCGCCCAGGATCACCTTGGCGTCGGCGTCGGCGATCAGCCGCTTCATCCGGGTCAGGGCCCGGTGGTTGTGCACGCGGCCCTGCGGCGCCACGCCCGGTACGGCGACGACACCCGCGGCGAGGCAGCCCAGATAGCCGCTGATGAACTCCAGGCCGGGCGGGTAGAGCAGCATGGCGCGGGTACCGGCCAGGCCGCGCTCCTGGAGCCAGGCGGCGACGGCACGGGAGCGGGCGGCGAGACGGCCGTAGGAGATCTCCTGGATCTCGCCGTCGCAGTCGCCGGTGACGAGGTGGCGGTAGGCGGTTCGGTCGGGGTGGTGCGTGGCGTGCTGGGTCAGCAGATCGACCAGGGATCGAACCATGTGGCGAGTCTCACCTGTCTGGATCGGTGGGCGAGGAACTGGAGTTCGAGAGCCGGTTGGCGGATGGGTGCGACCACCTCGGCCGACTGTCCCCCGTCCGTCCCCGTCCAGCTTGCTACCGGCGAGTAGCACCATAGCAACCCTGTTCGGTCCGATCGGCCGAACAGAAGTAAACCCTACGTGTCCAAAAGGTAGTTGAGAGCGTAACCACTCCACACCGGCCCACCACGACTCCGGCACGAACGAGGGCCCGGACACCACGGCTTCCTCGGTGTCCGGGCCCTGCGGGCCGCACGGGCGACCGGGCGGTCAACCCCCGTTCAGTCGCCTGCGCAGGAGCGTCTTGCCCAGCTCGGCACCCTTGCGACTGTCGGCCTGCGCCTTGCGGAACAGGTCGGCCACCTCGGTGTCCTTGCCGCGTTCCGCGTCCTCGATGTAGCCCTCCAGCCGCAGGGCGTTGCTCAGGCACGCCTCCACGTACCAGATCAGGTTGTAGTCCTTGTCCGGTGTACCGGTCTCGGTGCCACTGGTCATTTGGGGCCTCCTCCGGCGTGGTCGTTCCTGGCCTCGCCGAGTACCCGCCGTCCGGGCGGGCACACCCCGCGCCGACCCGGGCAGACATCCGCGCCAACTCCCCCATGTTGTACGGCAATTCCGACAGTCCGCGCAGAAGCGAGCAGAGTCCCGGCAGTTTCGAAATGAAGTGTCGATCGACCGTGCGAGATCGGTCGATGACGGTGTGTACTGTGCTCCGAGCGCCTCGCCCCACGGCCGTGGAACCAGCCCTGCCCGACTGTCCCCGAACCGACTCCTGGGAATCCGACTCGATGATCGAACTACCGGACCTGGCGACCGGCGGTCTCGCCGTCGGCATGCTGTCCGCGCTCGCCCTGGGCGGCGGTCTGCTGCGCGCACAGCGGCAACAGGCGAAGCAGCGTGCCGAGATCGCCGCCCTGCGCCGCCAACTCAAGGATGTTCTGCGGGTGTTCACGGCCGAGGTCGAGCACCTGGCGGACCAGCGCCTGCCCGCCGCCGCGCGGCAGCTGGCGCACCCCCATGTCACCGTGCCGGGGCCGCTGCATCAGCAGACCGCGGGCTCCGCCCTGGACCTCGCCCTCGAACAGGTGCTGACCGGGCTGCGCACCGAACTGGCCACGCAGCGCACACGGATCGACGCCGCCGCGCAGGCGGGCATGCGAGGGGCGACTCGGGAGATCCAGGCGGCCCTGTACCGGCTGCAGGACGCCTTGCGGCAGCTTCAACAGAAGTACGACGAACCGGAGTTGGCGCAGACCCTGTTCCACCTGGACCACGAGAACGAGCAGTCGCTGCGGCGGGCGCAGGTCGCCGCCGTGGTGTGCGGGGCCTGGGTCGGGCTCGCCCGCGAGGAGTCGCACCTGGTGGAGGCGGTGACCGGCGGTCAGGCCCGGCTCGCGGGCTACCACCGGGTCCGGGTCCACAACCATCTGGCCGCGGGCACCGGGCTGGTGTCCCACGCGGTGGAGCCGGTCGCGATCATCGTCGCCGAACTCCTGGACAACGCCCTTCGGCACTCCGCGCCGGACACGGACGTCGTGGTCAACCTGGAGCACGTCCACCACGGCGTCTGTGTCACCGTCGACGACTCGGGCCTCGGCATGACCCAGGACGAACGCGCCCGAGCGCAGCGGCTGGTGGCGGGATCCGAGCCGATCCTGCTCACCGACCTCGGCGATCCGCCCCGCATGGGGCTCGCCGCGATCGGACAGCTGACCCGGCAGTTCGACCTGAGCGTGGATCTGTCCTCGCCGTCCCCGTACGGCGGAGTGCGGGCCGTGCTGCTGGTCGACAGCCACCTGCTCAGCGCCATCGACCCGGCCGAGCGACCGCCCGCCGCGAGCGCGCCGCGCTCCACCCGCAAGGCCTCCCGCGACGAGGCACCCGCCGAGCCCCGGACGGAGGCGTCCGGCACCACCTCGCACGGTTACGGCGCCGAGCAGGACGACGAAACCCCCGACGCCGTACCCGGGCATCACGCTCCACGCGAGGCCGGTGGTCTGCCCCGGCGCCGACGCCGTTCGCGCGTCGCCGCCGCGGCGCGGGACGTGCCCGAGGCGCGGCCCGCGGTACGCCGGCCGGAGCAGGCCGCCGCGGCACTCGGCGCGCTCCAGGCGGGTACCGCCGCGGCCCGGGCCGAGGACGCCGAGCGCACCGAAGGTGCCTCCACCGCCGTACCGGAGACCGGGCGAGCGGCCGACGAGAACCGTCAGACCGAGCAGACCGAGCAGACCGACCTGAACGATCAGACCGACCGGAACGTCCATGAAGGGGGAACGGCTCGATGACCAGCCGCGATACGGGAGACACGGCATGGGTGCTCGAACCGATCCTGGAGGTGCCGCACGCGGTGGCCGCCGTACTGCTGACGCGGGACGGGCTGGTCACCGGGTACACGGACGCCCTCGCCCAGGCCTCCGCCGAGCGGGTGGCGGCGATCACCAGCACCGTGCAGGGGGCGTGCCGTACGGCGGCCGCCGCGTTCGCCGACCGGGACCGGGCCGAGGTACGGCAGGTCGTCATCGAGTCGGACCACGGGTATGTGCTGATCGTGCCGACGGACCACGGCACCTGTGTGGCCGCCTACGGGGACGCGGAGGTGCGCCTGGACCTGCTGGCGCACCGGGTGCACTCGCAGGTGGCGAGACTGGGCGAGAAGGCGATGGCCGCGGCGGCCCGGCATGCCGAGGGCGGCGCACCGGCATGACGGGCCGCCCTGGCGGCCGTCCCCTGGTTCCCGCGTATCTGTCGACCGGTGGCGTGGCCCGGCCCAGCCGGCCCCAGCTGGAGCGGCTTTCGGTGCTCACCGGAACCGGCACGTCGCCGCCCGCCGGTCTGCCCGCCGCCCAACTCGCGCTGCTGGAAGCCCTGGACGACGGTTCGCTGACGGTCGTGGAGGCCGCGGCGCTGCTGCGGCTGCCGGTGTCGGCGGTGCGGGTCCTGGCCGGCGAACTCGTCGACCGGGAGCTGGTGCTGGCCCGCGCGCCGATCCCGCCCGCCCGACGCTTCGACCCCGACCTGCTGGAGAGAGTGGCCGATGGCCTTCGCGCCCTCAAGCACAACTAGGCCCGCACCGGGCACGACGCAGGACATCCACCTGCCCGACACCGCCCGTGACCTGGTCAAGATCCTGGTCGCCGGCCCGTTCGGGGTGGGCAAGACGACCCTGATCGACTCCGTCTCGGAGATCCGGCCGCTGCACACCGAGGAACCGCTCAGCGAGGCGTCCGCGCAGGTGGACGATCTGGCCGGGGTTCGGGACAAGTCGACGACCACCGTCGCCGTGGACTTCGGCCGGATCAGCCTGCCGGGCGGGGTCGTGCTGTATCTGTTCGGCACGCCCGGGCAGGAGCGGTTCCGGGCGCTGTGGGACGACATCGCCTACGGCGCGCTGGGCGCCCTCGTCCTGGTCGACAGCCGGCGGATCGACGCGTCCTTCGACGTGCTGGGGCTGGTGGAGGAGTCGGGGCTGCCGTACGCCGTCGCCTTCAACACCTTCCCGGACTCGCCCCGGCACCACACCCGGGAGCAGCTGCGCGCCGCCCTGGACCTGGAGGCGGGCACGCCGATGGTGACGTGCGACGCGCGGGACGCCGGCTCGTCGGTCGACGCACTGCTCGCACTGGTCCAGCACCTGATCGACCGCAACGTTCCGGAGGACGCCCGGTGACCACCCACACCCCCGACCGGCAGGCCTTCACCCGCTCGACGCCCGTGCGGCTGTGGGAGGACGGCTTCGCCCTGGACCCGTACCGCTACTACGCCGCCCTGCGCGCCCAGGGGCCGGTCGGCTGGGCGGAGTTGGCGCCGGGGGTGCCCGCGTACGTGGTCACCGACCGGCAGGCGGCGCTGGATCTGCTGCACGACACGGAGACGTTCTCGCACGATCCGCGGCCGTGGGAGTCCACGGTCGCCGACGACTCGCCGATCCTGGGCATGATGCGCTGGCGGCCCAACACGCTGTTCGCGGACGGCGCGGCCCATGTCCGGTACCGCACCTCGCTGATCGACACCTTCGACCTGGTCGAGCCGCACGACCTGCGGGCGCGGGTGCACCGGGCGGTGCGGGTGCTGGTGGGCCGGTTCGGGCCGAAGGGCGAGGCCGATCTGGTGGGCGACTTCGCACGACCGCTGATGGCGCTGGTGTTCAACAACCTCTTCGGGCTGCCGGACAGCCAGAGCGACCGGCTCGACGGCGCGCTGGGCAAGATGATGGAGGGCGGCGCCGAGGCGGCCGAGGGGGAGGCGGAGTACGGCGGTTACGTCCTGGAGCTGATCGCGGCCAAAACCCAGCGCCGGGGCGACGACCTGCCGAGCCGGCTGCTGGACCACCCGGCCGGGCTCACCCCCGAGGAGGTCACCTGGCAGGTGTTCCTCACCCTGGGCGCCGGGCACGAGCCGACGGCGAACCTGGTGTCCAACGCGCTGTCCCGCATCCTTGGCAACCCCCTGTACTACTCCACCCTGACCAGCGGGGCGCGCCCTGTGACGGACGCGGTCGTGGAGGTGCTCCACCACGAGACTCCGCTGGCCAACTACGGCATCCACTACGCCCGCAGCTCGGTGTCCTTCCACGGCACCTGGATCAGGGCAGCTGTGCCGGTGGTCGTCTCCTACGGGGCGCTGGCCCACTTCGCCGAGCAGGAGGTCACCGAGGGGCGGCATCCCAAGGACGCCTCGCATCTGTCCTGGTCGGCGGGCCCGCACGCCTGCCCGGTCCGGCAGCACACGCTGCTCATCGCCACCGAGGCGATCGAACGGCTCACCCAGTGGCTGCCCGACCTGGAGCCGGTGCTGCCCCGGGCGCTGCTGACCTGGCGGCCCGGCCCCTTCCACCGTTCGCTGACCGCGCTGCCCGTCCGGTTCAGCCCTAGGGGGTGATGTGAAAGTCCCGCACAGCACCCCCTACTCCCCCGACCAGCCTGGAGTGCCCCCGTGACCGTGACCGACCGCATCGACCGCTTCGCCATCGACCCGTTCGGCGCCGACATCGCCGCCGAAAGCGCCCGGCTGCGCGCCCTCGGCCCGATCGTGCCCGTGGAGCTGCCCGGCGGCATCCCCGCCTGGGCGCCCACGGGCTACGACACCCTCAAGGAACTCATCCTCGACCCGCGGGTCAGCAAGGATCCCCGGCTGCACTGGCGGCTGTGGCCCGAGATCGGCGAACACCCCTCCTGGGGCTGGATCCTGGGCTGGGTCGGCGTGGTCAACATGCTCTCGACGTACGGCGCCGACCATGCGCGGCTGCGCAAGCTGGTCGCGCCGAGCTTCACCCAGCGGCGCACGGAGATGATGCGGCCCCGCGTGCAGGCCATCACCGCCGAGCTGCTCGACGCCCTGGACACCCTGGGCGACGGCGGAGCGTCGGTGGATCTGAAGGCCGGGCTCGCGCACCCCCTGCCGATGCGGATGATCTGCGAACTGTTCGGCGTGCCGGAGGAGTTGCGGCAGGACACCCGCACCCTCATCGCCGCGATCATGGATACCACGGACCCGTCTCCGGAGCACGCCGCGTTCGTGCAGGAGCAGATCGGTACGGTGCTGGGGGCGCTGATCGCGCATCGCAGCGAGCACCCCGGTGACGATCTGACGACCGAGCTGATCCGGGTGCGCGACGAGGACGGCGACCGGCTCGGCGCCGAGGAACTCGTCCACACCCTGCTGCTGGTGATCGGCGCCGGTTTCGAGACGACCGTCAACCTCATCGGCAACGCGGTCGTCGCCCTGCTGACCCACCCCGAGCAGCTGGCCGCCGTACGCGCCGGTGAGATCGGCTGGGACGCGGTGATCGACGAGACGCTGCGGGTGCACCCGTCGATCGCGTCGCTTCCGCTGCGGTTCGCCGTCTCCGACATCGAGGTCGGGGGCGTGATCGTGCCGGCCGGGGACGCCATCATCACGACGTTCGCCGCCGCCGGGCTGGATCCCGCGCACTACGGGCCGGGCGCGGACAGCTTCGACGCGTCACGCGGGGCGGACGACCATCTGGCGTTCGGGATCGGGGTGCACCGGTGCATCGGCGCCCCGCTGGCCCGCGTCGAGGCCCGCACGGCGCTGCCCGCGCTCTTCGACCGCTTCCCGGACCTGCGGCTGGCCGTCGACGACAAGGAGCTGCGTCAGGTGCCGTCGTTCATCGCGTTCGGCTGGCAGGAGATTCCGGTGCGGCTGCGGGCCTGAACGGGTACGCGCGCGGGGACGCGACCGGTCCCCCGTTCCGGTCGTGCCCCCGCGGGAAGTCGAACTTACGTCTGCGGCGGAGTGCTTGGGTATCGCGTCGATGCCCGATGCCGGCCCGCCGGGACTCACCTGTGCACAAGTGAGTCCGGAAGGCCCGGTTTCGTCGCCGGGAGTGCGGGCTGATCCAGATCGCCCACCGCGAGATGGGCCAGGACGATCTCGTACAGGTCACTGCCGCCGGCGAGGAGCTGCCGTTCCAGGACGGGTTCGGCGCTGCGGACGTGCTCGCGGACGGTCTGGGCGTGGACACCGAGGGTCTGCGCGGCGCGTTCGGCGTTGCCGCCCTCGGCGATCCAGGTGCGCAGGGTGCGGCGCAGGTCCCGGGTGTCCTGGTCCAGGCGGGCGAGGACGTCCTGCGCCCAGGTGTGCATGGCGGGTCCGCGGAGCAGGTCGCACAGGGAGGCCTGGCTCTCTTCCGGCGTACGGTCGTCGACCGGGGCGTCGGCGAGGCTGACCTGGGTGTTGAGCGCCAGGTGGACCACGGCACGGGCGGTCAGGTCGGAGAAGTCCGTGCGCAGGAGGCCTTCCACGCGTTCCATGCGGGCACGGACGGTGTTGCGGCTGACGCCGAGGACCTTGGCGGCACTGACGGCGGTGAACTCCAGGCCCAGCCGGGTGGTGGCGAGCAGTTCGGCGCGGGTGTGGTGGGCCAGGGCATCGAGCGGACGCAGCAGCCGGGCGGCCCAGCCGCGCAGGGGCGCCGGGTCGATCAGGCGCTCGGGGTGGGTGCGTTCGGCGTAGACCGCGGCCTTGTCGGGGCGGAAGTGCGCGACGGCCAGGGCGCTGACAGCCTGCCCGTACGCGGTGGCGGTGCGGGCCAGGCTCTGCCGGGCGCTGCCGCCGATGAAGGTGCGGGGGCGCGGGCCGATCAGCGACCGCAGTTCCCCGGCCTCGTCCTCGCCGGGCGTCACGACGATGACGTGCTCGTCCACCGCGGGGCAGAGCACGACCAGTGCCCGCTCGCCGGTCGCGTCCAGGCATTCGTCGGCAACCCGGTCGCGCTCGTCGGCGGGGCTCTCGACGACGTGGACGCATGCCGTCTCGGTGTCGAGCAGACCGGGCCACAGTCCGGCGGCGACGCGACGGGCGGAGACGGTGTCCTCCACCATCAGCAACTGAAGGATGGCCAGGCGCAGATCGGAGGTCGCCCGGGCGAGCCGGCGTCCGGCGGCGGTCGTCTCGCCCGCCTTCAGCAGGAGTTCGATGACCTGGACGGTGTGCGTGACCATGTCGGAGGCGCGCCGGTCGAAGGGCGTCTCCCGCGCCACCGCCAGCACACCTGCCGACGCGGGGTTCGGGTACGCCACCCTGACCAGCCGCAGGTGGCGGCCCTGGCCCTCCCAGGCGGCGGAGGCGATGCGTCCGGCGGCGACGGCCGCGACGAGGCTGTCGTCCAGGTCCGGCCAAGTGCCTGTGAGCAGGGTGCCGGTGTCGTCCTGGAGTGAGGCGGTGCCCCGCACGGAGTCCGCGAGCCATGCGACGACCCGGCCGACGTCCCGGCCGTTCGGCCGCAGGTGCTCCAGCAACTCCTGCGCCCACACCGAGGTGTCGGCGCTGCCCGTCCCCGTCTGACGAACCCCGTCCTCTCTGCCAGCCACGTCGGCCTTCACCTCGTCCTGCATTTCACTCACGACATACCGCTCGGGACGTTACCTCACCCCTGCGCGGCGGCAAGTCGGCGCTCGCACCCGTGAACGGGTTTCCCGGGAACCCGGCGCGCAATCCCCCGGCCTGCCCGGGCCTGCACCGCCGCGGGGCGCCCAGGGCATAGGCTCGGCGAATGGCGAAGTACTTCGACGTGCACCCCGACAACCCTCAGTCGCGCACCATCTCCCAGGTTGCCGACAGCATCCGCTCCGGAGCGCTCATCGCGTATCCGACGGACTCCTGCTATGCGCTGGGCTGCCGGCTGGGCAGCCGTGACGGCATCGACCGGATCCGGGCCATTCGCCGCCTGGACGACCGGCACCATTTCACCCTGGTCTGCCAGGACTTCGCGCAGCTCGGCCAGTTCGTACGGGTCGACAACGACGTGTTCCGCGCGATCAAGGCATCGACGCCCGGCAGCTACACGTTCATCCTGCCCGCGACGAGGGAGGTGCCGCGCATGCTCCAGCATCCGAAGAAGAAGACGGTCGGTGTGCGCATCCCCGACCATGTCGTGACCCAGGCGCTGCTCGCCGAACTCGGGGAGCCGCTGCTGTCCAGCACGCTCCTGCTGCCCGACGAGGACGAGCCGATGACCCAGGGCTGGGAGATCAAGGACCGGCTGGACCATGTGCTGGACGCGGTGGTCGACTCCGGGGACTGCGGCACCGAGCCGACGACGGTGATCGACTTCTCGGGCGGCGAGGCCGAGATCGTGCGCGAGGGAGCGGGCGACACGTCCCGGTTCGAGTAAAGCGGTCCCCAAACGGGAGGGGGCGCCGCGAACGGTTGAATGCTGCATGAAACCATGTGCGCGGCCCGGTTCCACCGGGTCGGCGACCCGTTCGCCGTGAACCGCGCAGAGAGGCAGTCCCCATGACCTCCGTACAGGGCACCGCCGTCGACATCCCCACCGAGGACGGCACCGCCGACGCCTATCTGACCCACCCCGCCGACGGCGAGCCCCGCCCGGCGGTGCTGCTGTACATGGACGCCTTCGGTCTGCGGCCGCGGCTGCGGGCGATGGCGGACCGGCTCGCCGAGGCCGGGTACACGGTGCTGGTGCCGAACGTGTTCTACCGTCACGGGCGCGCTCCGGTGTTCGAGTTGCCCGAGTTCATCGATCCCGGGGCCCGGCCGGAGATCTTCCAGAGCATCATGCCGGTCATGCAGGCGCTGACGCCAAAAGCCGCGATGCGCGACGCGGACGCCTATCTGCGTTGGCTCGCCGACTGCCCCGTGGCGGCCGACGGGCCGGTCGCGCTGACCGGCTACTGCATGGGCGCCCGGCTTTCCCTGCTCACCGCCGGCACGTTTCCGGACCGGGTCGCGGCGGCGGCCGGGTTCCACGGCGGCCGGCTCGCCACCGAGGCGCCGGACAGCCCGCACCTGGTGGCCGAACACATCACCGCCGAGCTGTACTTCGGCCACGCCGACCAGGACCCGTCCCTGCCCGTCGAGCAGATCGAGCGACTGGAGACCGCGCTCACCGAGGCGGGGGTCCGGCATCACTGCGAGGTCTACCCCGGTGCGGGGCACGGGTTCACCCAGGCCGACACCGCCGCCTACCACCGCGAGGGCGACGAGCGGCACTGGGCGGCGCTGCTGGACCTGCTGAAGCGCACCTTCTGAGCGCCGGGGCCGGGAATTCCGCCGGCGCCCAGATGTGCCCGGTCATTTCCCCGGTCATTTCACGAAGCGGTACTTCAGGTGGGTGGCGAGAGGTGTGTCGACCACCCGGACCGGTTCGAGGTCCCGTCGCCGGGCGCCCAGGCCCTCGAAGAGTCGCAGGCCGTCGCCGAGGAGCGCGGGCACCACGTGCAGTTGCAGTTCGTCGATGAGTCCCTCGCCGAGGTACTGCCGTACGGTGCTCGCCCCGCCCGCGATGTCGACGTTCCGGTCGCCGGCGGCGGCCTTCGCCTGGTCGAGGGCGCTGTGGATGCCGTCGGTGACGAAGGTGAAGGTGGTGCCGCCCTCCTTGACGAGGGTCGGCCGAGGGCGGTGGGTGAGGACGAAGACCGGGGTCCTGAAGGGCGGGTTGTCACCCCAGAACTCCTCACCCGTGTCGTACATCATCCGGCCCATGACCACCGCGCCGGTGGTGTCGAACCACTCGCGCATCAGCTCGGAGTCCCGGTTCTCCTCCCCTCCGGCCATGCCCTGGCGCTCCCGCCAGCTCGCCAGGTTGTGGATCCACTCGAAGAGCGGCTCGGCGCCGTTCCCTCCCGGGTTGTCGAGGGCGACATCGGTGCCGGCGATGTAGCCGTCGAGGGAGATGGCCATGTCCGCGGTGACGATCACGATGGGGGCTCCTGGTTCCTCGGATGTACTGCCTTCACCCTTGCGTCGATCGGAGGCCGTCGCTTTCGACAGGCACCGTGGCACGGACGATGGCGGAGTACGGGCCGTCGGCGACCGGGTGGGTCGGGGTGATCTCGGCGTCGGTGCATCCCGCGGCCTCCAAGCCCCGTCGGAGATGTCCAGGCGGCCCCCGGGCCTCAGCACGCGGCAGGTCCTCGACCGCCCGGGACTGGCGCCGGGACATGATCGTGTCGCACTCGCCGGGCAACGAGGGACGCGAGTTGGCCGTGGGCATCCACGACCGGGACGGATTCCGACGCGCCCCGGCGGATCGCCGAGCTCGACATCGCCGAGTGCCGTGCCCGTGGGCGACCTGCCCGGACGAGCTGCGGGCTCACGACATCGGCGCGGGCGACGACGGCGAACTGTGGCTCACCGGTCTGGGCCCGCCGACCCGCCCTTCCCGCGGCGGGCACTTCTGAGGCAGAGCCGACGCCCCGGTGGACGGGGCCTGGCCGTGTACGCCGCGACGGTCATGACGGCCGTCGCGGTCAGGACGATCCCGGCGCCGACGTAGAGCGGTGACGTGTAGCCGTAGCCCGCTGTGATGGCCAGACCGCCGAGCCAGGCGCCGAGGGCGTTGCCGATGTTGGACGCCGAGACGTTGGCGCCGGCGGCGAGGGCCGCGCCTCGGGCGTGGTCGGTGACTCGGGTGATCAGGCCGGGGACACCGGCGAACCCGGTCAGCCCCAGCAGGAACACGAGGATCACCGATGCGGGGGCGCTCTGCGCGAGGAGGCCGAACGCGGCCAGGGTGACGGTGAGTCCGAGCAGGGAGAGCACCAGGGTGCGGTCCCGGTCCTGGTCGGCTGCCCGGCCGCCGACCAGGTTGCCGACGACCAGGCCGACGCCGTAGACCATCAACAGCCAGGCGACGTCCGCCGAGGAGAAGCCGCTGACCTCGGTGAAGGTGTACGCGATGTAGCTGAAGGCGCCGAACATCCCGCCGTAGCCGAGCGCGGTGGCCGTCAGGGTCAGCCAGACCTGCCAGGACCGGAAGGCCCGGAGCTGGGCCCGCAGGCCGGCGGGCGGCGCTGTCGGCGGCAGCGTCCGGGCAG
>CBFGZZ010000162.1:0-18398 GCA_965653385.1 uncultured Streptomyces sp. | reverse complement strand
CGGCTCCAGCAGGCGCACTACCTGCTGTGGAACACGATGGTCTCGGAGGAGATCACCTCGCCCCAGTTCGCCGTCCTCAACGCGCTCGTCGCCGAGCCGGGCCTGGACCAGCGGACGGTGGGGGAGCGCGTCGGGCTCGACCGCTCCACGATCGCCGAGGTGATCAGCCGGCTCGGCCGCCGCGGGCTGCTCGACAAGGTCCGCGACCCCCAGGACGGCCGCCGCTTCCTGCTGCGCCTCACGGACGACGGGCTGCGCACGCACAAGAAGCTGACCGTGCGCACGGCTCGGATGAACCAGGTCTTCCTGGCTCCGCTCTCCACCGACGAGCAGGCGCTGTTCTTCGATCTGATCCGCCGCGTCGCGGACGCGGCCGAGGGGCTCCGCAACCCTTCGGAGCCCCTCGTCGCCCCATCCTGATCCCCGGTTCGAACTCCCCGGATCCTCAGGACGCCTTCGCGTACACCACCCACACCGGGCCGTGCTGGAAGTTCATCCGCTTCCCGTCCTCGGTCGTGAACCTGGTGCCGCCCGCGGCCTTCGGACGCGTCCAGTAGACGTCGTAGGCGCGCCCGTCACGCAGGACCCGTGCCTTTCCGGAGCCCACCGTCTCCGTGTACGGCGTGTTCTTGCCGAGGGAGTCGTGGAACGTGGACCTGCGCACCTTGACGTACTGCACGACGACCGTCCCGGCGCCGACCCGCTTCCCGTCCGTCGTCGTGGCGGCCTTGCCGTCCATGGCGACGAGCCAGCGGTCCTGGCTCCTGGACCAGGTGAAGGTGTAGCGCGCCAAGTCGTAGCGCACCGTCTGCGAGGTCGTGGCCTTGCCGCCGGCCGGGGCGGCGCCGTAGCGGAAGCCGGTGGTCAGGGCGTCCGCGCCGGGGGCGGAGCCCATCAGACGCTGGGGCCGCAGATAGAGGTTGTGCGGCGAGGGCCTGTGCCGGCTACGGAAGTAGGCGTCGGCCGCCTTGCGGGGCGGCACCGCCTTCAACGGGGCCTTGTCGATCAGGGGCAGGAGCTTGCTCTGCGCCCCGGAGAAGGCGAGCGTCGGCCGGTTGAACTGGCGCAGCAGCTCCAGGTCGCTCTCGCGTGCGCTGCGTACCGGCCCGACGGCCTTCGGCAGCTTCGTCGCGTACACCGCCATCAGCCGGCTCAGTCCGCCCTCGACCTGCTCGACGTACACGACGTCCGCGGCGTTCAGACCCGTGTGGGGCCGCGCGGCACGGGAGTTGTCGATCTTCACGGCGAGCACCGAGCGGCTGTCCGCCCGACTCTCGTTCCCGCTGCCGTTCTCGTGCGACGACGGCACGTGCGTGCTGCCGCGCCCGTCGTCGCGCTGGCCGCCGGACGTCGTACAGCCCGCCGCCAGGGAGGCCGTCAGCGCGGCGGCCAGCAGCCCCGCCATGGTCGTGGCGCGTCTCGTGCGCGCCCCTCGTTGCCTGCCCACCGTCGCCACCCGCAGCCACCCACCCAGTCCGTGTCGTCAATTGTGCGCTTATCTGTTCATAGATGCACATACCCGATCGATTGCCTTCAGCCCCGCAAATCCGCCGATCGGCCCACACACCGTCCGCGCGGTTCGGTCGGCCGGCGCGGGGGTACCCGGCGCCCACCGCATCAGCGGACGCACACGCCACGGAGGGAGCACGGGGCGATGAGGGCAGTGACCTGGCAGGGCAAGCGCGACGTCCGCGTGGAGAACGTGCCCGATCCGACGATCCAGGAGCCGACGGACGCGGTCATCCGCATCACGTCCACCGGACTGTGCGGCTCCGACCTGCACTTGTACGAGGTGCTGACGCCGTTCATGACACCGGGGGACATCCTCGGTCACGAGCCGATGGGCATCGTCGAGGAGGTCGGCGCCGCGGTGCCGGACCTCCAGGCGGGCGACCGGGTCGTGGTGCCGTTCCAGATCGCCTGCGGCGACTGCTGGATGTGCCTGACCGGGCTGCCCACCCAGTGCGAGACCACCCAGGTCACCGGCGAGGGCATGGGCGCGGCCCTGTTCGGCTACACCCGGCTGTACGGCGCGGTGCCGGGCGCCCAGGCCGAGTATCTGCGGGTCCCGCAGGCGCAGTTCGGCCCGATCAAGATCCCGGAGGGCCCGTCCGACGACCGCTTCGTCTACCTCTCCGACGTCCTGCCCACCGCCTGGCAGGCCGTCCGCTACGCCGAGGTCCCGGAGGGCGGCAGCGTCGCCGTGCTCGGCCTCGGCCCCATCGGGGACATGGCCTGCCGGGTCGCCCAGGTGCAGGGCGCCGGGCGGGTGTTCGGCGTGGACCTGGTGCCCGAGCGGCTACGGCGGGCGCGCGAGCGGGGCGTCGAGACGTACGACCTGAGGAGCTTCGACGACGAGAAGGAACTCGTCGCCGCCATCCGCGACGTGACGGACGGCCGAGGTCCCGACGCCGTGATCGACGCCGTCGGCACCGAGGCGCACGGCAGCGCCGCCGCCAGGCTGGCCCAGTCGGCCTCGGCGATGCTGCCCCGCAAGATCAGCGGCCCGTTCGCCGAACGCTTCAGCGTCGACCGGCTCGCCGCCCTGTACACCGCCATCGACCTGGTGCGGCGCGGCGGCACGATCTCCCTGTCCGGCGTGTACGGCGGCATGGCCGACCCGATCCCGCTGCTCACCCTGTTCGACAAGCAGATCCAGCTGCGGATGGGGCAGGCCAACGTGCGCCGCTGGACCGACGACATCCTGCCGTTCCTGACGGACGAGGACCCCCTGGGCGTCGACGACTTCGCCACCCACCGCGTGCCGCTGAGCGACGCCCCGCACGCTTACGAGATGTTCCAGCGCAAGCAGGACGGCGCGGTCAAGGTGCTGATGAAGCCCTGACGCTGACGAAGCCCTGACCCTCGCCCCGCTCCCGATCCCGGTCGCGCGATCAGGCCTGGCGGACGACGACCCACGCTCAGGTCTGCGGCGCGAAGATCTCCGCCAGGTCGTAGCGGACCGGCTCCTCCAACTGCGCGTACGTGCAGCTCTCAGGGGTACGGTCCGGGCGCCAGCGGCGGAAGCGGGCCGTGTGCCGGAAGCGCACACCGTTCTCCATGTGGTCGTACGCCACCTCGGCCACTCGCTCCGGTCTGAGCGGCACCCAGGACAGATCCTTCTTCCCCGACCAGCGGCTCGGCGCCCCCGGCAGTCGCGCCGACTCGTGCGCCGCCTCCTCGGCCCAGGCCGCCCACGGATGCCCCGTGACGTCCGCCATGCGCAGCGGCTCCAGTTCCTCGATCAGCTCGGCGCGCCGCTTCATCGAGAACGCGGCCGACACTCCCACATGCTGGAGCGCTCCCTTGTCGTCGTGGAGACCGAGCAGCAGCGAGCCCACGACCGGTCCGCTCTTGTGGAGCCGGTACCCGGCGACGACGACGTCCGCCGTCCGCTCGTGCTTGATCTTGAACATGGCCCGCGCGTCCTGGAGGTACCCCAGGGTGAGCGGCTTGGCGATCACACCGTCCAGACCGGCCCCCTCGTACTGCTCGAACCACCCCTGAGCCGTGTCCACGTCGGTCGTCGCCGGCGCCACATGCACCGGCGCCGTCACCCCGGACAGCGCCATCGTGAGCCGCGCCCGCCGATC
Organism: uncultured Streptomyces sp.; assembly: GCA_965653385.1. Lineage (GTDB taxonomy): Bacteria > Actinomycetota > Actinomycetes > Streptomycetales > Streptomycetaceae > Streptomyces. Next base: position 14,805 of record CBFGZZ010000162.1, on the reverse strand, counting down.
CGCCATCGGGACCTCCAGCAGCGACTCGTCGGCCAGCGCCAGCAGGTCGAAGGCCACGAACGACGCCGGGGTCCGCTCCGCCAGCATCCGCACCCGGGAGTCGGCCGGGTGGATGCGCTCGGTGAGCGCGTCGAAGTCCAGCCGCCCCTCCCGCGCGATGACGATCTCCCCGTCCAGCACGCACCGCTCCGGCAACCGCTCCTTCAACCCCGCCACCAGCTCCGGAAAGTACCTGGTCAGCGGCTTTCCGGTACGGCTGCCGAGCTCGACCTCGTCCCGGTCGCGGAACACGATCGCCCGGAACCCGTCCCACTTCGCCTCGTACTGCATGCCCGGCGGGATCTTCGCCACCGACTTGGCGAGCATCGGCTTCACGGGCGGCATCACCGGAAGGTCCATGGTCCGATTCTGCGCGCATCCGGTCGCTGACGCCCGGTGTGCGAGGTGTGCGGGGTGCGCCTACCGTGGCTCGCATGGGCGAAGCGGTGGAACTTCAGGCGGGCGGCCGCACCGTGCGCCTGTCCAACCCGGGCAAGGTCTTCTTCCCCGAGCCCGGATACACCAAGCTGGACCTCGCCCGCTACTACATCGCCGTCGGCCCCGGCATCCTGCGGGCCCTGCGCGACCGCCCCACCACCCTGGAGCGCTACCCGGACGGCGTGACCGGCGAGTGGTTCTTCCAGAAGCGGGCGCCCAAGAGCATGCCCGACTGGATCCCCACCGCTCACATCACCTTCCCCAGCGGCCGCAGCGCCGACGAGATGTGCCCCACCGAGGAGGCCGCCGTCCTGTGGGCCGCCCAGTACGGCACGCTCACCTTCCACCCCTGGCCGGTGCGCCGTGACGACGTCGACCGCCCCGACGAACTCCGCATCGACCTCGACCCCCAGCCCGGCACCGACTTCGACGACGCCGTCCGCGCCGCCCATGAACTGCGCGCCGTCCTCGACGAGTTCGGCGGTCTGCGCGGCTGGCCCAAGACCTCCGGCGGGCGCGGCCTGCACGTCTTCGTGCCCATCGAGCCACGTTGGACCTTCACCCAGGTCCGCCGCGCCGCCATCGCGGTCGGCCGGGAGATGGAACGCCGGATGCCGGAACACGTGACGATCAAGTGGTGGAAGGAGGAGCGGGGCGAGCGCATCTTCATCGACTACAACCAGACCGCCCGTGACCGCACCATCGCCTCCGCCTACTCCGTACGGCCCCGCCCGCACGCCCCCGTCTCGGCACCCCTGCGCTGGGAGGAGGTGGGGGCCGCCCACCCCCAGGACTTCGACATCGCGACCATGCCCGCGCGTTTCGCCGAACTCGGCGACGTGCACGCCGACATGGACGACCACCGCTTCTCGCTGGACGCGCTGCTGGAGCTGGCCAACAAGGACGAACGCGACCATGGACTCGGCGATCTGCCGTACCCGCCCGAGTATCCGAAGATGCCGGGGGAACCCAAGCGGGTACAGCCGAGCCGGGCGAAGAAGGAACCGGGCGGGAGCGGCTAGGACGGCTGCGCACGGGGCAACGGGCCTGACGGGAGCCCCGGTCAGAGCTCCGTCAGCTCTCCTTTCAGACCCTTCAGAGCTCCTTGATCCGGATGTCCCGGTAGGACACCACGTCCGTCGTGCCGTGCACCTGGAGTCCGATGTATCCGGAGGCGAACCGCCGCCCGTCCGTGCCCGGGTCGTCCGAGCGGGGCGGGACGAACTCCTGGCCGCCGGTGTTGTCGAACTCGTTGATCAGCACGCCGTTGCGGTAGACCGAGTAGTGCTGGTCGACCACTCGGATCTCGTAGTCGTTCCAGGTGCCCTTCTGGGTGACGCCGGCACCGGCGAGCCCCACCCGGTCGAAGCCGTAGACCGACCCCGTCTTGTACATGTCGCCGTCAGGACGGTCGAGCACCTGCACCTCATGCCCGTACTTGATGGCGACCCACTCGGGCCTCGACTCCTCGGGGTGGTCGTGGACCCACGGGAATCGGACGAACACGCCGGAGTTGGCGTTGCCCGTACCCGGGGCGTCGTCACGCCACTGGAGCTTCAGCGAGAAGTCGCCGTACTTGCGCTCCGGGAACCACAGCATGCCCAGGCCGGCCTTCGTCGTCCCGGACGTGATCGAGCCGTCGCCGTTCGGTGCGAACGAACCGCCGCCCACCTGCTGCCACTTGGCGAACGACTCAGCGCTGCCGTCTAGGATCGTGCGGTAGCCCTCGGTCTGCCCGGGCGTGCCGATCTTGGACTGACGGGCGGCCTTGCGGATGGCGTCGTACTCGCGCTGGTCGACGACCCCGTCCCTGAGGAGCTGGTCCAGGACCGTCTTCACATGCTTGAGGAACAGCGCCTGGGACGTCCACTCCTTCTCGTCCTCGATCAACTCGTTGATGCGGCACCGGCTGTTGGTGAGCCGGTTCGGGACACCCGAGTCGACCGTGCCGACGATCACCGTCAACCGCTCGTCGAACTCCGGGCAGTTGGGAGCCGGTACCTGACTGGACACGACGGTGAACGTCACCGTGCGGGCGTCGGAGGTGTTGCCCGCCTTGTCCGTGGCCCGGTAGGCGAGCGTGTGCGTGCCGGCGCGGTCGACGACCACCGGGGCGCCGTACGCCAGATATGGACCGCCGTCGAGCGAGTACTCGATCCGGTCCACGCCCGAGCCGTGGTGCTCGTCGGTCGCCGTGACGGTCACCTTGGCGTTGCCGACATACGCACCGTCGGAGTTCTTCGTGCCCTCGACACTCACACCGGTCACCGGCGCGGTCGTGTCCGGCTGCGGCGACGCCACGACCGTGAACTGCACGTTCTCCTCGGCCGCGACGTTCCCCGCCTTGTCGGTGGCCCGATAGCGCACCGTGTGGCTGCCGACCTCGTGCACCATCACGGGCGCGGTGTACGGCTGCCAGGCGCCGGAGCCGATCGCGTACTCGATGGTGTTGACGCCGGAACCGGTGTCCGAGGCGGAGACGGTGACGGTCGCCATGCCCACGTACGTGCCGTCGGGATTCTGCTCGCCGCTGACCGTCGCTGAGGTCTCCGGCGGGGTCGTGTCGTCGGACTGCGGTGCCACGACCGTGAACTCGACGCTCTTCTCCGCCGAGACGTTCCCCGCCCTGTCGAGCGCGCGGTAGCGGATCTTGTGGTCGCCGACCTGGTCGACGACGACCGGGGTGGCGTACGGCGTCCAGGCGCCCTCGTCGCCGACCGCGTACTCGACGCGGTCGACCCCGGAGCCGCCCTCCTCGTCGGTGGCGTGGATCGCCACGCTCGCCGAACCGACGTACTGGCCCTGGGTGTTCTGCGTCCCGCTGACGTGGGCCGAGGCCTCGGGCGCCGTCGTGTCCTCGCCGCTGCCCTCGGTCACCACGAGAATGCCCTGCATCTGCCCGTGCCCGGGGATCGTGCAGTAGTAGCGGTACCGGCCCGGGGTGAGGGTGACCTCGGCGGTGTGGCGGCCGCCCTGGTCGTCGTTCGGATTGGCGAGGATGTTCAGCTGGACGTCGTTGTTGTACTCGGGATCGGACGTGTCGAACGTCAGCGTGTGCGGCATCCCGGTGGTGTTGCCGGTCGCCGTGCTGTTCTCGAACACGATCGTCGTCGTACCCGCCACGGCGGTCGTGGGCGCCGAGGAGTACTTCGTGATGTCGTCACCGGCGGTCCAGGTGAGGACCTGTGCCGCGGCGGCCTGCTGTGGTTGTGGCTGTCCGGTCGCGGGAAGGGCCTGCAGCCCGAGCACCACGAGCAGTGCGGCCAACAGGGCCGCCCACATTCTTCGCTGTCGTGTCACTGTGCCCCCCTGGCCAGCTGGTCGGCGGCCGGAGTGGGTCCGCCGCCCGTGTAGGTCACCCTCCACAGCGCCGACTTGGCGTCCGAGGTGAAGAAGCCGCGGCCGTAGTCGAGCACGTACAGCGCGCCGTCCGGACCGAACTTCCAGTCCATGAGGTTCTTGATGCCGTCGCTGCCGATCGGCACGATCTTCTTCAGCGACTCCGAGTGCACCGGCAGACCGCCGTCACCGTGGGTCTTCGGGTCGGTGATCACCGCGTTGCGCGGCTGGTCGGCGTCGTAGAAGTCACCGACGAACCACTTGCCGTCCCAGTACGCCGGCCACTTCGTCCCGCTGGTGCTCGCCGCGTCGTACCGGTAGACCGGCCCGTTCATCGCCGCCTGACCGCCGCCCTTGAGCCACGGCAGCCCGTAGGTGGCCTCCTCCTGCTTGTACGACGGCACGCCGCTCGCGTCGCGCGGGAAGTCAGGGGCGCCGCCCTGGGGCGAGTACCAGATGTTGTTGCCGGTGACCGGCGGGAGGTTGACGAGGCCGTCGTTGTTCGGCGACTCGTTCTTCGGGTGGTCGCAGTCGTACCAGCCCAGCGGCTTGCTGGGATCGGGCAGATTGCGGTCCCGGTAGGGCTGCTTGTTGCCCATGCAGTACGGCCAGCCCCGGTTGCTCGCCTTGGTGATGACGGCGAACGTGTCGTACTTCGCCGGGCCCCAGGTGGTGGACGGCGCCGAGGCGTCCGGGCCGACCCAGCCCGCGTACAGGACGTCGGTCTGCTTGTCGACGGAGATACGCGCCGGGTTCCTGACGCCCATCACATAGATCTCGCCGCGTGTCTTGCCGCCGCCCTCGTCGGTCTCCTGACCGGTGAAGAGGTTGCCCTCCGGCAGCGTGTACGTGCCGTCCGGCTCCGGGTGGATGCGCAGGATCTTGCCGTTGAGGTTGTTGGTGTTGCCGGCGGTGCGGCGCGCGTCGGCGAAGGACACGCCCTTGTAGTCGGGCTCGGGGTTGTTGCCCGAGTAGCCGCCACTGAAGCCACTGGAGTTGTTGTCGCCGGTCGCGATGTACAGGTTGCCCTTGGAGTCCCAGGCCATCCCGCCGCCCGCGTGGCAGCAACTGTGGATCTGCACCGGCCACTTGAGCAGCACCTTCTCGCTGCCCAGGTCCAGCTTGTTGCTCGCCAGGTCGAGAGTGAAACGGGAGACGCGCCGCTCGGCCATCCGCGTGTCGCGGTTGATCTGCGAGTGCGGGGTGTAGTGCAGATACACCCACCCGTTCTCCTCGAACCGCGGGTCGAGCTCGATGCCGAGGAGCCCCTCCTCTACCTTGATCAGCTCGCCGCCGCCGCCCTTGTTGCCGAAGACCGTCAACGCCCCGGCCAGGGTGACCTTCTTGGTCTTCGGGTCGTAGACGTGGATCTCGCCCTTGCCCTTGCCGATATCCGGGTTGTTCCAGTCGATGATCACCGGCTGGGCGGAGTCGGCGCCGCCGCGGCCGATGTAGAGCACCCGGCCGTCAGGAGCGGTGACCAGGCCGTGCGGTTCGCCGATCTGGTCGTTCTGGCCCGGCTGGTTGGGCTGGGTGAGCCGCTCGGCCTTGTAGTTGCCGTTGATGGTGGCCTTGCAGTCGGCCTGCGAGAGCCGGGTGGTCCACAGCAGGGCGCCGCGCAGATGCGTACGGAAGTCGGTCTCGTCGTACGACGACACCGTGCCGCCCATGCCGGTGTAGAAGGAGCGGCCGCCGTCGTAGTCACGGCACCAGCTCACGGGATGGTCCCAGCCGTTGGCGCTCGAACCCGGCTGGTAGCTGGACTCCCGCACTCGGGCGACCGTGTGCACCGAACCCGAGGGGTTCTTCGCCCAGTTCAGCCACTTGTCCGGCCGTTTCCACTGCACCGGCAGGTCCTTGGTGGCCGGATGCCGTCGGTCGCCGACCTCGACGACGGCGCGCTGCGCGTTCGTCGGGCCGCCGGCCGCCGGACGGGCGCCGACGAGACCGGTGAACCAGTCCGAGTAGGGCTCCGCGCGGGCCGCGTCATGGATGCCGACGAAACCGCCGCCAGCCTCCATATAGGCCTCCAGGCCCGCCTCCTGCTCGGGGTCGAGGACGTCGCCGCCACCGGTGAGGAACACGATGGAGTTGAAGCGGCCCAGCTTGGTCTCGTTGGTGAACACCGAGGCGTCGTTCGTGGCCTCGACCTTGAAACGCTGGTCGGCCGGCCCCGACAGGCCGATCTTCTCGATCGCCCCGATCCCGGCGTTCACCAGCGGCGACTCGTCGCCGGCGGCCGCGGACCCGTAGAAGATGAGCACCCGTACATTCGCGCCGCCCGGTGGCGACTTCACGGACATCGTTGTCAGGGGTGGCTCCGGGGCCGGGCGCGCGTCGGCGGCCGGGGCGGACATCAGCCCGGCGGCGACGAACCCGGCGGTCACACCGGCCACCCAGGTCTGTCTTCTTGTGCTCAACCCTCGTAAGCGCATGGGCACCTCCACGGTCACAGCAACAGCGACAAGGAAGCTAGACCCCTTTGAACGACTCGCCAATACCTATGGCCGTTCTGGGACCAACTTTGTCCTGAGTGTGGATAAACGAGAGATCGGCCGGTACCGTCTCAGCGGTTCATCCCCGTAATTTCCGTACCGCCGCTGGGAGTTCGGCATGAACAGACGCAACCTCGACAGGCGTACCTTCAACAGACGCATGCTGCTGGGTGGTGCGACCGTCGCGACATCGTTGTCTCTGGCGTCGGTACCCGAGGCCGTGAGCGCCGACACCCCGCCGCGCACCGCCCCGGCCGGCGGCGAGGTCCGGCACCTCAAGCTGTACGCCGAGAAGCTCGCCGACGGGCAGATGGGCTACGGCTTCGAGAAGGGCAAGGCGACGATCCCCGGCCCGCTGATCGAGCTCAACGAGGGCGACACCGTGCACATCGAGTTCGAGAACACGATGGACGTACCGGTCAGCCTGCACGTCCACGGCCTCGACTACGAGATCACCAGCGACGGCACCAAGCTCAACAAGAGCGACGTCGAGCCAGGCGGCACCCGCACCTACACCTGGCGCACCCATACCCCCGGACGCCGGGGGGACGGCACCTGGCGGGCGGGCAGCGCCGGATACTGGCACTACCACGACCACGTCGTCGGCACGGAGCACGGGACCGGCGGCATCCGCAAGGGCCTGTACGGGCCCGTGATCGTCCGGCGCAAGGGCGACGTCCTGCCCGACGCGACCCACACCATCGTCTTCAACGACATGCTCATCAACAACAAGCCGGCGCACAGCGGACCCGACTTCGAGGCCACGGTGGGTGATCGGGTCGAGTTCGTGGTGATCACGCACGGGGAGTACTACCACACCTTCCACATGCACGGTCACCGCTGGGCCGACAACCGCACCGGCATGCTCACCGGCCCCGACGACCCCACCCAGGTCATCGACAACAAGATCGTGGGCCCGGCGGACTCCTTCGGCTTCCAGGTGATCGCGGGGGAGGGGGTCGGGGCGGGCGCGTGGATGTACCACTGCCACGTCCAGAGCCACTCGGACATGGGGATGGTGGGGTTGTTCCTGGTGAAGAAGGCGGACGGGACGATTCCGGGCTATGAGCCGCACGAGCACGGGCACGAGGCGGCGTCGGGGGCCGGGCACGAGCACTGACGGATCACGCCCGGGTGACGGTTGCTCCGCGTCGTCGGCGGGTGGACCCGCAGACAGGGGGTTCCGGGCGCTTTTGGTCATTCGAGAGCGCTCTCACCTCCGCCTCCCGCCACGGCTATCCTGATCGGCAGTCGCCGACGAGGAGCCGCGCAGTGACCGAAACCGCCCCGCGTCCCACCCTGGAGGCCGTGGCCGCCCGGGCCGGGGTCTCGCGGGCCACCGTGTCCCGGGTCGTCAACGGCGGGGACGGGGTGCGCGAACCCCTCGTGGAGCGGGTCCGCAAGGCCGTGGAGGAACTCGGATACGTGCCCAACCAGGCTGCCCGCAGCCTGGTGACCCGACGACACGACGCCATCGCCGTGGTGGTCGCCGAACCGGAGACCCGGGTCTTCGCCGACCCCTTCTTCGCCCTGCAACTGCGCGGCATCAGCAAGGAGTTGACGGCCCACGACAACCAGCTGGTGCTGCTCCTCACGGAAGGCCGTGACGACCACGCCCGTGTCGGCCGCTACCTCGCCGGCGGCCATGTCGACGGGGCGCTCGTCTTCTCCCTGCACCTCGACGACCCGCTGCCCGGACTGATCCAGCGCGCCGGCGTCCCCACCGTCTTCGGCGGACGGCCCGGCTGGGCCGGCGACCGGCGGGGCGTCGTCTACGTCGACAGCGACAACCGCGGCGGCGCCCGCGACGCCGTACGGCACCTCGCCGGCCTCGGCCGTACCCGTATCGCCCACATCACCGGTGCCCTGGACCAGACGTCGGCGGTGGACCGTCTCGACGGATACCGGGACGTCATGGTCGACGCCGATCCAGGGCTGATCGCCGAGGGCGACTTCACACCGACCGGCGGTGAACGGGCCATGCGCGAGCTTCTCGCCCGCTGCCCGGACCTGGACGCCGTCTTCGCCGCCAACGACCTCACCGCGGCCGGTGCGCTGCGGGTGCTGCGCGCGTCGGGGCGGCGGGTGCCGGACGACGTCGCGGTGGTCGGCTTCGACGACATGCTTCCCGTGGCGGAACAGACCGACCCCGCTCTCACGACGGTCCGTCAGGACATCGAGGAGATGGGCCGGCTGATGGCCCGGCTGCTGCTGCGCGGCGTCGACCGCCGGGTCGGCGAGCAGGTCGGAGGGGCGCCGTCCAGTGTCGTCCTGCCGACCACACTGGTCCGACGCGCCTCCGCCTAGGGCCTGTCTGTGCGAGGCGATGGGGTGCCCGGGCCGCCGGGCTCAGCTCGGTGCCGGAGCGCTCTTGATCACCGCGAAGCGGGCGCCGTACCGGTCGGTGAGCTTGGCGATGCGGCCCACGTCCGGCAGGTCCGTCGGAGGCATTCGGACGGAGCCGCCCAGCTCCTCCGCCTTGGCGGCCGTGGCGTCCGTGTCGGTGACCTCGAAGTACGGCAGCCAGTACGGCGGGCTCTCCGCCTCCGCGGGGTCGTCGGCCTTGTCCACCACGCCGCCGAACATGGCGTCCTCCCCGGCCGCGGCCGGGCTGAACGTCGTGTACGTGCCGCCGTAGAAGTCGAGGGCGAAGGTCTCCAGACCGAGCGTCGCGTGGTAGAAACCGGCCGCGGCCGGCACGTCCGTGGTGTACAGCTCCAGCCAGCACAGCGAGCCGGGCTCCTGGACGACGTCGAGGCCCTTGTTGGTGCCGGGCTGCCAGAGCCCGAAGCCGACGCCCGCCTTGTCGGCCAGGATGGCCATACGGCCCATGTCCAGCACGTCCATGGGCTGCACCAGCACCGAGCCGTGCGCTTGCTCGGCCGCCTTCGCGGTGGCGTCCGCGTCCGGCGTCTGGAAGTACACCGTCCAGGACGGCGGACCCTGCTCCTCGGTGGTCTGCATCCCGCCGGCCACCGTCCTGCCGTCGAGCTGGAAGACGCCGTAACCGCCGGTCTCGGGACCGCCCGGTCGGAACCGCCAGCCGAACAGGCCGCCGTAGAAGGAACGGGCGCCCTCGATGTCGGGTGTGCCGACATCGATCCAGTTCGGCGCGCCGGTGACATAACGAGTGGTGAGCATCATCGCCCTCCTCGGAAGGGGTCCCCTTTGTCAGCTCTGCCGGTCTCTGCTCTGCCGAGTCTTGCACCGCCCACTGACAATCGCTGCCGGAGCGCCGCCGTCGGCTGAAGCGGCGACGGCGATCACCGTGGATGACCGGCGGGGATCTCATCGCTTTCAACTGTTTCCGCGCGCCGCCGTGCGCCGCACCGCGCGGAGGGAGACCATCGGACTCGGCCGGAGGCCCTGCGGCGCGGCGTTGATCCCGCGTTGATCGAACGTTTTTCGCCGAGCGGCACGATCCTGAGCATGCACATCGATTCGATCACAACGATCACCTCGCCCGACCTGGACTGGCAGCAGGATGCGTTGTGCGCACAGACCGGCGCGGACTTCTTCTTCCCCGAGCCGGGCAGCTCCGTACGGGAGGCCAAGCGGATCTGCGGCATGTGCCCGATCCGCTCCGCCTGCCTGGAGTACGCCCTCGACAACGACGAACGCTTCGGCGTCTGGGGCGGCCTGTCGGAGAAGGAACGACTGGAGCTCAGGCGTATGTCACGTTGAGCCCCCCGGCAACGGCGGTGGGCGGCGCGATTGCCGGGGCATCGCGCCCAGTCGTCCGCGGGGCGGCGGGGGCGGGCGGGCCACGGCCGAACTCATCGGGGCCGCACGGTCGTTGCGCACGTCGCATCTGGTGCAGACCGCCGCCGTGATCGAGGCGGGCGCCGTCGATGAACTGTTCGTCGCCGGCGCCCTGGAGCGGGCACCTTACGGCCGGCTCGACCTCGGGCGGTGCGGGCGGCGGCGCTCGGTGCGGTGGACCACCGCGTCGAGCGCGCGGGTGCCGGGGTGATGGGAGAGGTGCGTGCTCCGTCAGGGGATCCCGGCGAGCATCGAGCGCCGTACGGACGGACGGCGCCCGCCCGGCGCGACAGCCGGCGCGAGGCTTCTCGCCCTGCCGCTTCCGCCAAGGGGCCGCCGAGGGGCGCATCGCACCCCCGGCCGGCCCGGCAGCAGGCCGTCGGGTTCCTGCGCCCCGACCGCTCGTCAGCCCGCGGCGCGAGCCGCCATCCGGGCCTTGCGGGCCGCCAGCTTCTCGTCGAACTTCAGGGCTTCCGCGTCGAGACCGCCCATGAACAGGCCCAGTTCCTCCTGGGCCTTCTGGCCCTCGGGGCCGAGGCCGTCGATCTCCAGGACCTTCAGGTGGCGGAGGACGGGCTGGAGGACGTCGTCGTGGTGGATGCGCATGTTGTAGACCTCGCCGATGGCCATCTGGGCGGCGGCGCGCTCGAAGCCGGGGATGCCGTGGCCGGGCATGCGGAAGTTGACGACCACGTCGCGCACGGCCTGCATCGTGAGGTCCGGCGCGAGCTCGAACGCGGCCTTCAGCAGGTTGCGGTAGAACACCATGTGCAGGTTCTCGTCGGTCGCGATGCGCGCCAGCATGCGGTCGCAGATCGGGTCACCGGACTGGTGGCCGGTGTTGCGGTGCGAGATGCGGGTCGCGAGCTCCTGGAAGGCGACGTAGGCGACGGAGTGCAGCATCGAGTGCCGGTTGTCCGACTCGAAGCCCTCGCTCATGTGGGACATGCGGAACTGCTCCAGCTTGTCCGGGTCCACCGCGCGCGAGGTGAGCAGGTAGTCCCGCATCACGATGCCGTGCCGGCCCTCCTCGGCCGTCCAGCGGTGCACCCATGTGCCCCAGGCGCCGTCCCGCCCGAAGAGCGAGGCGATCTCGTGGTGGTAGCTGGGGAGGTTGTCCTCGGTCAGCAGGTTCACCACCAGCGCGATCCGGCCGATCTCGGTGACCTTGGACTGCTCCTTGTCCCAGGCCTCGCCGTCCTCGAAGAGACCGGGGAAGTTACGGCCGTCCGTCCACGGCACGTACTCGTGCGGCATCCAGTCCTTGGCGACCTTCAGATGCCGGTTGAGCTCCTGCTCGACCACTTCCTCCAGGGCGTACAACAGCCGGGCGTCGGTCCAGACGGCAGGGCTGCCGAGGTGAGGGGAAGCGATCGTCACGGGAACTCCAGGGGACGCACAACACGGGGCAGGTGACCGGCGAGCGGTTGCCGGGAACCTACGGGATCGTAGGCTACGAACCCGTAGGTTACGAAGCCGTAGGTTAAGAACGATGTAAAGACCCCTGATCAGCGGCCATTCCGCCTGGACTTCCCGGGTATGTGAAAAGCCGAGGACCCGCAGGTCCCGGGCTGAAAGAGTGTTGCGCTCAGTCCGTCAGGCGTACAGATCACGCATCCGGACCGAGAGACATGTCACACATCCCTCGAGCTTCTCGAACTCGCTGATGTCGACCGGCACCGGCTCATGGCCCAGGTCGGCGAGCAGTTCCGCCGTCTTCGGCGCGCTCGCGGCCATGAGCAGCTTGCCGCCGCCCAGCAGCACCACATGCGCCCCGGACTCCTCCGGCACCGGCAGGAAGCGCGGGAACAGCGAAGGGGCGTCCAGCTGCGGAATGCGGCCGAGAATCGTTCCGTCGGGCAGCGCGGTGATCGCCGACTTCAGGTGCAGCACCTTGCTCACGGGGACGGCGACGACCTGTGCCCCCAGCGGTTCGAAAGCGGCCCGCAGCTGCTGGACGCCGGCCGCGTTGGTACGGCCGCCCCGGCCGACGTAGATCGTGTCGCCGACCTTCAGCACGTCGCCGCCGTCCAGCGTGCCAGGCTCCCAGATCCAGTTCACGGAGCAGCCGAGCGAGGCGACGGCCTCCTCGACGCCGAGGGTCTCGTCGCGCCGGGACTCGGCGCCGGGCCGGGTGATCAGCGCAACGTTCTTGTACATGACGACCGTGTCCTCGACGAACACCGAGTCCGGGCAGTCGTCGGCCGGGTCCACCTCGATCGTCTCCCAGCCGTGCCCCCGCAGGGCCTCCACGTACCCCTCCCACTGCTCGACCGCCAGGTCGACGTCGACCTTCTCCCGGTCGATGTGCGTCAGAAGCCCTTCGGCGAGGCGCGGGCTGGGGTGGCGGACGAGGGCCTTCTTGCTGGGCACGAGGGATCTCCGGGTCGGTGACAGGTGTCGGCGCCATGATGCATGGGGCACCGACCCGCCATCATGCAGGCGTTACCCGCCCGTACAAAACCCCCGGCGTCAGGCTGTGGCCCTCCTGAGATGCTCGGCGGTGAAGGAACCGGTGGCGTCGAGGAGCTGGCGCGGGGTTCCCTCGAAGATCACCCGGCCCCCGTCGCGGCCTCCGTCCGGCCCCAGGTCGATGATCCAGTCGGCGTGCGCCACCACGTCCAGGTTGTGCTCGACCACCACGACCGTGTTGCCCGCGTCGACCAGCCGGTCCAGCAGCCCGAGCAGCCCGTCCACGTCCGACATGTGCAGTCCGGTCGTCGGTTCGTCGAGGACGTACACCGCTCCCGTGCGGTGCAGCCGCGTCGCCAGCTTGATGCGCTGGCGTTCACCCCCGGAGAGAGTGGAGAGCGGCTGCCCGAGCGTGAGATACGTCAGCCCGACATCCCGCAGGGCGCGCAGCCGTCGGCGTGCGCCCGCGTCCTGGAAGAACTCCAGCGCCTGGTCGGCCGTCATCTCCAGGACGTCCGCGACGGAGCTGCCGTCGACGGTCAGCCGCAGCACCTCGTCCCTGAAGCGTCGCCCCTCGCAGTCGTGGCACGTCGTCGTCACCGGATCCATGAAGGCCAGGTCGGTGTAGATGATCCCGCGGCCTTCGCAGGTGCCGCACGCGCCGGACGAGTTGAAGCTGAAGAACCCCGGCTCGGCGCCCGTCCCGCGCGCGAAGATCTTCCGAACCGTGTCCATGATTCCGAGGTACGTCGCCGGAGTCGACCGCGCGGAGATCCCGATCGACGACTGGTCCACGACGACGGCGTCGGCGTGCGCGGCGGTGAACTCCGTGACCAGCGTGCTCTTCCCGGACCCGGCGACCCCGGTGACGACGGTGAGCACCCCGGCCGGGAACTCCACCGTCACGTCCCGCAGGTTGTGCCGGCCCGCCCCCTTCACCCAGAGCCCCCCGTCCGCCGCGCGGACCTCCTCCTTCAGCTCCGTACGACGCCCCAGGCAACGCCCGGTCAGCGTGTCGGACCCGGCCAGCTCGCCCGGCGTCCCCTCGAACACGACCCGTCCGCCGCCCGCGCCGGCCCCCGGCCCCATGTCGACGACGTGATCGGCGAGCGCGATGACGTCCGGGTCGTGCTCGACCACGAGCACGGTGTTGCCCTTGTCGCGCAGCCGCAGCAGCAGGTCGCCGAGGCGCCCGACGTCGCGCGGGTGCAGTCCGACGCTGGGCTCGTCGAAGACGTACGTCATGCCGGTCAGGCTGGACCCCAGGTGGCGCACGGTCTTCAGTCGCTGTCCCTCGCCGCCGGAGAGCGTGGACGTCTCGCGGTCGAGGCTGAGATAGCCGAGCCCGATGGCGGCGATGCGTTCTAGGGCGGTGACGGCGGCCCGGGCGACCGGCCCGGCGACGGGACCGTCGATCTCCTTCAGTACCGCGATCAGGTCCGTGACCTGCATATGTGTGCAGTCGGCGATGTTCAGGCCGTTGATGCGGGTGGCCAGCGCCGCCGCGTTCAGCCGGGCCCCGTCGCACACCGGGCAGTCGCCCTCCACCAGGAACTCCCGCACCAGATCACGGGTCTTCTGGCTCATCGCCGACAGGTCCCGCTTCAGGTACAGGCGTTCGAAGCGGGTGGCCAGGCCCTCGTAGTCGGTGGTCCAGGTGCCGCCCGTGCCGTTGACGGTGACCTTGCTGCCGGGGCGGCCGCGCATCAGGAACTCCCGCTCGGCGGCGGTGAACCGCCCGACGCACTTGTCCGGGTCGAGTTCGGCGCTGTTCGTGTACGCCTGTCCCTGCCAGGTGCCCGCCGCGAACGGCGGGAAGCGGACCGCCCCGTCGGCGAGCGTCCGGTCCGGGTCGAGGATGCGGTCCCAGTCCGGCCGTACCGTACGGCCCAGGCCGTCGCACTCGGGGCACATGCCCGACGGGTCGTTGAAGGAGTAGGCGGTCGCCGGTCCGGCGCCAGGGGTTCCGTGCCGGGAGAACAGCACGCGGATCACCGAGTAGACGTCGGTCATCGTGCCGACCGTGGACCGCGAGTGGCCCCCGATCGGCCGCTGGTCGACGACGATCGCGGGGGAGAGGTCCTGAAGCGCCTCCGCGTGCGGGCGCTCGTACTTGGGCAGCCGGTTGCGCACGAACCACGGGAAGGTCTCGTTGAGCTGGCGCTGCGACTCGACCGCGATCGTGTCGAAGACGATCGACGACTTCCCCGAGCCCGAAAGGCCGGTGAACACGGTCAGCCGGCCTTTCGGGATACGGAGGGAGACGTCCTTGAGGTTGTTCTCCCGTGCTCCGCCGATGGTGATGAACCCGGGCGTGAAT
>CBFGZZ010000161.1:0-18434 GCA_965653385.1 uncultured Streptomyces sp. | reverse complement strand
GGGCTGGGGTGGGGGGTGTTACCTGGGTGGGCCGTTGGCGGGGCCCTGCTGGTGGGTGCGGGGGGTGCGGGGCAATCGGCGAGTGGATCACATCTCTTTGAGTGTGCCGACGTGCAGCTCGCCGATTCGGCTATCGGGGGTGTCGTAGGTCCAGAAGAGGTGGACCGTAAGGGTGTTGAGGTTCATCGCGTGGGTGACGGTCATGCCGGACTTCTCCACCCAGCCGAGGAGGAAGACGCCAGGGGCGACTTCGGCCGCGTGCAGCGTGACGTCCTCGCTCGCGCCGGTGTTGGGGCCGGCGACGGTCTTGTAATGCAGAGTGGTGCCGTCAGGGCTGTAGGTGTTGTGGAAGACGACGCCGTTGTCGATGCTGAACTTGTACGTCTTTCCCGCGTAGGTGAGGTTGCTCATGCCTGTGCGTTCCGTCGATGCGGTCGGTGATCCGGCGTCGTTCGAGCCGGTCAGAACAGGCCGTTGCCGTGCGGCAGTTCGCCCGGGATGGGCGCGACGACGTCCCAGTGCTCGACGATCTTGCCGTCCGCGACGCGGAAGAGGTCGTAGTAGGCGACAGGCACACCGAACTCGCCCTCGGACTGCGTCAGGACGAACTCGCCCTCGGCGATGACCTTGTGGACCTTCTTGTAGACGAGGTGCTTGCCCTGCTCGCCCCACTTGGCCACGGCCGCCCCGAAGCCGTCGAGGCTGTCGCCGGCATCGGGGTTGTGCTGGTGGTAGGTCACGGTGGAGATGTAGTCGGTGAGCACTGAGTAATCGGCGCCGACGAGAACCTTCTCGGCAAACTCGGCCACCAGGGCGCGGTTGGCGTCCGTCTTGTCGGTCTCGGTGACCGCGGCGGCGCCGTCGGTCTGGGAGCGGCCGGAGACGGTGTCCTTGACCTGAGGGGTCAGGGCGTCCCAGTGCTCGGCCAGCTTGCCGTCGGCGTCGACTCGGAAGATGTCGAACCCGACGAGCGGGTCCGGCCCGAAGCCGTGGTAGGTGCCGTGCAGGGCTACCAGGTCGCCGTCGGCGATGACCCGGGCGCCTTCGTAGCGGAAGTCCCCGCCCAGGTCGGCGACCATTGCGCGGAGGGCATCGGGGCCATCGGCGGCGAGCGCGCTGTGCTGCTTGTAGTCCGCGGCCACCCAGCGGTCTACGGCGGAGGGGTCCTTGTCGCCGAACAGTTCGGTGGCGGCCTGAAGGACGGTGTTCTTCGTGTTGCTCATGACTGTCTTCCTTGCTTGGGGACCTGGCGAGGGGGACCGGTGGTCCAGCGGCGATGTGTTCAAACTATGCGTACGGAAGCCAGTTGATCGGCAGTAATAACGACTTCTGATAGTCAGAAAGTGACAGGCTTTGTGTTGAGGGAGTCCGGCGCTACCAGGAGTGAGGCCGACCGCTCGCCGTCCGGCAACCGCCCCGCCGGTACGGGATGACCAGACAGGGGACTACGACGGGCAAGTCGCTGTCGTCTTCGGTGTCACCGCGGAGCAGGCGCCCGTTGAGCAGCAACCGGGGTGGTGCCTCGGTCCGGGTGGCACCGGAGTCGTGGGGGATGAAGGGGTCGCAGTAGCCGGATTGGCCGTGCGGGTCATCCCCCTGTGGAGCGGACGACCTCGGCGAGGGGTGTGGCGGGGTGGCCGGTGAGGCGCGGTACGGCGTCGCTGACCCCGTCGAGCTCGCCGGACGCGATGGCCGTGTAGGTGGACACCCAGGCGTCCAGCTGCCACGACGGAGCGCCGTAGGAGGCACGGGAGGCGTAGGCCTCCTCGACCGTCTCCTGCTGATAGGTGACGGTGCGTCCGAGTCGCTCGGACAGGATAACGGCCGCTTCGTCCAGTGTCAGAGACTCGGGCCCGGTCAGGTCGAAGGCGAGGCCAGCGTGGTCGTCGGGCCGGGACAGCACCGCGGCGGCGGCGTCGGCGATGTCGTCCTGGCCGACGAACGCGGCGCGTCCGTGCCCGGCCGGACCGCGGATGACGCCGTCCTCGCCGACGAGGTCGGGGACGAACTCCGCGTAGAAGTTGTCTCGGAGGAAGGTGTACGCCAGGCCGCTCGCGCGGATGTGCTGCTCCGTGTGGAAGTGGTCGCGTGCCAGCGTGAAGGTGGCGTCGGGGGCGGCGCCGTAGAAGGAGACGTACACCAGGTGCCTGACACCCGCCTCCGCGACGGCGTCCACGAACGCCTTGTGCTGGGCGAGCCGGTCGGCGCTCTCGGAGGCGGAGACCATGAAGACGGTGCGGGTGCCGGCGAGGGCCTCCCGCACGGCGTCCTGGTCGGCGTAGTCGCCTCGCACCGCTACCGAGCCGGGAAGCCGGGGAGCGCGTGCCGGGTTGCGGGCCAGGAGTTTTTGCGGGACGTCCCGCTCGGCCAGTCGCCGGGCGACGCGCCCGCCGAGCCGGCCGGTGGAGCCGGTGACGGCGATCGTGGGGACGGATGTCTCGGATACCTGGGACATGATGACTTCTCTTCCTGTGGTGGCGGAGGCGCGCTGCCGCCGGATGTCAGGGTTCGAGCCCGTCGAGGAGCCGGTCTGCGCCGAGGGGAACGGACAGTGCTCGTTCACCGAGGTCCGAGGGGACGTCGGGATGGTCGGGATTGATCCTGACGAGGCGGGCCCGAGGGGTCTGGCGCACCAAGTTCTCCGTGGGATGGCGAATCACGCCGGGAGTATTGAATCCGGCCCCGATTTCCAGCACGAGCAAGGTGCTGTCTGTGGGCGCGTCGTCGAGCCACTGCACCAGCCGCCGACCCGCGGGCAGATGGGCGTCGTCGACGAACTCCGGACCGACGCGGACGTTGGGAAAGACGTCGGCGCCGCAGCGGGGGCAGCACGGCAGGGCCGCCGGGTCGGTCACCCGGCCGGTGTCGCGGTCGTACGAGGCGAGGATCGCGTCGAGGAACGGTCTGCTGGGCCAGGTGTCCCGCGAGCAGGGGACCGCGCACTGGAGGCGGCCGTAGTCGCCCTGGGGGGTGAAGATCCGGTCCGCCTCGAAGCCGTTGCGGGCGAAGAGGGCGTCGACGTTGGACGTCATCACCCAGTGGTCGCGATCGCCGACCAGCTCCCTCAGCCCGCGGTAGAGCGGGTTGGGTTCGGGGTCGTAGCGGATGTCGTCGATGTGGACGGCCCAGTAGCCCCACATCATGTTCTGAGACAGGGGCACGCCGAGCAGGTAGCGCGAACGCAGGCCGAGCCGGTACAGAGCTGGGAACAGTTCCCGGAAGCGTTCGGTGTCGCCGTAGTCGTAGCCGGCGGCCGCGCTCAGGCCCGCGCCGGCCGCGATCAGGACCCGGTCGGCCTCTTCCACCCAGGCGCGGATCGTCTCGCGTGGCGGTGCGGTCGAGAAGGGAGCGTTGTTCGTGGTGCTCACAGCGCGCAGGTTCCTTCCAGTGCCGTGGACATCCGGTGCGTGTACTCGTCGAAGGCCGTGGTCAGTTCCTCGACACGAGTCAGCGGTCCGCCCAGCCGGTGGTGGTTTCCGCAAGCGGTGGTGAGCAGCAGGGCCGGGTAGCTCTCCACGTTCAGGCGGCGGACGGAACGCAGTCCGACCGTCGCTCGCGCGCGTTTAACGGGCGCGGCGTATGTGCAGGCCACGGCAAGAGGGCTCAGGCCCAGCTCGACGGCGAGCTCTCGGTAGGTCGCCGGGTCCGACAGGCTCAGGCCGTCGATGAACCAGGCGTGCTGCATCGCTTCGAGCGTCCGCAGGGTGTCCGCGCCCGGCTGGGCCAGCAGGGCCTCCAGCCCCGTGGCCGCGTCGGTGGAGTCCATCACCATGCTGCCTTCGGCGACCGTCCGCCGGTGTCCCTCACCGAAGTGGGCGCCGGTCAGCTCTGCGACGCGGGCGCTCTCGCGCACCAGGTGGGGATGGGCCGAGACAGGCAGCGCACGCGCTCCCGCATACAGCCCGGCCGGCAGGACGCGCAGGTCGACGCGGTCGGCATGGGCTTCGACGAAGGCCCGCAGGGTCGGGGCGAAGCCGTGACACCAAGCGCAGTAGGCGTCGAAGACGTACGTCAGCCTGACCCTCTCTCCTGTCGTCGCCACGTGCCGTCCTTTCCGATTTCCGCCAGGGAGACGTCCCGATTCCGCAGCTGCACAACCAACGTACGAAGAGCGCGCACGGAAAGCCGGATAAACTTCTGACTGATGATGGCCAAAAACCGACACGGCTCCGCGCGCGAGATCCCCGAGGTCGCGTTCGCCGCGCCCGCGGGCACTCCTGCTGGTGTGGAGGTCATGTCGCTGGCGGAGCTACGGCGGCGCGTCTGCGAGCAGACCCTCGCCCGGCCCCAGCGCCCCGACTTCCATCATCTGCTCGCGCTCACCGCGGGCAACCTCTGGCATGTCGTCGACTTCAACGGCTACGCCCTGCGGCCGGGCTCCTGGCTGTGGGTACGCCCTGGGCAGGTGCACCAGTGGGGCGACCTCACCAAGGCCGAGGGCACTCTGATTCTCTTCCAGCAGGACATGTTGGACCCGGCCACGGCGACCGTTGCCCGGGTCGACGATCCGCACGCACCGGTCATCATCACCCCCGTCGCCGACGATGCGGAGGCCGTGACCATGGCCGCGGAACACTTGAGCCGCGAGTTTCGGTCGCTCGGACACCTGCCTCTCGACGTGCACATCGCGGCCCTGCGTCACCTCCTCGCCGTCCTCCTGCTGCGACTGGCCCATCTCACCGTTCCGGTCGGCAGCCTCGCTCCGGAGCCGGACGAGACCTACCTGCGGTTCCGGGACGCGGTCGAACGGCACTTCACCGCCACCCGACGGGTGGAGGACTACGCCCGCATGCTCGGCTATTCGGGGCGCACCCTCGCCCGGGCGGCCCTGGCGGGCGCCGGTCTCAGCGCGAAGGAGTTCATCGACCGCCGGGTCGTGCTGGAGGCGAAGCGTCTGCTGGCACACGGAGACGAGACCGCCGCCCAGATCTCGGACCGCCTCGGCTTCGTCACGCCTTCCCAGTTCAGCAAGTACTTCATGCAACGCACGGGCCGTTCCCCGATCGACTTCCGCAACGGGGTCAGGGGACGGGCCGAGGGCTCCGGGCCGTCGGAGGCCCTCGGCCAGGGGTAATGGCACCGGGTAGAGACGCCGCCGTCGCACTCGTGGCGGGCACGGTGATCGTTCCCTCCGCGTTGGCCGCGCACGAGCACGGCACGCCCGACGCGTCGACGAGCCGGCTGTCCGCCCAGGAACTGCGCAACCAGAAGGCAGCTGTGGCCCTGCTGGACCAGGCCTTCAACCAGCACCGGCCGGGCAAGGACGCTGAGAAGTACATCAGCTCCGACACCTGTATCCAGCACAACCCGAACTTCGGCAACGGCCGCGACGCCTTCGTCACCGGTGTCACGGGCTACCTCCAGCAGTTCCCGGACGCCTCGCTGACTTTCAAACGGACTGTCACCCAGGGCGACCTCGTGGTCGTGCAGGGCTTGGCGAAGGCGTCGGCCGAGGACCGCGGCACGGTGGAGGTGGACACCTTCCGCTTCGACCGGCGCGGCAGGATCGTCGGCACTGGGACGCCCTCCAAGCGGTCGCGGAGAAGAGCGCCAACGGCAACCCGCAGGTCTGACCCGCCAGGGCCACCACGACGCCCGCACCTCCGTGGGGAAGGTGCGGCGTTCTGCGCGGTGCCTGGGCGGACGGATCAGAAGGGGTAGTGGGCCTGCTGGGTCGCGATCGTCACCCAGCGGGTGCTGGAGAACGCCTCGATGCCCCACCGTCCACCGAACCGGCCGTAGCCGGAGGTCTTCACGCCGCCGAAGGGCGCGTGGGGCTCGTCGGCCACGGACTGGTCGTTGACGTGCACGATGCCCGTCCGGACCCGACGGGCGACGTTCAGCCCGTGGGTGGCGTTCTCGGTGATGATTCCGCAGGTCAGACCATGGTCGGTGTCGTTGGTGAGGGCCACGGCGGTGTCGTCGTCGCCGAACGTCTCGACGACGCAGACTGGCCCGAAGGCCTCCGCGTGGTACAGGTCCGCCTCCTTGGGAACGCCGGTGAGCACGGTCGCCGCGTGCACCGCGCCCTCCGGTCGTCCGCCGCCGGTCAGCACAGTGGCGCCCTTGGCGACGGCGTCCTCCACCAGAGCGGCGACGCGCTGTGCGGCGGAGGCGGTGACCAGCGGGCCCACCACGGTGTGCGGATGGGCCGGGTCCCCGGCCTGGAGGGAGGCGACCTTGGCGGTGAACTTCCGCGTGAACTCCTCGGCCAGCGACTCATGTACGAGGATGCGGTCGCCGGACATGCAGATCTGCCCGGAGTTCATGAACACGCTGAAGGTGACGGCGTCGACGGCGTAGTCCACGTCCGCGTCGTCCAGGACGATCACCGCGTTCTTGCCGCCCAGTTCGAGCACGGCCGGCTTGAGGTGGTTCGCCGCGTGGGTTCCGATGATCCGGCCGACCCCGGTGGAGCCCGTGAAGTTCACGGCACGCACCCGGGGATCGGCGATCAGCACCTCGGCGATCTCCGCCGCGTCCTCGCGGGCGTTGGTGACCACGTTGAGCACACCGTCGGGCAGTCCCGCCTCGCGCAGCACGTCCGCGACGAGCAGTCCGCAGGCGATCGGCGCGTCCTCGCTGGCCTTGACGACGACCGTGTTGCCGGCAGCAAGCGGCGCCGCCACGGCCCGGACACCGAGGATGACCGGAGCGTTCCACGGCGCGAACGCCGCGACCACGCCCAGCGGTTCCCGCACGGCCAGGCCCAGAGCGCCTTCCTCCTGTGCGCTGAGCACCTCACCGCGCGGAGCGGTGATCACGGCGGCCGCCTCCCGCAGGATGTTCGCCGCCAGCGCCACGTTGAAGAATGCCCAGGGGCGGGTGCCGCCGGCCTCGTGGGCCATGATCTCGGCCACCTGCTCGGCACGGGCGTCCAGCAGATCCGCCGCCTTGAGGAAGATCGCGCGGCGGGCGAAGGGCGAGACGGCGGCCCAATCGGCGAACGCCGCGTCGGCGGCGTCCACGGCCAGGGTCACATCCTCCGGCCCGGCTGCGGCGACAGTCGCGTAGACCTCGCCGGTGTAGGGGCTGATGTCC
Source organism: uncultured Streptomyces sp. (assembly GCA_965653385.1). GTDB lineage: Bacteria > Actinomycetota > Actinomycetes > Streptomycetales > Streptomycetaceae > Streptomyces. The sequence goes on along the minus strand of CBFGZZ010000161.1, from coordinate 11,393 downwards.
TCGGCGGTGCGGCCGGAGAGGGCGGGTACGTCCTTGCCGCCGATGAAAAGTTCACGGGTGAGAGACATGAAGGGGCTTCTTCCGGTACGGAGCAGTCGTGGCGGACCAGGGGGCGTGCGGTCTCAGGCGGGCATGCGGACGATCGGCTTGATGGCGTCGCCGGCGTACGACGCCGCCAGCGCCTGCTCGATCTGGTCGAAGGTGAACCAGGAGACGAGGCGTTCCATGGGGAAGCGGCCCTGGCGGTACAACTCGATGAGCGCGCCGATGAGTTGGGTACTGCGGCCGCCGCCGCCGAGAACGCCGACGATGCGCTTGCCCCACAGGGTGGTGAGGTGGTCGAGGGTGAACTCGGCTCCCGCCGGGGCGCCGCCGATGAGCGCGCAGGTGCCGAGCATGCCGACCGAGTCCGCGGCCTGGCGGACGACGGAGATGATGCCGGTGCACTCCAGGGCGTTGTCGGCGGGCCCGCCGCAGATGTCGTGCACGGCGGCGACCGGGTCCGTGTCGGCGGCGTTCACGGTGTGTGTGGCGCCGAGTTCCGCCGCCAGCTCCAGTCGGGAGGTGTGCCGGTCGACCGCGATAATTGTGGTCGAGCCGCTGTTGCGGGCCGCCATGACGGCGGCGAGCCCCACCGAGCCGGTGCCGTAGATCACGAGGCTGGAGCCGGTCTGCGGGCGCAGCGTGTTCAGCACGGCGCCCGCGCCGGTGGACAGCCCGCAGGCGAGGGGTCCGAGCAGGTCGAGCGGGACGTCGTGTGGGACCTTCACCAGGCTGTTGGCCTGGGTCAGGGAGTGCGTGGCGAACGACGACTGGCCGAAGAAGTGTCCGTGGAGGGCGCCCCCGTCCGGGCGGCGCAGGGCCGAGGCCCCGGTCCCCGGCCGGACTCCGCTGACGAGGAGTTCGCCGAGCCGGGCGCAGTAACGGGGCTCGCCCGCCAGGCAGTTGCGGCACTCGCCGCACCAGGGCCAGCCGATGACGACGTGGTCGCCCTCCCGCACCGACGTGACACCTGGACCCACCGCCGTCACGACACCGGCGCCTTCGTGGCCGAGCACCCCGGGGGCGGGGAAGGGAAGGTCACCGTGACGTGCCAGGCCGTCGGTGTGGCAGATGCCGGTGGCAGCGATCCGCACGACGACCTCGCCCGCTTCCGGGTCGTCCAGCTCGACCTCCTGGAGCTGGAACGGACCGTCCTGCTTCTCGAACACGGCGGCTTGTATACGCATGGCGGCCTTCCGGACTCAGGGAACAGTGCTGTTCGTCTGGTGAAGTAATGTCCACAGAATGTGACGTGAGTCTGCGCTCGACCGGAGCCCGCTGTCAATGAAATGAGGCCGTGCTGTTCCATATGCAGGGACTCATATTTCAATCATTCAAACAACATGCCTGGATGGCTTCGGATCAGGTCTGCGGACGATGACTGAGCCGGGCGGAGATCTCCGTCGTGGCGCGCCGCAAGCGGGCTTCGATGCGCGACATGACGGATTCCACCGACGCGTTCCATACCGTGAGGTGCACCGCGACGTTGACCGCGGCCACCGCGGCGCCGGACCGGTCCCGCACCTACGCGGCCAGCGACCGTAGCCCGGGCGTGAGTTCCTCGTCGTTGAGCGCGAACCTGGTACGCCGGATGCCGGTGACGAGGGCACGCCCCTCGGTCTCCAGGTACTTGTCCTCCAGGGAGATCGACCGGGTGGTGGTGTGTAGCATGGCGCTCCTTCTCGAGCTGATGTGTCGCCGTTTGAGCACGGGTCCGGCCCTCGTGAGCTTCGCCCATGGCAGGCCGCGCGGCAGGGTCGGCCGACGCGGCGTTGTGGCTCGCTTCCTGTGGGACGTATTGGCGATGAACAGGCGTTGATCAACGCCGACATAGTTGTGCGTTTCCGCGGCGCCGGCGTGTACCGTCGGTTCCTCTGGCCCGGCGACGCTGTTCGAGCTCGGCGTCAGAAACGAGTTCGCAGTGAACATGCCGGAGCAGGAGCCACAAGTGGGGCAGGCCGCAACCTCGACTCGGGCAAGGTCCTCTTCGGATACGTCAGGATTGGCAGAGTCGCCCATCGCGGTCACCAGGCTCAGCCCAGTTCGGACGGTTCCGTCGACCAGGGTGGTCCGCCCGCCTTCCATCGGACCACCGGATACGAACACCGTCGGGATGTTGAGGCGCAGTGCGGCCATCAACATTCCCGGCGTGATCTTGTCACAGTTGGAGATGCACACGAGGCCGTCGGCGCAGTGCGCATTGACCATGTACTCCACCGAACCGGCGATCAGTTCCCTCGACGGCAGCGAATAGAGCATGCCTCCGTGGCCCATGGCGATTCCGTCGTCGACCGCAATGGTGTTGAACTCCCGCGCAATCACGCCCGCCCGGTGCACTGCCTCGGATGCAATCCGCCCCACGGGTTGGAGGTGAGTGTGACCTGGCACGAACTCGGTGAAGCTGTTGGCGATCGCCACGATCGGTTTGCCGATGTCGCCATCCGCGACCCCGAGGCCCGCAACAACGCTCGTGCGCCAGCCATGTTCCGGCCGTGGGTGATGGTTCGCGAGCGCAGTTCGGGCACTTCCTGCTCCTCATCCGGGCGACTGAATCGACCGCAGGTGGTTTGGCCGACCTTCATCGGCCTCCCCTGACTCTGCGGCACGGATTGCCGGAGCAGAAGACTGCCGTGATTCTAGTAGTGCGAGTAACAGCCCGATGCGTGACGGAGGTTGACGCCTGGTGCCTGTCCCTATCGCTCCGAGTCTTCGTTCATGCGCGGCTCGTTCGATGCGGCCAGGTCGGCCAATTGGTGCAATCGGTCGAGGCTACCGCTGTCGGGATCCGGTACGTAGATGATCACGTGCAGGTCGGGATCGCCGGACATGGTCATCCGGTGCTGTTCCAGTTGCAGATCGCCGACTTCGGGGTGCCGGAACGTGCGTAGTCGCGAGGTGAAGCGGGTTACTTCGTGGGCTTTCCACCGCTCGCGGAACTCAGCGCTGGTGCGCCAAAGGCGGTCGATCAGGATTTCGATCGCCGGGGTATGAAGGTGTGCGCCGAGCTCTGCTCGAAACTCGGCGATAACCCGGCTGCTTGTGAACTCCCAGTCCACGACCAGCGACCGTATGTACGGGTCTGTGAAGGTGAGCCACAGAAGATTGCGACGCTCGACTGGCGTGGCTGGGGCTGGCGGATAAAAGCGGCCGTAGGTCGAGTTCCAGCCGACGATGGTCCAGTCCGCCGACAACGCGTAGCTGGGGTAGACGCCCTGCGCGTCGAGCAGTCGCTGCACGCTCGGGGGCATCGTGATCGGCTGGGCCGAGCCAAAATCGGTGGCTGGGTAGCCGGCCAGGGACAGGACGAAGGCATGCTGGGCCTGGGCCAGACCGAGGGAACGTGCGACGGCATCGAGGACCTGCCGCGACGGGGTGACATCGCGGCCCTGTTCCAGCCATGTGTACCAGGTGACGCTGATACCGGACATGGCCGCGACTTCTTCGCGGCGGAGCCCGGTCGTCCTGTTCCTGATCGGTGGCAGTCCCAGCGCGGTACGGGAGGTGTTCTCGCGCTGCTTGCGCAGGAAGGCGCCGAGATCATGTTGCCGCTCGTCGCCGGCTTTCATGCTCGCGAGTCTACTCGTCATCCGATCGCGCACCCGGCCGTCGCGTCGCTCGCTCGACCGCCGACCGCAGCGGTGTGAGCGAGCGGCGCCTCGTCCTCGCCAAGGCGGCTCGGTACTGCTCCGAAGGCTCCGCCGAAGCGCATCAGGCGGCGTCCAGGGCCGTAGGGGGCCCAGCCCGGGTCCCCGGTGTGTGCGAAGCGGACCCAGCTCTCGTGCATGGCGTCGGCGAGCGCGACCGGTGGCTCGCCACCGACCAGGCCCTGCGGTCCCTGTGCTGTCTTGAGGGTGTGGAAGACAAAGGGCAGATCAAGGCCGTGACACGCGCCGAGGCGGCCGTCGAAGGCCGGGGACTCCCATTCGAATTCGTAGACGTAGGTCGGCCCGCCGTGACGTAGGGCCAAGCGCCGCGCGGGAGAGCGGAACAGCAGGTCGGTGAGGGCGTCGACGAGCGCTCGTCCCGGTTTGGCCCCGGGCTGGCCCAATCCGTAGCCGGCGAGGACTTGTCGAGCGTGGGGATGCGACGCGGCCAGTCGGGCGACGGCTTCGGTATCGGTCACAGCGTCGAGATCACCACTGGAGAATCCGTAGAGGTTCATCTCCGCCTTCGTGGTGCCTACGAGGAGATCCACGGACGACGTGGTGAGCCGCTCGCGCGATGCGCACGCGACGTCGTTGTCGATGGTCATCCCGTATGCCGCCGCCCCGTAGGCGGGATCTCGACCGTTGTCAGCCAGGTCGAGAGGCTGGGCGAGCAGCGTCGCTTGAGCATCGAGCAACCGCGGCACCGGCACCTCCCTGAATGCCGCCGCGGTTGCCGGGACGCTCAAAATGGCGGCGATCCGTTCGGTCAGCCGGCGACCGACCGCGGCATCGCGAGGGAGCTCGTCGTGGCCGCTCTGCACGATGGCGCGTCGGAAGAGACCGTCCGCCGCCCGCGAGTTCAGCAGCGTCGCGATGCTCATCGCTCCGGCGGACTCGCCGAAGACGGTGACGTTTCCGGGATCTCCGCCGAAGGCGCCCGCGTTGTTCTGTACCCACTGCAATGCCGCGATCTGGTCGCGCAGGCCGAGGTTCGTCGGCGCGTCCGGGAGTACCGAATATCCCTCGGCCCCTAGACGGTAGGAAACGGTCATCAGCACGACCCCGGAACGGGCGAAGCTCGAGCCGTCGAAGGCGGGGCAGTCAGCGGCTCCCGCGATGAAGGCCCCGCCATGGATGTAGACCATGACCGGCAGGCCCCCGTCGTGGTGCTGCGGGGTCCAGATGTTCACATGCAGGTAGTCATGGTCTCCGGTCCAGCCGGTCTCCGGCAGGAGCGGCCGCATGTCGATGCCGGGGAAGCGGCGGACGTGCTGCGGTGCCATCGACCCGGGGCGGGTCGCGTCACGGACGCCGTCCCAGGTCGGCGCCGGTGCCGCGAGGGCGAAACGGCGTGGCCCCTTCGGCGGGGCGGCGTAGGGCACCCCTCGGTAGCAGGCGATGCCGTCGACGGCCAGTCCGCGTACTCGGCCGGACGTGGTCGTCGCGACGCTTTCGATCGGAGTGCTCACCGCTTGCCGCCCCGCAAGTCGGCGGTGATGTCCTCGAGAGTGCGGCCCTTGGTGCGCTCGCCGAACATGGCGAACACCGCTCCGAAGGCGACCGCGACGGCGGCGAACACCACGAACACGGTGGTGAAGCCGAACCCGGACAGGACGAAGCCGACGATGATGCTGGTGAAGGCAGCGGAGAGCCGGAACGCACCGCCGCCCACTCCGGCCCCCAGCCCGCGTAGGTGGGTCGGGAAGATCTCAGGGGAGTACGCGTACATCGTTGCCAGGGCGATCTGGAGGCTGCCGGAGAGCAGGGAGCCGGTGATCACGGTCACGACCAGGCTGTCGACGAGCCCGAACACCAGGAGCAACGGGGCGACGACGACCATGACGGCGAGGACCAGCTTCTTGCGCTCGATCCGGTCGGCAAAGGCGACCGCGGACACCGATCCAAGGAAACCCGCCAGTGAGATGATCACGGCGGCGGTCAGTGCCTGCTGTTGGGAGTATCCGCGCTCGACCAGCAAGGTGGTCAGCCAGGTGTTGAAGCCGTAGATGACGTAGGCGAACATGATCATGGAGATGGTGAGTACGGCCATGCGCTCGAGGTTCTTGCCTGAGAGCAGCTCCCTCACCGACGTGGCGGGCTCGGGCCCGCCGCGGGGCAGCTCGACCGGCTCGGGTAGCGGCTTGCCGGTCTTGGCGAGTGCCTCGTCCTCAAAGGCGACCACGGTTGCGGCGGCCACACCGAGCTCTCCCCGGCGAATCTGCCAGCGGACCGACTCGGGTAGCCGGCGCACAGTCACGGCGATGAGCAGTCCGAGGGCGCCGATGCCGTAGATCCAACGCCAGTGGGACTCCCCGTGGGGCACGAGGTCCAGGTCAGGACTGCGGCCAGCGGTGCGCCCAGGACCGAGATTCCCAGCAGGAGAGCAGCGAAGCGGCCGCGGAGCCTGGCCGGGAACATCTCGCTGAGATAGAGGAACGACACGAGCGTCAGCGCCTGAGCTCCGAGACCGGTCACCACGCGACAGGCGATGAGCGTCTCGAGGCTGGTTGCGAAGACGGTGGCGAAAGACCCGAGCGAATAGATCACGGCCGATACGAACAGCACGGGCCGCCGTCCGTGCCTGTCGGCCAGCCGGCCCCCGACGAGTGCGCCGAGGAAGCTGCCGATGTAGACCGAGGAGGCGACCCAGCCCACCTGCCCCAGTGACAGGCCCAGGTCCTGGCGGATGGCCGGAGCCGTGTAGCCGAACGCGGCCAGGTCGAAGGCATCGAAGATCCCCAGTGCTCCGAGCATCCAGAGGATGACCCAGTGTTTGCGAGTGACCACGGGTATCCGGTCAAACCGAGCGCCGATCTTTGTCGCGTCCATGCCGGATGCGAGAGACTCAGTCGTCATAGCTGATCCTCATCGATCAGGGTGGAGGTCTGTGGATCAACGCCGTGCAAGGCGCGGCGAGGAGATGCGGCGGAGCATATGATCCGCGCCATATCGGCTGAAAGATGCGCTCGCTTCTAGTAGCGCGACTACCAGGGAAGCCTCAGGGGGCGTAAGTCCCGCTCCTGATGATGTGGTGTCGCCCATTCGTGGGTGATGGGGCGGTCCCTCCCTGCTTCATGTCATGCGCATGATGGAGTCCGCGGGCACGGAACGGAAGCCGTACGCAACCGACTTGTCCGACCCGCAGTGGGCGTTAATCGAAACGGGCGCGGCTCTTCTGCAGTGAGCTGGTGATGCTGTGCGCCGTTGCCGTTCGTGGTCGGAGGGTGGATCGTCGAGTCTCACTACGCGGTGGGAGGCGGCGATGGTGTCGTGGTTGGAGGCGCTCGGTCGGCGGGAGGCTGCACCACGGGAGGGATCGCCGAACTGCGGGCACAGATTGAGGAGTTGACCGGGCGTCTTGCCGGACGGGATGAGGGTTGTCCCGGCTGATGATCACGCGGGAGACGATGACCGAGATCCGGTCCGGTGATGAGACGGTGACGGATGCCGGGGCGGAAACGGACGCGGGCGGGGCGGGGGCAGGAGCGCCGGTCGAGGTGCGGCTGGTGCCGCAGTGGACGCCCGGGCTGGGGGATGCCCCTATCTCTTTCGTCAAGGGGCGGGTCGGTTGATTGGTGATGTTTTTGGACTGGACATCGCCCGCCGTCTCGAGGCGGGGATAGTGCACGTCAACGACCAACCCGTCACCGACGAGCCCAGCATGCCCTTCGATGGTGTGAAGGAGAGCGGCTGGGGCCGCTTCGGCACGGGCTTCGCGGCCGAGGAATTCACCGAACTCCGCTGGATCACCCTGCGCGGGAAACCCCGCGACTTCCCGTTCTGACGGGCCTGCGGCGGAGCATGACGCGGCGTCCGGCCGGTCCGCGGGCGTACCCGCAGACCGGCCAGACGCCGCTCGTCCGTCAGCCTCCGCTGGAGAGCGACCACTTCTGGTTGGATGCGCCGGTGCAGCTCCACAGATGGACCCTGGAACCGTTCGCCGTTGCCTTGCCTGTCACGTCGAGGCAGAGTCCGGACAGGTCGTTGGTGACGCTGCCGTCCCCGTGGAACGTCCATTTCTGGCTGGAGCCGCCGTTGCAGTCCCAGGTGATGACCTTCGTGCCGTTGGTGGTGCCGTTCCCGTTCGCGCCGAGGCACTTGCCCGCGATCTGCAGTTCACGGTTGGCCGAGTAGGCGTAGGCCTGGTTGGCGTTCCCGGGCGTGCAGTCCCAGATGTACTGCTGGACACCGTTGGCGGGGTTGCCCGTGTCGTCCAGGCACCGGTTCGAGCCCTGGCCGACGATCTGGGCGGCGGCGGTCTGCGCACCCCGGGTGAAGGTCACCGTGGCGCCGGCGGGCAGGGTGTACTGGAAGGATCCGGCGTTGTTCCAGGTGACGGTGAAGGCGGTACTGCTGGAGTTGTTGTTGTGCGCGACCAGTACCTCGCCTCCGTCGGGGTTCTGGTAGGCCTGGGCCCAGACGTTGCCGCCGTCGCTGTAGCCGATGCGCTTCGCGCCGGGGACGACGAACTTCGAGAACTGGCCCAGCTGGTAGTAGTTGTCGGTGTAGGTGGCCTTGCCGGTCGCCTGGTCGATGGTGACCAGACCGGTGCACTTCTCGCAGCCGACGCCCATCTTCGGGCCGCCGTTCGTGTCCAGGGCCAGGTTCCACAGGAGCACGCCGTTGGCCCAGTTGAAGGTGGACTCCAGGGCGAGCTGGGCGGCGTTCATCGGCGCGATACCCGGGCCGGTGGAGCACTCGGTCTCGTAGAGCTTCTTGGCCGGGTAGGAGTTGTGGATCGTGGTCATGTTCCGCAGGTTGTTGCGATAGCAGTGCCACGCGGTGCCGTAGATCGCGTCACGGGCGGCCTGGTTGGCCATCAACGTGTCGGCGTAGGAGACGTTCACCTGGTCCGCGTCCGCGCCCAGGATCTTGGTGTCGGCCAGCCCGGCCTGCTGCAGCGCCGGGGCGAGGTGATCGGCGATCCAGCGGGCCTCGTCGGCGGCGGGCCACAGCATCGCCGAGTACGTCGACGGGGAGATCGTCGGCTCGTTCTGCGGCGTGACGCCCCAGACCTTGACCCCCTTGGCCTTGTACTCCTGCAGGAACTTCACGTAGTACTGCGCCAACGGGCCGTACATGTCGGCCTTCAGCGTGCCGTTGCCCGCCCCCAGCATCGTGTTCGTGGTCTTCATCCACGCCGGCGGGCTCCAGGTGTTGGCGAACAGCTTCATCTGCGGGTTGAGCGCCTGGGCCTGCTTGATGATCGGGATGATGTAGGCGTCGTCGTGCGCGGTGGAGAAGTTGGCCAGCGTGGGGTCGGGCTGGCCGTTGTTGTCGTCGTAGGAGTAGGTGCCCGGGTTGTTCGCGGGGGTCGCGGTGTAGTCCGAGGAGCCCATCGGCGTCCGCATCAGCGACAGACCGATACCGGACCCACGCGTGAACAGATCCCGCATCACCTGGTCACGCGTGGTGGCGTCAAGCTTGTTCTGCAGGAGGTAGGCCGAGGTGTCGGTGAACGAGGCACCGAACCCGTCGATGGTCTGGAAGCTCTGCGTGTTGTCGACCTTCAGGTTCACCGTCCCCGAGGACACCGGACCAAGTGCGATGCTCGGCTGCGGCGTCAGGGCCTGGCTCAGGTCCGACGTCGTCAGCGTCACACCGATCGTGTCGCTCGCGGCCGACGCCGAAGCCGGGGCCAATACCGCCACTCCGCACGTGACGGCGAGCGCCAGAGCGGCGGCCTGCGCGCTCAGTTTGCGGAACGGTTGTCTCATCTGCATGAAAGCGTCCCTTTTCAGTTGGAGGTCAGGTCGTCTGCCCTCGGTGCATGGCTGTACCGAGGGGCCTTGCCTGTTCACATGGCCCGGTGCGGGCCGGGGGGCAGCACCGCACCGGGCCATGGGCTTCGGGGAACGGATCAGACGGGGCTGATGGTCCACTGCAGGTTGGTGCTGTTGCCCCAGTCCCACTGCTTGGTGACGGAGCCCTCGGGAACGTTGCCGCCGCTGTCCAGGAGCTTGCCGGTGGTGCGGTTGACGATGTTGTACTGGCCGCCGCCGCGGTGGGTGATCTTCCACTGCTGGTTGGTGTGGCCGTTCCACTCCAGCTGCCTGCAGGGGGCGCCGTTGCCGGTGGCGCCCCAGCTGTCGGCGACCATGCCGTTGGCCCGGTTGACCAGCTTGTAGAAGCCGCCTCCGACCGCCACCGCCTGCCACTGCAGATTGGCGTGGTTGAACCAGGTCCACTGCTTGAGGTCGGAACCGCCGGCGACGTTGCCGCCGCTGTCCAGGACCAGGCCGCTGGTGAGGTTGGTGATCCTGAGGTAGGCGGACGGGTTGAACTGCACCTTCAGCGAGGTGATCTGGTCGTTCTGGCCGGTGGACCTCAGGTCGGAGTTGTCGGCGGTGAAGGTCCACTGAGTGCCGGTGAAGTTGTCGCCGGAGTAGGCGACGATCTGCTGGCCCGGGGCGAGCTTCAGCGAGGAGATGCTCTGCGCGGGCACCCCGTGCAGGCCGAGCTGCTCGGCGGTGTACTCGCCCAGGCCGAGCGCGGTGGAGGTACCGGCGTAGTTCACGTCCGTGAAGACCAGGGCGCCGTCGACGGGCTGCAGGACCGGGATCTGGCCGGCGAAGGTCAGCTTCAGTACGTACATCGGGGCGGAGAACGGTGCCGAGGAGGGCAGGGTCACCTTCAGCCCGGACCCGTCCTGGGTGCGGTTGGGGAGGTTGACGTAGGTGCCGGCCGTGTTGTCCAGCAACTGGACCGAGGTCAGCGAGCCGAGGTTGATGCGGCTGGAGCTGAGCGTCTTGATGGTCAGCGAGTTGCCGGGCCAGCCGAGGACCGTGGCATACAGCGTGTTGTTCGCCTTGTTGCGGGTGAAGCGGATGTCCTGGGCGGTGCCGGCGTTCGGGTTCATGAACGTGCCGCCGCCCATCTTCGTCGGTCCCTCGCCGTAGGAGGTCCAGGCCCGGGTCGAGTAGACGGACTCTCCGAAGCGCTTCAGGTAGTCGCCGATGCCGAGCAGGATGTCCCGCTGGCCCTGGGGGATGGTGCCGTCGGCCTTCGGAGCGATGTTGAGCAGGACGGTTCCGTTCTTGCTGACCCGGTCGATCATCGCGTGCAGCAGCAGCTGTGCCGTGTAGTAGCCGATGCCCTCCGTGTAGCACCAGCTGGTGCTGGAGACGCTGTCGTCGGTGAGCCAGTAGGGCGAGGTGAGGTCCGCGGGGCCCCCGCGCTCGTAGTCGAAGACCTCACCGTGGCTGTTGAAGCCGTCCTTGTACGTGGCGACGACCTCCCTGTTCCAGGAGTTGGCCTGGTTGTAGTAGTAGGACAGGAAGTTCAGCAGCTGGGTCTCGCCGACCTTGTCCAGGTGGACGTCCTGGTAGATGATGTCCGGTTCGGACAGGTCGATGATCTCCTTGAGCTTGTCGTACCAGAGCTGGTCCTCCTGAGCCTTGCTCAGCTGCCCGTAGAGCTTCTTCAGGCTCGGGTCCGACTGTGCCGGTACGCCCTGGAAGTAGCCGAGGTAGTTGTACGCGTGGTGCATCGACACCAGCAGCTTGAGGTTCTTGGCGCGGATGGCGCTGCTGATGAGCTGCAGCAGGTTCAGGTGCGGGCCCTTGTCGACCGAGTTCCACTCGTTGACCTGGCTGTCCCACATCGAGTAGCCGTCGTGGTGCTCGGCGACCGGACCGGCGAACTTGGCACCGGCGTCCACGAACAGCTGCGCCCACTCGTCGGGGTCGAAGTTGCCGCCGGCCG
>CBFGZZ010000160.1:0-18440 GCA_965653385.1 uncultured Streptomyces sp. | reverse complement strand
GGGTGTCAGGTCGTGGTCCACTTCTGGTTGTTCTGGCCGTTGCAGGTCCACAGGATCAGCTTGGTGCCGTTCGCGGTCGCGGCGCCGGACGCATCCAGGCACAGGCCTGAGAGGTTGTTGGTGATGGTGCCGTTCGAGTTGACGGTCCACTTCTGGTTGGTGCCGCCCGTGCAGTCCCAGATGATGACCTTGGTGTCGTTGGTGGTGCCGTTGTTGTCGGCGTCGAGGCACTTGTTGCCGTAGACCACCAACTCGCCGCGGGAGGTCTGGGTGAAGGTCTCGTTGCGTCCGCCGGAGCAGTCCCAGATCTGTGCCTGCGTGGCGTTGACGTAGGTGTTCTTGTCGATGTCCACGCAGCGGCCCGAGGCGGTGCCGACCAGGGCGACACCGTTGGTGCCGGGGATGCCCTGGACGCGGAGGGCGTCGATGTCGGGGGCGGTGCTGCCGGAGACCGGGGCGAACCGCACGGCGTTGGCGCCCTTGGCCAGGTGGGCCAGCACGGACACGGTGCGGTAGGTGGTGGCCGAGCCGGTCGGCGGGAAGGACACGACGTACTTGTACTGGCCGCCCACCTGGATGGTGGCCTTGCGGGCGGTGCTGCCGCCGTTGGCGTAGGTGATGTCCACCAGCTTCGTGCCGGCCGCCCCGGCGGTGACGTTGTTGAAGGTCGGGGTGGTGGCGGTGGTGGTGTCCTCGTGCGTCGTGCCGGACGCCTCGGTGCCGGAGACGGTCAGCAGGACCGCGTCGTTCGCGGGGACGGAGGTGGTGTAGCTGGTCGCGAACGATCCGGCGTTGGTACGGGTCCAGGCGTTGCGCACGGTGGCGGAGGCCGAGGTAAGGCCGAGGTCGGCCCAGCGGACGGTGATGTTCGCGGCCGAGCTCGTGCGGTTGAACAGCATCACCGCGCGCTTGCCGGTGCCGGAGAGCACCTTGCCGTACACCTGGAGGTTGCGGGTATCCTCGGCGACCTCGACGCCCTGGAGGCCGCGCGGGTCCTGGTTGATGGCGAGGACCTCGGGGTTGGTGAGGATGTCGCGGGTCTCCGTGGTCATCGTGGCCACGTTGTTGCCGGCCAGCAGCGGGGCGCCGGCGATCGACCACAGGCTCATGTGCAGCCGGTTGCGGGCGGCGGTCATGCCGTTCAGGCCGACCATCAGCATGTCGGGGTCGTTGACGTAGCCGGTGTGATGGGCCGCGGGCTGCAGGGCCTCGTCGAAGTTGCGGTACATCTTGGTCAGGCCCGGAGTCTCCTTGTACAGGAGCACGTCGTGGCTGGTGCGCCACAGGTCGCCGTAACCGGTCGCCCAGTTCCAGGGCAGTCCGGTGCCCCACTCGCAGAAGGACAGCGCCAACTTGCGGCCGGTGACGGCCGAGGCGGCCTCGTTGGCGGCGGCGATCTGCTTGTACGTCGTCTCCTGGTCCAGGCCCTCCTCACGGCCTCCGCACCAGTCGATCTTGACGTAGTCGAAGCCCCAGCGCTGGAAGGTCTCCAGGTCCTGCTGGTAGTGGCCCTCCATACCGGTGTTGGGCGCCGCGGGCCGGGTGGTGGGGAAGTAGTAGCCGCAGCCCTGCTTGCCCGCGTCGGTGTAGATGCCGGCCTTCAGGCCCTTGCTGTGGATGTAGTCGGCGATCGCCTTCATGCCGCCCGGCCACAGGTTCTCGTCCACGACGATGTCGCCGTTCGCGTCACGGGCGCCCTGCCACCAACCGTCGTCCAGGTTGACGTACTTGTAGCCGGCGGCGGCCATGCCGGACGAGACCAGGGCGTCGGCCTGCTGCTTGATCACGTTGTGATCGATGCTGCTGAAGAAGCTGTTCCAGGACGCCCAGCCCATCGGCGGCGGTGTGACGCCGATCTGACTGGTGCTCACGGCGGCCGGTGCCGCGGACAGCGGCACCGACGGCTCCTGTCGGTCCAGGGCCGCCAGACCGGCAACGGCGAGTCCGGCGGCGAGGACTTGGGCGGTGATGCGCCTGGTCCATCTTCGTGCAGCGGTACGGGACATGCGGCTCTCCAGAGGGGAGGGGAAGAACGCTGGTCTGGCAAGGGCGCCCGGTCCATGCGCGTGGTGAAAGACGGCCCTGGGGCGCGAACCTGTGAGCACTGCCATGCGTATCCGATATATCGGACGGAATTCGGTGGGTCGGTCAGAAAGTAGGGTGAGGCAAACGGCGGGTCAATGGTTCTGTCGTTTTTCGTTGGCTTCTGTGTGATTGAACCGGGCTGTAGGTACCCGTGCTTGGGTGTATGCGGTGCCCTGCTGTCGGAGGTGGCGGCCGGGGTGGTCGTGCGTCTGTCCGACCGTTCCCGGCGTGCGTCCGTCGAGCCAGTGATCGAGTTCCGGTGGTCAGTTACCTGTCACGGGCGTACTGATCCATCCGCCTTGACGGTGTCTCAGGAGGCGGCCGCTACCCCCGGAGTCGAAGCCGAAGCCGAAGCTGTCGGCATCCGTTCACCCGCGTGAAGTCGGCGTTCGTTCACCCGCATCAACCGGAACTGACCCTGCCGGAAGCGTTGACGCGATCACGCCTCGAACCTATCTTCTGGTCGGAGTTCCGTACGCTGTTCAGAATATCGAACGTTCGTGATCTTCGTCCACCAAGCCTCGGCCCCACCCCCACGCAGAAACGAGGAACACATGGCAGGCGCTCTCCCCAGACGAACCCTCCTCCAGGCCGCGCTGCTCGCCACGGCGGCGCCGGCCGTGACGTACGCCGCGGGCGGCGAGGCAGCGGCGGCCACGCTGCCGGCGCCCTCCGCCTGGGGCCTGCGGCCGTTCGAGCTCAAGGACGTCAGGCTCGGGCAGGGCGTCTTCACCGACAAGCGCCAGCTGATGCTCGACCACGGCCGCGGCTACGACGTGAACCGGCTGCTGCAGGTCTTCCGTGCCAACGCGGGGCTCTCCACCGGCGGCGCCGTCGCGCCTGGCGGCTGGGAGGGGCTGGACGGCGAGGCCAACGGCAACCTGCGCGGCCACTACACCGGCCACTTCCTGACCATGCTGTCGCAGGCGTACGCGAGCACCGGCGACCAGGCGTACGCCGACAAGATCCAGACGATGGTCGGTGCGCTCACCGAGGTCCGTGCGGCGCTGCGCACCGACCCGCGCATGCTCACCGTCACCGGCAAGTGGGGCGGCGCGCACGAGAACGTCCGGGGCTCGTACCAGTACGTCGACCTGCCCGCCGCCGTGCTCGGCGGTGCGTCGGCGATCACCCTGTCGGTCTGGGTGAAGCCCACCCACGACGCCGACTGGCAGCGGGTCTTCGACTTCGGCAACAACACCACCCGGTACATGTACCTGGCCACCCGCAACGGCAGCGGAGTGCCGCGGTTCGCCATCACCACCAACGGGCCGGGCGCGGAGCAGGGTCTCAACGGCACCGCGGCCCTGCCGCTGAACCAGTGGAGCCATCTGGCGGTGACCGTCTCCGGCAGCACCGGCACCCTCTACGTCAACGGCACCGCCGTCGCCCAGAACACCTCGATGACGCTCAACCCGTCCGCCCTGGGCACCCTGACGAACAACTGGCTGGGCCGCTCGAACTTCTCCGACGACCCGGTGTACGCGGGTGCCTTCGACGAGTTCAACGTGTACTCCCGGGCCCTGACCGCGTCCGAGATCACCTCGCTGCAGACCAACGAGGCCAAGAACTCCTCCGCGGGACTCGGCAACCTCGCGTCGTACTACTTCTTCGCCACCAACGGCGGCACCTTCGCCGACGCCTCCGGCCGCGGCCTGACCGCCACCCTGCGCCGCACCTGGGGCGGGCCGAGCCACCCCGGGTTCCTCGCCGCGTACCCGGAGACGCAGTTCATCGACCTGGAGACGAGGACCAGCTCCGACTACACCAAGGTCTGGGCGCCGTACTACACCGCGCACAAGATCCTCAAGGGTCTGCTGGACGCGTACCTCGCCACCGACGACGCCCGGGCGCTCGACCTCGCGTCCGGCATGTGCGACTGGATGTACTCCCGGCTGTCCAAGCTGCCCGACTCCACGCTGCAGCGGATGTGGGGCATCTTCTCCAGCGGCGAGTTCGGCGGCATCGTGGAGACGATCGTCGACCTGTACTCGATCACCGGCAAGGCCGACCATCTCGCCCTGGCCAAGCTGTTCGACCTGGACAAGCTCATCGACGCCTGCGCCGCGAACACGGACACGCTCGACGGCCTGCACGCCAACCAGCACATCCCGATCATGACCGGTTACGTCCGGCTGTACGACGCGACGGGTGAAGCCCGCTATCTCACCGCCGCCAAGAACTTCTGGGGCATGGTCGTCCCGAACCGTATGTACGGCATCGGCGGCACCAGCACGGGCGAGTTCTGGAAGGCCCGCGGGGTCATCGCGGGCACGATCAGCGACACCAACGCCGAGACCTGCTGCGCGTACAACCTGCTCAAGCTCAGCCGCACGCTGTTCTTCCACGACCAGGACCCCAAGTACATGGAGTACTACGAGCGGGCCCTGTACAACCAGGTGCTCGGCTCCAAACAGGACAAGGCCGACGCGGAGAAGCCGCTGGTCACGTACTTCATCGGCCTCAAGCCCGGTCATGTGCGCGACTACACCCCCAAGCAGGGGACCACCTGCTGCGAGGGCACGGGCATGGAGAGCGCCACCAAGTACCAGGACTCGGTGTACTTCAAGAAGGCGGACGGCAGCGCGCTGTACGTCAACCTCTACAGCCCGACCACCCTCACCTGGGCGGAGAAGGGCGTCACCGTCACCCAGACAACGGACTACCCGAGGGAGCAGGGTTCGACCCTCACCTTCAGCGGGAGCAGCGCCGCCTTCGAGCTGAAGCTCCGCGTGCCGTCCTGGGCGACGTCCGGCTTCCGAGTGACCGTGAACGGCAGCGCGGTCAGCGGCACCCCGGCCGCCGGCAGCTACTTCACCGTGTCCCGTACCTGGCGCAGCGGGGACGTCGTCCGCGTGACGATCCCGTTCCGCCTCCGGGTGGAGAAGGCGCTCGACGACCCGTCCCTGCAGACTCTCTTCTACGGCCCGGTCAACCTGGTCGGCCGCAACGCGAGCACCAGTCACCTCCCGGTCGGGCTGTACCGCAATGCCGGACTCTCCGGTGACCTGCTGCCCTCCCTCACCCCGGTGAGCGGAAAGCCGCTCCACTACACACTGAACGGCACCGAGTTCGCCCCCTTCCACGAGGGCACCGAGGACCCGACCCACGCCTACGTCCGGCGTTCCGAGCCCAAGGTCGTCTTCGGGAACACCGACTCCGGTGTCGCCAACCCGGCGAAGGCCGACGGCACCACGCTCCTGGACGAGGTCTGGGCCGGGGCGCCGTTCAGCAGCAAGAGCGCGCTGGTGACGCGGGTGCAGTCGACGGTGAACTCGTGGGTGTCCGCGGGCCTGCTCACACAGGCCGACGGACAGACGGTGGTCACCACGGCGCAGAACGCGACCTACGCGGCCTGACGGCGGCCGGATCCGCTGTCCGGTTGGCAGGGTCGGATCCCTGCGGGGCAGGATCTGGTGCGAGGAGTGGGTCCGGAGTGGCGGGCGACAAGGGCGGGTCGGTGTCGCCCCGATATCGCCGACCGCCTTCCTGTCCCACGCCTCGCTCTCGGTCGACGAACGCGGCCGCTCCGAGCAGGCGTTCGCCGAAGCACGCGACCGAGGATCTCGCCTGTGCGCTGCCTGGTCGCCTCCGGAATCCTCGCGGCCCGTGAACTCGTCGTCGGCGCCTACATCACCTTCGCGCGGATCCGCCTGGAGCGCGGAGCGTCACTGCCGGACGCTGTCCAGATCGGGACGCCGGTGGCGAGGCCGCGGCCATCCAGGGGTGTCAGAGTGCATCCACCGCGCTCACCCGCCAGCCGCTGTCCGTACGGGACATCGTCATCCGCACCCGGTTCAGATCCACCCGCGACCCCGAAACCTGCGTGCTCTCGGTGACCTGGTTGACGAAGAGCAGGACCACGACCTTGTCCGGTGAGGCCGAGACGACCGAGGCTGCCGGGGCTTCGCCGGTCGCAGGGGCGGCGACCGTCGCCTTCACCACGCCCCGGTACTTCGTGGCCGTCGGGCCGACCACCGTCTTCGTGGTCTTCGCGTACTCGTCGCGGAAGTCGCCGGTCAGGTGGGCGCGGGCCCTCGCGAAATCCCTGTCCAGGTGGCGGTGGTCGTACGACAGGACGGCCGGCGCCGCCTTGCGCGCGGCGGCGACCGCTTCGGCTCGGGCGTTCTCCGTCCGGCGTCCGTCCTGGTACTGCCGGCCCAGTACGGCGGCGGCCACCAGGGCGGCCACGAGGAGGATGCCGAGTGCCGCGGTGAGCAGCCGGCGTGGACGGGGGCGGTCGCCGTCCGCCGGCGGTGCGTCCTCCTCGAACGACTCCAGCGACGGCTCGGGCGGGTCCTCCCAGCCGTTCTCAGGGGCGTCGATCAGTACGGTGCGGCCGGCGACGGTGGTCTGCGGGGCCGGTTCGCGGTGGCCGCGCTCCGCTCGCTTGGCCGCCGCGCGGGCGGCTGCCGTCATCGTGCGCCGGGTGGGGGTCCCGGGGGCGCGGCCGGTGGTCGTCTTCGGCATGGTCGTACTCCTCAGTGGTGGTGCCGGTCAGCCGACGAACTCGACATCCGACGTGAGCCAGCGGCCGTCCCGGTGGACCAGGTCCAGTTGCAGGCGATACGTGCGCGCCTCTCCCTGCGGCACCGCCGTGTTGGTCACCTTGCTGTCGGCGACCACCAGGACCCGGGCCGAGTCCTCGTCGGAGCGGACGACGCCCGCTTCCAGGACCTGGCCTTCCGAGACCGACTTGTTCTGTGCCACCAGCCGTGTGAGCTGCTCCGTCTGGGCCGCGAACTGCTTCTTGAAGTCTCCGGTCGCGCCTGCCAGGACGTTCGCGCTGTCGCGGTCGTAGTGGCGGTAGTCGAGGGAGGTGAAGTTCAGTGCCGACTGACGGGCCGCCGCCAGGATGTCCTGGCGGCGCTGTTCCGCCTCGCGCTGTGTGCAGAGGCCGAGGGCCAGCCAGACCGCCAGTACGGTCGTGAGGATCGTCGCCGCGATCAGCCCCGCCGTGATCGCCCTTGAAGCCGGCACGCTCATCACCATCCTCATGCCATCGGGCCGACGAGCAGCCATTGCCACGACTCCTTTCCGAACACGGCCCGCTGGCCGCCTGTCGAGCCGATCTCGACGTTCCTTCCGTCCGGGCCGGTGGCGGTCCCGGTCTCCGGGTCGTACGGGGTGACGTGGGCCGCCTGGTTCTCGCCGCCGTACGTGGACCTCGCGCCCGGGGCGTTCTGCGCGCCCCGCACCGACGACTCGCTGCCCCGCGGGAGCGTGCAGCGGGCGTTCGTGTTCGCCTCGCGCGTGCTCGTGTCCGCCGGGTCCCGGCGCGTCGTGCCGTAGCCCTGGGTGCAGGCCGGCGGGTCGTCGGCGTTCAGCACCATGCCGAAGTGGGTCGTGCCGTCGCCCGGGACGACCGTGTAGCTGCCCGCCACCATCACCGGGAAGGTGACCAGTGCCTGTTCCACGCCGGGCAGCCTCGCAAGCGTCACCTGGCCGCCGCTGATCAGGTTCGCCAGCAGGACCGACAGCTCGGGCCCGGCCGACTTCAGCAGCGAGTTCACCTCCTGCGCCGCCGGCCGGGCATTGCCGATGAGTTTGCGCAGGTCACCGTCGCTGTCCTTCAACTGGGCGGAGAGCAAGGCCAGATCACGCGCGAATGATCTGATCGACGAGCCCTGGTCCGCCTGTGTCTTCAGGACCTTCCTCGAATCCTCGATCAGGGCGATGGTCTCGGGCAGCGCGTCGGACGCCGACTCCACCAGGTCGTTTCCCGAGTCCACCAGGCGGCTCAGGTTCGGGCCGGTTCCGGCGAAGGCGTCGCCCAACTCGTCGACCGTCACCCGGAGGTCTTCCTTGCCGACCGAGTTCACCAGACGGTCCAGGCTGAGGACCAGGTCCGTCGTCGGCAGCGGTACGCGGGTGTTCCGGCGCGGGATGTCGCCGCCCTCCAGCAAGTAGGGTCCGCGGGACGTGCGCGGTTGCAGGTCGACGTACTGTTCGCCCACCGCCGAGCGGTTCGCCACCACGGCCAGCGTGTCCGCGGGGATGCGAGGCGCGTCGTCCTCGATGTCGAGGGCGATCGAGACCCCGTTCCCGCCTGTCAGGTGCAGCGCTCCGACCCTGCCCACCGGCACCCCGCGATACGTCACCTCCGCGCCGGGGAAGACGCCCCCGGATTCGGCGAAGTCCGCGCGCACGGTGTAACCGCGGTCCAGGACTTCGTCCACCAACCCCGTGTACTCGGCGCCCACATACGACACCCCCACCGCGGTGATCGTGGCGAAGGCCAGCAGTTGGACCTTGACCGTACGGGTGATCACGGCTGGACCCCCTTCAGCATCAGCTCGGCGAGTTCGAGGTCGATCCCCTCGGGCCAGCCGTCCCTGGCCACGAGGCCGGCGGCGCACACCGGCGGGCACAGCAGGTCTGCGCCGCCCCCGGACGGGGCCGAAGGCGACGACGGCGCGCCCGGGCCGTTCGGCAACGCCGTGGGTGTCGGCACGACCGGCAGCTCCGGGAGGTCCGGTACGTCCGGCAGGTCGGGGACCTCGGGCAGTTCGGGGCCCTCCGTGTCCCCGTTCCCCTCCGCGCCGTCACCGCCCGGCTTCTCCGTCAGGTTGCCGTAGATCCCCGCCAGGTCGAGGTCCGCGGTGATGTGGAGGTTCACGTAGTCGCCCTTGATCGCGTCCACCGCGTTGCGCGGGAACGGGTAGGTCGTCAACAGCTCAAGGGAGTTGGGCAGGTCGTCGCCCGCCTTGTTGAGCTGTTGCAGGATCGGGCGCAGCTGCTTCAGGTTGGCGACCGTGTCGTCGTGCGAGGCCTCGACCACCTCCGTGCCCGTCGTGCCGAGTTTCGACAGCGCCGTCAGCATCGCCGTCAGGTCGCGCCGCTGGTCGGCCAGGACCTTCAGTGCCGGGGGCATCTCCTCCACCGCCTCGGCGATGGTCTCCTTCTCCTTGCCGAGGCGTTCGGCGAGTCGGTCCACGGCCTTCAGCGCCCGGACGATGTCCTTCTTCTGCCGGTCCAGGCCGCCCAGGAAGGTGTCGAGCTCCCTCAACAGCGACTTGACCCGGTTCTCCCGGCCCTCCAGCGCCTTGTTCAGCTCCACGGTGATCGTCTTGAGCTGGGCCACACCGCCACCGTTGAGCAGGGCCGAAAGGGCCGACAGCACCTCCTCGATCTCCGGGTTGCGGCCGCTGCGGGAAAGCGGGATCACGTCGCCGTCGGTGAGGCGGCCGACCGGTGTGGTGCCCGTCGGTCCGGACAGCGCCACGTACTTCTCGCCGAGCATGCTGGTCTGCCGTAGCTCGGCCAGCGCGTTCGCCGGCAGCTTCACCGAGTCGGCGACCCGCAGGTGCACGCGCGCGTGCCAGCCGTCCAGCTCCACCTTCTCGACCGCGCCGACCGTCACGTTGTTGACCTTCACCGCCGACTGCGGCACCAGGTCCAGTACGTCACGGAACTCGACGGTGACGTGGTACGCGTTGCCGTCCGAGGCGGCGCCGCCGGGCAGCTGGACGTCGTACCAGCCGTTGAACTCGCAGCCGGTCAGGAGCAGCGAGCCGACCGCCGCCCACGCCGCCACCCCGCCCTTGCGCAGCCTGCTCATGCGCTCGCCCCCAGGATTCCGCCCAGCGTCCGGTCGACCGTGCCCGTGACCGCCGGCCCCTGCGGCACCTCCGGCAGGGAGTCGAACAGCTCCCGCAACTCCTCGCAGTCGGGGTTCTTGCCGCCCTCGTCCCCGGTCGTCCTGAGGACCGAGCACAGCAGCGACGCCGGGTCCTGCGCCTGATCGGCGTTGTTGCGGGTGTCGAGGGTGCCGGCCGACGGGTTGTAGGCGTTGTTCAGGTTCGACATGCCGGTCGGGGCGACCTCCAACAGCTCCTCCAGCGCGGCCCGTTGGGTCACGAGCACCTTGGTCACCTTGCTGAGGCCCTCCACGTTCGAGGTCAGCGACTTCTTGTTCTTCTTCACGAAGGCCGACACGTCGCCGAGCGCCGTGCCCAGGTTCTTCAGTGCCGCCGCCAGGTCCCTGCGCTCGCCGGCCAGCTGCTCGGCGACCTTCGCCAGGCTGCTGTTGAACGACCGCACGCTCTTGTCGTCGGCCGCCAGCGCCGCCGTGAAGACCTGGAGGTTGCGGATCGTGCCGAACAGGTCCGTGCGGCCGTCGGACAGGGTGGTGACCGCCGCCGAGAGGTCCTCGACCGTCTGGTTGAGGTTCTTGCCCTGGCCGTCCAGGTTGTCCGCGCTGACCCCGAGCAGCCGGGACAGGGAGCCGTCCTTGTTGGCGCCGTCCGGGCCGAGTGCGTCGGCCGTGGTGTGGAGGCTGTCGAAGACGCGGTCCAGCTCGACGGGGACGGCCGTACGCGACTGCGGGATCTCGTCCCCGTCCCGCATGACGGGGCCCTTCCGGTACACCGGCAGCAGCTGCACATAACGGTCGCTGACCACCGAGGAGTTGATGATGGCGGCCTGCGCGTCCGCCGGGACCCTGCGGCCCGCGTCGTACTCCAGCTCCACCCGCACCCGGCCGCCCTCCGGCGTGATCTCCTTCACCTCGCCGATCCGGACACCGAGGACGCGGACGTCCGAGCCGGGGTAGATGCCGACCGTGCGCGGGAAGTACGCCGTGACGCGGACGGGCTCCGAACGCGGCCACAGGACGTAGGTGAGCGCGGCGACCACGGTCAGTACGGTCAGCAGGGCCAGGCGCTTCCTCCAACGGCTGCTCACTGCGCACCTCCGGTCCGGGTCCGCGGCACCACGGGAGCCGCGACCAGGTTCTGGACATAGGAGTCGAACCAGCGGCCGTTGCCGAGGGTGTTGGTGAAGAGCCGGACATAGGGGGCCAGGAGCTTGATGCTCCGGTCCAGGCTGGACTGGTTCCGTTCGAGCATCTCCACCACGCGGTCGAGGCCCTTGAGCGCGGGCCCGATCTCCTTGTCGTTGTCCTGGACGAGGCCGGAGAGCTGGATGCCGAGCGCGGCGGAGCTCTTCAGCAGTTTGTGGATCGCCTCGCGCCGCTTGCTGATCTCCTTGAACAGCTTGTCGCCGTCCTTGACCAGGGTGGTGAAGTCCGACGACCGGTCGGCCAGGACGCCCGTGACGCCGTTCGCGTGGTCGAGCAGCTCGCGCAGCGCCTTGTCGCGGGAGGCCACCGTCCGGGAGATCTGCGACAGGCCCTTGATGGACGCCCGTACCTCCGAGGGGGAGTCCTCGAAAGTGGTGGAGATCGTGTCCAGGGCCTTCGCCACGCGGTCGGTGTCGACCTTCTCCGTCGTGGTCGTGAGATCGCTGAAGGCCTGTACGACGTCGTACGCGGGGACGGTGCGGCGCAGAGGGATCTCGCTGCCGGCCTTCAACTGGCCCTTCCCCTTGGGGTGCAGGGCCAGGTACTTCGCGCCCAGGATCGTCTTGACCCGGATCGACGCGCCGGTCTGCGTCCCGAACCCCGGCTCGCCCTTGATCTTGAAGGTGACCTTGACGTGGTCGCCGTCCAGGTCGACCTCCTCCACCTTGCCGACCTTGACCCCGGCGATCCGTACCTCGTCGCCGGGCTTGAGACCGCCCGCCTCCGCGAAGGCCGCGCTGTACGTCTCGCCGCCGCCGATGACCGGCAGGCGGTCGGCGTTGAACGCGGCCACCGTCAGCAGTGCGAGGACGGTGAGACCCACCGCGCCGATGACGACGGCGTTGCGCTCACGGAAGGGGCCGAGGTGCGGGCGGCGGATACGGGGGAGCCGGATGCGAGGCGGCTCGACGCGGACCTTGACCAGCGGTTGGCGACGCGGCTTTCGGCGCGGTGGGAGCCGTACCTTCGGCAGACGTATCCGCGGCAGCCTCGGCGGTTCCACCCGCACCCGGAACAGCGGCTCCGGGCGATGCTTACGGCTCATGCCCCGCACCTCGCCCTCGCCACATGCAGGTCGGGCGTGAGGACCTGCTTCGTCTTCGGCAGCACGATCCGGCCGTCGAAGTCACAGAGGTAGAAGTTGAACCACGAGCCGTAGGACGCCGTCCCCGTCAGCTCGCCCAGCTTGTTCGGCAGCCGCTTCAGCACGCCCTCCACGGTCTTCTCGTTGTCGTTCAGCGTCCCGGTGAGCTCGGTCAGCTCGGTGATGTCGTCCTTCAGCGGTGGACGCGCGTCCTTCAGCAGCCCCGAGGTGGCCTCCGTCAGATCGCCGATGCTCACCAGCGACCGCCCGATGGGCTTGCGGTCGGCGGACAGGCCCGAGACGACCCGGCGCAGCTGCTTGAGCAGCCCGGAGAAGCGGGCGCCGCGCTTGTCGAGCGTCGCCAGCACGGTGTTGAGGTTGTCGATCACCGAGCCGATCAGCTTGTCGCGGCCGGCCAGCGTCGAGGTGAGCGACGCCGTGTGGACGAGCAGGCTGTTGACGGTGCCGCCCTCGCCCTGGAGGGTCTTGATGATCTCGGTGGCGAGCTGGTTGACGTCCTTCGGGCTGAGCGCGGCGAAGAGCGGCTTGAAGCCGTTCAGCAGCGCGTTGAGGTCGAGGGCGGGCTGGGTGCGGGACAGCGGGATCGTCGCGCCGGGCCGCAGCGGCCGGGTGCCGTCGCCCGCGCCCTCGGTGAGCGCGACGTACCGCTGCCCGACCAGGTTGCGGTACCGGATGACCGCGCCCGTGCCGGTGAGCAGCGGCCGGTCCTCAGTGACCGTGAAGGTCACCTCGGCCAGCGTCCGGTCCTTGATCCGGATGCCCTCGACCTCGCCGACCCGCACCCCGGCCACGCGGATGTCGTCGCCCTCCTCCAGACCGGTGACGTCGCTGAACACCGCGCGATAGCGATGCTCCGGGGTGAAGGAGATGTTCACGATGGTGGCCGCGAGCAGGGCTGTCGCCAGCACGGTCACCAGCGCGAAGAGGCTGAACTTGATGAGGGGAGCGGCGGTCTGCCGTGCGCCTGCGGTTCTCATGCGACGGTCACCGCCGTCCCGCGCGCCAGCGGCCCGAACAGCAGCGTCGCCACCGGCGGCACCTCGTCGGTGGGCACGCCCAGGACCGGGGCCACGAGCGAGCCGACGGCCCGCTGCTCGGCCACGGTGGCGGAGACGCCGAGCGGGCCGGCTGGGGACGAACCCGGCTTCTTGGAGCCGTCGTTCAGGTGGACGCCCGGCGCCGGCACCTGCGGATGCGGCAGGCCGTGGCAGTTCGGCCCCGACCGCTCGCCGTAACGCGGCTCCTCACCCGGCTCGTACGCTCCCTGCGGCCGTACGACCTCCAGCGTGATGTGCATCTTGCCGCCCCGGAACGCCTCCTCCGAGGCCTTCTCCTGCCGGACCAGACCGGCCAGCAGACACGGGTACTCGGGGGAGTAGCGGGCGAACAGCTCCAGTGTCGGGCGGGAGACCCGGCCGAGGGTGATCAGCCTGTCGCCGTTCGCGTCGAGGAAGTCCTCCGCCGTGCCGGCCACGGCCGCCGTGGTCTTCAGCGCCGCCGCCAGCCTGTCCTTCTGCTCGACGAGCGTGCGGCTGGTGGTGACGGTGTTGCGCAGGATCTCCATCAGGTCGGGCGCCGCGTCGCCGTAGATCTCGGCGACCTCGGCGAAGCGGGCGATGTCCTCGGTGAGGGACGGCAGATGGGGGTTGAGGCGGCGCAGATAGGCCTCCAGGCGGGTGAGGTTGTCGCCGATGCGGTCGCCGCGGCCTTCGAGGGCGGTGGCGAACGCGGAGAGGGTGGCGTTGAGCTTGCCGGGCTGGACGGTTCGCAGCAGGGGCAGCAGGTCGTTCATCAGTTGCTGGACCTCGATGCCGACCCTGGTGCGGTCCTGGGTGATGACGTCACCGGCTCGGATCGGGCGGGCGGACGAGGACCCGGCGCGGGCCGGCTGCACCAGGTCGACGTACTTCTCGCCGAACAGCGTCTTGGGCAGCAGCCGCGCATGGACATCGGACGGGATGTACGCGACGTGCTCCGGCTTGAGCGCGATGTCCAGCGTCGCCTTCGTCCCGTCGGCGTGCACCTCGCGCACCTCGCCGACCAGCAGTCCGCGCAGCTTGACGTCGGCCCGCGGATCGAGCTGGTTGCCGAGGCTGTCGGCCTCCAGGGTGATCCGGACGACCGGCGTGAACACCTGCCGGTAGACGGCCACGGACAGCGACAGCAGCAGCGCGAGTACGGCCAGGAACACGAGGCCGTACAGCCGCAACCTCAGCACCCTCGGCACCCTTGACGCCCTCATCAGGCGGCTCACCCCGCGATCCGTACGGTCGTGTTGGCGCCCCAGATCGCCAGCGACAGGAAGAAGTCCAGGACGTTGATCGCCACGATCGAGGTCCGCACCGCACGGCCCACCGCGACACCGACGCCCGCCGGGCCGCCGCTCGCGTAGTAGCCGTAGAAGCAGTGCACCAGGATGATCACGACGGCGAAGACGAGCACCTTGCCGAAGGACCACAGCACGTCGACCGGGGGCAGGTACTGCTGGAAGTAGTGGTCGTAGGTGCCGGCCGACTGGCCGTAGTAGCCGGTGGTGATGGTGCGGGCGGCGAGGTACGACGACAGCAGGCCGATCACGTACAGCGGGATCACCGCGACGAACCCGGCGATCATCCGGGTCGTCACCAGGAACGGCAGCGAGGGCACGCCCATGACTTCGAGCGCGTCGGTCTCCTCGCTGATCCGCATCGCCCCGAGCTGGGCCGTGAACCCGGCGCCGACCGTCGCGGACAGCGCGAGTCCGGCCACCAGCGGGGCGATCTCGCGGGTGTTGAAGTACGCCGAGAGGAACGCCACGAAGTTGGAGGTACCGAGCTGGTTGAGGGCCGCGTAGCCCTGGAGTCCGACCTCGGTGCCGGTGAAGAAGGACAGGAAGGCGATCACGCCCACCGTGCCGCCCACGACGGCGAGCGCGCCGCGGCCGAAGCTCACCTCGGCGAGCAGCCGCAGGATCTCCTTCTTGTAGCGGCGCAGAGTGCGGCCGGTCCAGGCCAACGAGCGGCCGTAGAAGGAGAGTTGGGCGCCCAGTGCTTCCAGTGAGCGCAGCGGGCGATCAAGAAGTCTCATCGGTTGGCTCCTCAACCCCTCTGCGGGACGACCTGGAAGTACACCGCGGTCATCACGAAGTTGGTCACGAACAGCAACATGAAGGTGATCACCACCGACTGGTTCACCGCGTCGCCCACACCCTTCGGACCGCCCTTCGCGGTGAGCCCCTTGTAGGAGGCGACGATCCCCGAGATCGCGCCGAACACCAGCGCCTTGACCTCGGCCGCCCACAGGTCGGAGAGCTGGGCGAGGGTGGTGAAGGAGGCGAGATAGGCGCCGGGCGTGCCGTTCTGCAGGACGACGTTGAAGAAGTAGCCGCCCGCCACGCCGACCACCGACACCAGGCCGTTGAGCAGCACCGCCACCAGCATCGACGCCAGGACGCGCGGCACGACCAGGCGGTGGATCGGGTCGATGCCCAGCACCTGCATGGCGTCGATCTCGTCGCGGATCTTCCGTGCCCCGAGGTCGGCGCAGATCGCCGTGCCGCCGGCGCCCGCGATCAGCAGCGCGGTGACGATCGGCGAGGCCTCGCGCAGCACGGCCAGCACGGAGGCGGCCCCGGCGAAGGACTGGGCGCCGAGCTGGCGGGTCAGGCTGCCGATCTGCAGCGCGATGACCGCGCCGAAGGGGATGGAGACCAGGGCCGTCGGCAGGATCGTCACGCTGGCGACGAACCACGCCTGCTGGATGAACTCCCGTACCTGGAAGGGCCGTCGGGGGATCGTCCGGACGACGTCGAGCGCCATCGCGAACAGGCTGCCCGAGTGCCGCAGCGCTCCGATCGGTGACAGACTCATGCGCTCGCCACCGTCTTCCGGTGCGGCGCGGCCTCGCGCCGGGCGATCGCCTCCCAGCGCGGTGGCCGGGGGATGCCCGGCCCCGGCAGCAGGCGGGGAGTCAGAGCCTGGCTGCCGGGGGACTGCGTGCCCTCGCCGTCGTCGCCGAGGGCGGCGAGCTCCTGCTCGACCTGAGCGGCGTCCTTCTCCTCCGCCATGCCGATCGGGCCCTGCATCCGGCCGTTCAGGAACTGCCTTACGACGGGTTCGTCGCTGGTCAGCAGTTCCTCGCGGGGCCCGAACATCACCAGCTCGCGGCGGAACAGCAGTCCGATGTTGTCCGGGACCTGGCGGGCCGAGGCGATGTCGTGCGTGACGATCAGGAAGGTCGCGTCGATCTGGGCGTTGAGGTCGACGATGAGTTGGTTGAGGTAGGCGACGCGGACCGGGTCGAGGCCCGAGTCCGGCTCGTCGAAGAGGATGATCTCCGGATCCAGGACCAGGGCCCGGGCCAGTCCGGCCCGCTTGCGCATTCCGCCGGAGATCTCGCCGGGCAGCTTCTCCTCGGCGCCGATCAGCCCGACCATGTCCATCTTCTCCAGCACGATGCGCCGGATCTCGCTCTCGGACTTACGGGTGTGCTCGCGCAGCGGGAAGGCGATGTTGTCGTACAGGTTCATCGAGCCGAACAGCGCGCCGTCCTGGAACAGCACGCCGAACAGCTTCCGCACCTCGTACAGGTCGTGCTCGCGCAGCCGTGTGATGTCCCGGCCCTGGATGGTGATCGAGCCCCGCTCCGGCTTCAGCAGGCCGACGAGCGTCTTGAGGAACACCGACTTGCCCGTCCCCGAAGGGCCGAGCATGACCGATACCTCCCCGGCGGGCAGCGTCAGCGAGACGTCCTGCCAGATGACCTGGTGACCGAAGGACTTGGTCAGCCCTTCCACACAGATCTCGACACCCATCCGGTTCCACCCTTCAGCCCATGCCCGTGGAGCAGCTCTGACATCTGCTCTACGGGGAGGGGAGGGGCGTCCGTCGCTCGGGTCGCGGAATTTTTTTCGGGCGGTTTCCGGGCGGCGGTTCGGGTGGGTCCACGACCGTGGGTCCGGGTTACGGCAGTGGGGCCGCCGTCGGGAGGGGGAGCGCGGCAGACGGTACGGCCGAGGGCTCGGCCGGCAGGTCAGGGGCCTCGGGCAGTTCTGGTGTCCCGGGCAGTTCCGGGAGCTCCGTCACCTGCGGGACCTCTGGCGCGGACAGCACCGGCAGGGGGGACACCGGGACCGCGGGCACCGAGACCGCGGGCACCGGCACGTCCGGCAGCGACGGCACGGACAGCGGCCGGAACGATTCCGCCGACGGCGACCCGGCCACCCTGTCCTCGGCCCCCGTCGCCGCGGGCCGGCTGTCCTGGGGCGTACCGCGCACACCGCTGCCGTCCGGCCGCAACGCCTCCGGACCCGGCGAGGTGACAGTGGGCCGCGGAGCCGTACCGCCCTCACCCGCACCCGCGTCCCGGTCCAGCGCGTGCGGCAGCACGAACCCCGCCACCGCCAGCGTCGCCGCCGTCGAGGCCACCGCCACGGCCTGCACCTTGGCGCCGCCGCGCGGCCGTCCCCACCCGATGAGGAACAGCGCGAAC
The DNA here is from genome assembly GCA_965653385.1 of uncultured Streptomyces sp. GTDB lineage: Bacteria > Actinomycetota > Actinomycetes > Streptomycetales > Streptomycetaceae > Streptomyces. The sequence goes on along the minus strand of CBFGZZ010000160.1, from coordinate 978 downwards.
CCGAGGGTGGCGGCCAGCGACTGCCGCAGCGTCCGCCGCGCCCGGGCCAGCAGCGACTCGACGGTCCGGTAACTGAGCCCCATCCGGACGGCGACCTGCCCGACGTCGAGGTCCTGCGACTTCAGCCGCAGCGCCTCGGCCTGCCGGGCAGGCAGCTCACCGCTGCGCACCGCCAGCCACTTCGCCTCGGCCCGGTCGCACACCGCCTCCTCGACGGGGACCGGACCGGGCGCGACGAGCGTCGGACTGGTCCGTACCTCGGCCTCACGGTTCACCTGCCGGTACCGGTCGACGCACAGCCGCATCGTCACCGTCGTCAGCCACGCGGCCAGCCGCTCGTCGTCCAGGTCGGGCCGCTCTGCGGCGCGCAGCATCGCCTCGTGCACCGCGTCCTCGGCGTCCTCCGCACTCATCGACCTGCGCCGGGCCACCTTGAGCAGTTGCTCGCGGTGGCTCCACATGTGCCGCCACCGTTCGTCGGCGGCGTGCAGCTCCGCAGGTGTCTCTGCGGGCATGTCCGCAGGCATGTCCGTCGCCATGAGGGCCCCTTCGCGCTTCGAGCCTGTGTCCGAACCCCGGCCGGGGGCGCTGCCCGGCACGCGCTCCCCCGGAGGGGACCCCAGCCGCGGTGCCGAACCGCCCACGTGGCTCGTTCCCCATCGAGGGCGGCGTCGGCGCCTTGCGATCGCACGCACCGGTCGACGCGCGCTGATCCGGCCGGGGTTCGGACACAGGCTCATCCCACCGGTTCCGTTCCGTCCGGCGGGGCGCGACATTACCGCCGAGTATCGGCAGTTGTGGAGGGGGTGGCGGTCATCGATTCCGCGCCGTTACTGGTCAGCGGGACGCCGCCGGGCAGCAGGTCGTCGCCGGGAGGCTCGATGTCCGGGGTGGGGAGGGGGAGTTGGGAGTCCTCGGTCTCCACGGGTTCGGTGGCCGGACGGGACGGGGCGGGGGCCGGTGAAGCGGGGGCCGACG
>CBFGZZ010000159.1:0-18605 GCA_965653385.1 uncultured Streptomyces sp. | reverse complement strand
GGCGCTGTACTGGTCGGCGTTTCCTGGCCACCGGCGTGGCTGCTCGGGCGGGGAGGTTGCGCACCCTGGTGTTGACGGGGCGCTGCGGGTTGCTGTCGTGGAGTGGGGCGCTGTACTGGTCGGCGTTTCCTGGCCACCGGCGTGCCTGCTCGGGCGGGGAGGTTGCGCACCCTGGTGTTGACGGGGCGCTGCGGGCTGCTGTCGTGGAGTGGGGGCGCTGTACTGGTCGGCGTTTCCTGGCCACCGGCGTGGCTGCCCGGGCGGGGATGGGTCGCGCAGCCGGCGCTGACGGGGCGCCGCCGCGCCCACCCGTGCCGCCCAGCGGCACGACTGCCCGCGGTTGGGCGAGCAGCGGCGCGACGCCATACCGGCAGCTGCAACCCCCTAAGGGGCGCGGGGAACTGCGCGACCAGCCACCGTCGGCCCGCAGTCGGACACGAGACCTCACCCCGCCCAAACACCCGTCACCCCAACTGCGCCGGCACCCCCGCCGCATGCACCACGATCAACCCCGACACCGCTCGCGTCAGCGCGACATACAGCCGCCGCAACCCCGTCCGTTCGTCCGGCTCACCGTCCACCACCGCCTGGGGCTCGTCCAGGACGACGTAGTCGTACTCCAGACCCTTGGCGAGGGACGCGGGGACCAGCGTCAGGCGGGTCTGTCGGGTCGTCTCCTCGCCGGGGGCGAGATAGGCGACCCCAGCCGAGGCCAACGCCTCCGCCAGCACCGCAACCCTCGCGTCCGCGGCGATCAACCCCACCGACCCCTCGTTGCGCAACAGCTCCTCGCACGCGGCGACGACATCACCGGTGGCAGAGGAAGCCGGACGGACCTCGAAGAACCCGGGGTTCTCACGGATCGACGCCACCGGCGTCAAACCGGGCGCGATGGAAGGGAGGAGGCGAGAGGCGTACGTGATGACGTCGGTCGGGACTCGGAAACCGGCCGTGAGTTCCTCGATGACGCCGTCCGACTTGCCGAGGTGGGCCAGCGCCTCGTCCCAACTGCGCGTAGACCAGGGAGTCGTACCCTGCGCCAGGTCACCGAGGACCGTCGCCGAACCGGTCGTGCAACGGCGGCCCACCGCCCGGTACTGCATCGGAGAGAGGTCCTGCGCCTCGTCCAGGACCACATGGCCAAGAGACGGCGTACGCGCCACGATGTCGTGCGCCTCGTCGATCAACACCGCATCCGCCGCCGACCACTTGGCCGACTTCACACTCCGCGCCGGCTTCGTCCAGAGAATCGTCTTCTGCTCGTCCTCGCTGAGCACCCCCTGCGCGTGGACGGCGAGGAAGTCGGCGTCCGCGAGCAGCCGCAGCACGAGCTTCGCCGGGTCGACGGGCGGCCAGATCGCCTTCACCGCCGCCTTCACCGCACTGTTGCGGGCCACCGCGTCCTGCACCCGGTCGTCCGGCGCCTCCCCCGACCGCTCCATCTGGACCAGCACGGCATGCGCGATCCGCTGCGGAAGCGCCTCACGGGCGGCACCGTAACGGATGTCCCGGGAGAGCAACTCCCGTACGGTCTCCTCGATTTCGTATGCGGGGACTCGCCACCGCCGCGACCCGCGTACGACGACCACCTGCTCCGTCGGCATGCTCACATGCGAGTACACCGCCCGCCGCAGCACCTCCGCCATCCTCGCGTCGCCCTTGACGACCGCCGCCGCCGCGTCGTCGGTGCCGCGCACCTCGACGTGCGCGACGAGGTCGTCCACCGTGGCCTGACGGACCGACAACTCGCCCAGCGCCGGCAGGACCTGCTCGATGTAGTGCAGGAAGGACTTGTTCGGCCCGATGACGAGCGTGCCGGTGCGCGCGAGCCGCTCGCGGTGGGCGTAGAGGAGGTAGGCGACCCGGTGCAGACCCACCGCCGTCTTCCCGGTACCCGGGCCTCCCTGTACGCAGACCGTCCCACCGAGTCCGGACCGTACGATCTCGTCCTGCTCGGGCTGGATCGTCGCCACGATGTCCCGCATCGGGCCGACACGCGGACGCTCGATCTCCTGCTGGAGCAGCTTGCTGGTCCGGGCCGCCTCGGCCGGGTCGGAGAGGTGCTCGTCCTCGTACGCCGTGAGGTCGCCGCCCGTGTAGCCGAAGCGGCGGCGCAGCGCGATGTCCATCGGGTCCTTCTTGGACGCCCGGTAGAACGGCTGGGACACCGGCGCACGCCAGTCGATGACCATCGGGTCGCCCTCGGCGTCGTGCACATGCCGGCGCCCGATGTAGAAGCGCTCGCCCTGCGCCCCCTCCGCCTCCTCGGCGCCCGGAGGATGCAGATAGTCGAGGCGGCCGAAGAACAGCGGGGTGTCGCTGAGGTCGGCCAGCGCCTTGATGCGTTCGTCGATCTGGTGGGCGAGGACTTCGGCGTTGACCCAGTTCGCGGTGACGTCGCTGATGTCGAGGGACTCGACGTCCTCACGCATGGACCGCAGGGCGGCGCGGGAGGACGCGAGGTGGCCGCGCTCTCGGGACAGTGGGTCGTGCGGGTCGTCGACGGGCGTGGACAAGGGGGTGCCTCCGGAGGACCAGGACCTACCTGTAGGTGAGTGAGAGAGCCGACCGGTTTCCGTCCGGACGGCGGCACTCCGTGAACGGAGGCGGGCAAGAGCGGAGATTTTAGGTGAGGGCGGATGCCGTATGCCAATGAGTTTCCACGCCCATGAGCTTCCGGTTCCGTCCGTCCGGCGGTGAGCACTTCCCCTAGGGGACACCGCCCTCCTCCCTGAGGGTGTGCGGTCCGTCCGGAGGCGTACGCGGGATGTAGTCGGCTTCGGTCCGCAGGCCGATGCGGTCTTTATGGTCGCGAATCCATCATGGAGACATGAGCGCAGCAACCATCCACCCAGCCCCCGTGGGCCCCCGCGGAGCGACCGCGCTCCAGGGGCACCACCGTCATCGCCTCGGTGAAGCCCTGCGTGCCGTCAAGGTGTTCGCAGGTGCGGCCTTCGACGTGATCATCCTCGGTGAGTACGGCGAGGAGGCGGGCGTCCGCCGCAAGTGACCCCCGGCTCCACGGCCGCACGGTCACGGAGCGGCACCCACCCGTCGCCGCACGCCTACCCCTCCGCGAGGATCTCGTCCGCGTCCACGATCCGGTACGCGTAACCCTGTTCCGCCAGGAAGCGCTGGCGGTGGGCGGCGAAGTCCTGGTCGATGGTGTCGCGGGCGACGACCGAGTAGAAGTGGGCCTGGTGGCCGTCGGACTTGGGGCGCAGGACGCGGCCGAGGCGCTGGGCCTCCTCCTGGCGGGAGCCGAAGGTGCCCGAGACCTGGATGGCGACCGTGGCCTCCGGCAGGTCGATCGAGAAGTTCGCGACCTTGGACACGACAAGGACGCTGATCTCGCCCTCCCGGAACGCGTCGAAGAGCTTCTCGCGCTGGGCGTTGGACGTCTCGCCCTTGATCACGGGGGCGTTCAGATGCTCGCCCAGTTCGTCGAGCTGGTCGATGTACTGGCCGATGACCAGGATCTGCTGGCCTGCGAAGCGCCTGACGATCGCCTCCGTCACCTTGCGCTTGGTGTCGGTCGTCGCGCAGTAGCGGTACTTCTCCTCCTGCTCGGCGGTGGCGTACGCGAGCCGCTCGGAGTCGGTGAGGTTGACGCGGACCTCGACGCAGTCGGCGGGCGCGATGTAGCCCTGCGCCTCGATCTCCTTCCACGGCGCGTCGAACCGCTTGGGGCCGATGAGGGAGAAGACGTCCGACTCGCGGCCGTCCTCACGGACCAGGGTCGCGGTCAGCCCGAGCCGGCGGCGGGCCTGGAGGTCGGCGGTGAACTTGAAGACCGGTGCGGGCAGCAGGTGCACCTCGTCGTAGAGGATCAGACCCCAGTCGCGGGAGTCGAAGAGTTCGAGGTGCGGATACACACCCTTCCGCTTGGTGGTGAGCACCTGGTACGTGGCGATGGTGACGGGCCGGATCTCCTTGCGCGTCCCGCTGTACTCGCCGATCTCGTCCTCCGTCAGCGACGTCCGCTTCACCAGCTCGTGCTTCCACTGCCGGGCCGAGACGGTGTTCGTGACGAGGATCAGCGTGGTCGACTTCGCCTGGGCCATCGACCCCGCGCCGACGAGGGTCTTCCCGGCGCCGCACGGCAGCACCACGACGCCGCTCCCGCCGTGCCAGAAGTTCTCCACCGCCTGCCTCTGGTACGGCCGCAGCGCCCAGCCGTCCTCGTGCAGCTCGATCGGGTGCGCCTCACCGTCGACGTACCCGGCGAGGTCCTCGGCCGGCCAGCCCAGCTTCAACAGCGTCTGCTTGATCTGCCCGCGCTCGGAGGGGTGCACGGCCACGGTGTCCGGGTCGATGCGGGCGCCGACGAGCGGCGCGATCCGCTTCGAGCGGAGCACCTCCTCCAGGACCGGGCGGTCGGTGGTGGTGAGGACGAGGCCGTGCGTGGGGTGCTTGGAGAGCGTGAGGCGGCCGTAGCGGTCCATCGTGTCGGCGATGTCGACGAGCAGCGCGTGCGGGACCGGGTACCGGCTGTACGTCACCAGCGCGTCGACGACCTGCTCGGCGTCGTGCCCGGCCGCGCGCGCGTTCCACAGGCCGAGCGGGGTCACCCGGTAGGTGTGGATGTGCTCCGGCGCGCGCTCCAGTTCCGCGAACGCCGCGATCGCCCGACGGCACGCGTCCGCCTGCTCGTGATCGACTTCCAGGAGCAGGGTCTTGTCCGACTGGACGATCAGTGGTCCGTTCACGTACGTGCGTCCTTCCGCTCGGCCACTCGACCAAACGTCCAGTGTGCCTGATCGATTCCTGATCGAATCCGGAGTCGTACAGGATGTCTTTTCATTCCTGTGAGTGGTGTGGTTTCACCTGGACGGCGCAGGCTGCGAAGAATGCGACCGTGCAGGCCATCTCTCGTGATCCGTCCCCGCCGTCCACGACCCTCGGGTACGCCCTGTTCGCCACGCGCTGGCTGCAGGCCCCGCTCTACTTCGGCCTGGTCGCCGCGCAGGGGGTGTACGTCTACAAGTTCTTCAACGAGCTGTGGGCGTTAGTGCTCCGGTGTGTGACGGGCCGGGCGACCGAGACGTACGTCATGCTCGCCGTGCTGAAGCTGGTCGACGTCGTGATGATCGCCAACCTGCTGATCATGGTGATCGTCGGCGGCTACGAGACGTTCGTCTCCCGCATCGGCCTCCAGGGCCACCGGGACCAGCCGGAGTGGCTCTCGCACGTGAACTCCAACGTGCTGAAGGTCAAGCTCGCCACCGCCATCGTGGGCATCTCCTCCGTCCACCTGCTCCAGATGTTCGTGGACGTCCACCACACCTCGCGGCACGCGCTGCTGTGGGGCACGGTGATCCACATGGCGTTCATCGCGTCGGCGGCGATCCTCGCGTACATGTCGGGGCCGATGGCCGCGCAGAGCGAGCGGGGGCATCAGCAGGCGCCGCACGGGGCCGCCTCCGCTCCGGCCGCCGCCCAGGAGCCCGCCTCGAAGGTCTTCGTCCCGGCCCAGGCCGCCGCTCCCCGGCACGACGACGCGCCCAGCACCGAGGAACGGCTGCGCGCCGCCGGGTTCCCGGCCCGCAAGCTGCTGGAGGAGTTCGACTCCGAGCACCCGCACTCCTTCGACCGCGAGACCGTGGCCCGGCTCGGCAAGCTGGACTTCGTCGCCGCCCACCGCAACGTCGTCTTCGTCGGCCCGCCCGGCACCGGCAAGACCCACCTGGCCGTCGGCCTCGGCGTGCGGGCCTGCCAGGCCGGGCACTCGGTGCTGTTCGCGACGGCCGAGGAGTGGGCGGCGCGGCTGGCCGGCGCACGGGACGCCGGCCGTCTCGCCGACGAGCTCTCCGCGCTGGACGACCACCCCGTTCTGATCGTCGACGAGGTCGGCTACACCCCCTTCGACGCGGGCACCGCCGGGCTCTTCTTCCAACTGATCGCCCACCGCTACGAGCGTTCCTCCCTGATCGTCACCACCGACCGCCCCCTCGGCCGCTGGGACGAGATCTTCGGCGGCCCCTCGGCCCTGGCGATGGTGGACCGCCTGGCCCACCACGCCGATCTGGTACGGATCGACGGGGAGAGCTATCGGATGCGGCGGGCTACTTCAGCGTGGGCAGACTGACGTTGTTGACCAGGGGGCCCTCGACGGTGAGGCCCTCGGTGATCAGGGACTCCGAGCCGGCTGCGGGGAGCGGCAAGGGGAGGGCTGAGGGGTTCGCGGCGGCCTCGGGGGCGAGGACGGTGACCAGTGCGGCTGCCGAGACGGCGACGGTGACGGCGGTGGAGCGGGTGCGGGCGGGGCGCTTGGGACGCATGGCAGGGCCTTTCACGTGCGGAGAGGGGCGCTGGGCCGGCCCAGGGATGCCGGACCGGCCCGAAGGGTGCGCTGCGGTCGCGTCAGACCTGCGGGGTCTCGACGACCAGTCCGGCGACGTCGACGCTCACCGCCGCCGCCTGGGCGGTGAAGGCGCCCATCATCAGGGCTGCGGCGGCCAGGACGGTGGCAAGGCGACGAGCTGTGCGCATGGGACAACTACCTCTCTGTTGCGCTCACTTGAGCGTGATCAGGACACCCGGTGGCTGCCCTGCCCCGCGAGAGGCGATGCCGAAAGATCCCAAAGGTCCCTCATGAGTTGGAAAGGCCCGGCGTGGCGTGCATGACGCGCCGCGTACACCCGAACGAGTGGGGAGTTCTCAGATCTGGTCGTCCGCCAGCTCCGCCACTCCCGTGATCCGGTGCAGGGGATACGTCCGTACCTCGTCCGCGGTGTGGTCGTACGCGGTCACGAACCCGCCTTCGACCCGCACCGGCGCGATCACCCGCTGACTCGCGGCGCCCTCGGCGTTGACGTACCCGATCCACAGCGCCTCGCCGGTCAGGACGGCGGCCTGCATGGTGGCGAGGGTCTCGGCGGAGGTCGTGCGGGGCAGCTCGCCGCCGGTCACCGCGGGCGCGGTCCCGCTGGGCTTACGGGGGGTCGTGGAGGCGAGGTCGCCCGCGCGGATGGCGCGGATCGCGGCCGCCAGCAGCGTGGCGTCCGGCGTCGGCGGGCCCTCCGGGACCGGCTCGGGGGCCGTGCGCGGCGGCGTGCGGTGGGCGTCGGCGCGGGTGATCAGGACGTCGCCCTCGGCCGACTCGGCGGCCGGCGCGAAGCCCATCGCGCGCAGGCCCTCCAGCAGCGCGGCCGGGTCCGCCTGGGTGGCGAGGACCGTCGGCGCCAGTCGGCGCAGGCGCAGACCGGCGGCCCGCTTGTCGGCGAGGATCTCGTTCAGCACGGCGTCGTCGTCGCAGCGGACGTACGCCGAGGCCGCGCCCACCCGTAGATGCCCGTGCTTACGGGCGACGTCGTCGATGAGGTACGCGAGCGGCTGCGGCACCGGCGTACGGGAGTGCTCGGCGAGGAAGGCGTGCAGGTCGGAGGCGGTGCGGCCGGCGTCGAGGGCGCGGCGGACCGAGCCGGGCGTGAAGCGGTACACCGTCGCGCCGCCCTTCGACTCGACGTCCGCGAGCACGCCCAGCATGTCGGCGAGCGGGCGGCGCAGCGGGCCCGGTGCCACGGCCGTCAGGTCGGCCTGGAGGAGGACGTGGTCCAGCGGGTCGGGGAGGAGCGGGGCGAGGAGCCGGGCGGCCGTGGCGGAGGCGGTGGCCTGCTCGGTGGGGGAGAGGGGCTCCGGGGGCGGGGTCGGGCGGTGGTGCACGGGCAGCTTGTCGCCGGGGCCGGCCGGCTGCTCCTCGGCCTCGGCCGCCGGTTCCGGCTGCGGCGCCCCCAGCAGCGCCCGCCCGTGCGCCGACAACGCGCCCCGCCCCGTCACCCCCAGCATCTCCGCCTCGCTCAGCGTCCACCGGGCGAGGCGGCCGCGCAGGTCGTCGTCGCGCTGGGGACCTCGCAGCGGACGCTCCCAGCGCAGGCGGGCCAGGACCGACTCGGGGGACGGCGACGTCCCCTCCGGGAGGCCGGCCAGCAGGGTCAGTACCCGGTGCCGTACCTCCGGGGCCGCCGAGCGGTCCAGGCCGGGGCCCAGCGCCGACAACGTACGGTCCTTCGCGTCCCGTCCGCCGACCACGCCCGCCGTGCGCGTCGCCGTCAGCCACGCATGCGCCAGCAGGGCCCAGCGCTGTGCGGGGGGCTGCTCCAGCCACTCGTCGTAGGCGGGGGTCGCCGCGTACCGCTCGTCGGCCTCGCCGTCGGGGGCCAGCAGTCCGGCGGCGTAGGCGAGCTCGACCCAGAAGGCGGCCAGCGGTTCGGAGACGTCGAGGGCGACGGCGGTGCGCTTGAGGTCGCGCACGCTCAGGCCGCCCGCCCGCAGCACGGCCGGCCCGCCCTCGTGCCAGTCCTTCAGCAGCTCCTCGACGGTCGCCAGCGCGGTGTAGGCCTGTCCGGCCGCGGTGGTGTCCACAACCTGTGGACGGTGCGCCGCGGCCGCCTCGACGGGCGGCGGCAGCGGCTCGGTGGTGCGGTGCGCGCGGCCGGCCCGCAGATGCAGGGCGACCTCGCGGGGGAGTACGACCGTGCCGGGCGCCGTGGGGAGGAGCAGGCCGCGGTCCAGCAGCCAGCGCAGTCGCGCCGCCGGGTCGGCGGTGACCTGGCCGTACGGCGGCCCCCAGACCAGGCGGGAGAGGACCTCCCGGGACTCCCGCGGGGCGTCGGCGAGCAGCGCGGCCATCCGTCGCCGGTCGGCGAACAGCGCGGTGAGCGACGCCACGGCGGACACCGCGTCGTGCGTCGAGGGCAGCCCGGCCGTCGTGACGATCTCCTGGATCCGGCCCGGCGACATGCCCGCGGTGGCCTCCTGCACGGTCGGGCCGAGGCCCGTCGGGGACGGGTGCTGCGGCGAGGGCGCCAGCAGCTCGCGGGCCGTGCGGACGAGCCGCAGCCGGTCGTCGCCGCCCCACACCAGGGCCTGTTCGCGCAGGGTGCCCAGGGCGTGCGGCAGCGCCGCGACGACCGCCGGGTCGCCCTCGTCGCCGGCCATCAGCGCTTGCAGTTCGTCGTACGTCGCCGGGTCGGCCGCCACGGCCAGCGCCTCCGCCGTCTGCAACGTGCACCGGTCCAGCCGCTCCAGGGCCCGCACGACGGAGGCCCGCGTGCCGGCCCGGGTCGCCAGCTGCGTGAGGTCCGTCGGGACGGGGGTGATGAGGTCGGGGCGGCTGCGCAGGAGTACGGCCAGGGAGGCGTCGTCCCGCGCGCGGAGCGCTTCCGCGAGGGAACGGGGCGGTGTAGCCGGGTCGCTCATCCTGCCCACGTTAGCGGGTGGGGCGCGGGCGCAGGGGGTGTGCCGGGTGCCCGGAACGGGCCCCGGCGGGCGAACAGAACGTTTCGCAGATGACCCCCGGATGAACATCACCCGGAGGATTCCAGCACCTCTGGCAACACCGTGCACCCACTCGTCACCCTGGGCTCCCTGTCAACTACTTCACGGCTCAAGGGGATTGGGGGGAAGCGGTGAGCGAGCGGGCGGAGCAGTGGATCGCGATCCTGAGTCTTACGTTTCCCGTCGCGGCGTTCCTGTGGGAGTTCGCCATCGTCGGCCGCAAGCGGCTCGGCTACCGGGTGCAGATGGACACCCTCGCCGCGGACGCCGCCGACAAGCCGTACGCCGACGTGCTGGGCGACATGCGGCACGACGGCCACCAGCTCAAGGACCCGTCCTTCGTCCTGCTGCGCATCGAGAACGCCGGCTCGGCCAAGATCGTGTCCGACGACTACCTCGCCGACCCCGCCGATCCCTACGGCATCAAGGTCACCTTCCGCAACCGCCGGGTCGCGGCCGTGGTCCTCACCGACCCGAGCCAGGACGAACTGCGTGACTTCTTCTTCGAGGAGGTCACGGAGGGCACCGGCGTCCGTATCGGCGCGAAACCCGGCTTCCGTCGCACCAACAACGAGGGCGAGCGCACGGGCATCATCCGGCTGCCGAAGGTGACGCTGCCCCGGGGCTCCGAGTACAAGGTGCTCGTCGTGCTGGAACGCTGGCCCGAGGACAACGGCACCGACCCCTTCCCGGACCCGGTCGTCCGCGGCGCCGGCGGGCACGGCCGCTGGTACGACCCGCTGGTGCGGTTCTTCCGGCTGAAGGCGACCCGGACCGAAAGCCATGTCTTCGCCTCCCGGCCCGCCTGGTGGGCCATCTGGATCCTGATCGCGGCCGTCGTCGTCCAGGCCTCCTACACGCTCTTCCTGCGCGACGACCGGCGTCCCCCGCTGGACTGCGTCGGCGGCGCCCTGTACCTGCACGGCTCCACCGCCTTCGCGCCCGCCGTCCGGGCCGCCGCCGAGGACTACCTCACCAGGTGCGAGGGCGCCGGGGTGTCCATCCCGCTGGAGAGCGACACCTTCAAGGGCAGCACCGACGGTGTCACCGACCTGGACAAGGCCGGTCTGGACGCCGACGTCCCGGTCGGCGAGGGCCTCGGCGACCACCTCGCCTTCACCGACGGCCTCGCCTCCGACGGCCACCCCCGGCTGATCCCGAGGCCCGTCGCCTTCTCGGTGTTCACCCTCGTCGTCAACAAGGACGCGGGCGTGGAGAACCTGAAACTGGACCAGATTCGCAGGGTCTTCGCCGGGCAGGTCCAGAACTGGTCCGAGCTCGGCGGCAACGACGTGCCGGTCCATCTGATCAACCGCGACCCCGGCTCGGGCACCCGCAGCACCCTCGTCGCCAAGGTCCTGAACGGCAAGGAACCGCCGCAGTTCACCGTGACCGACTGCGCGGCCCTCAATCCGAGGCGGTACGGCCGCTGCGAGGTCACCAGCACGGACACGATGCTGAACACCACCGCCGCGGTCCCCGGCGCCATCGGCTACAGCGAGGCCGCCGGAGTCGCCGGCCACAAGGCCGCCGCCGGAATCGTCAAGCTGACCATCGATGGCAGGAAGCCGACGGCGGAAGGCGTCGAGGACACCAACTACCCGTACTGGCAGACCGAGTTCGCCTACACCTACGGCGAGCCCCCGGCCGGCTCCGTCGCCGCGGCCTTCCTCAACTTCCTCACCCAGCAGAGCGGTCGCGACATCCTGCACGAACACGGCCACGGGCTCTGCTCCGACGCGCACGACTCGGGCGAGTGCCGGCCGGTCTGACCCGCACCGCACACCTGGGGCCTGTCGTTTGGATCATGCCGACGTGGGGCGGCTGAAAGGCGCTGTCTCTCTCAGCCAGCCTGATCCAAACGACAGGCCCTGGTCCTGCGCTAACGTCGTCCCCGCGGGGTTTCGGCACACCCACCCCGGAGGGGACTTCGTGGGGATCGAGAGCGACCAGGTCGTCTACGAGTATCTGAGCCGCGTCGGCGACGTGGCCCAGCAGCGGCAGCTGCCGTCGAGCGCCCGTATGCGCCTGGTGAACGAGCTACGGGGCGAGATCGACCGGCGCCGCGCCAAGGCGCCCGTCGACAGTCCCGCCGCCGTCCGCCGCATCATCGCCCGGCTCGGCAGCCCGGACGAGGTCGTCGCGGCCGCCGGAGGCTCCGCCGCCCCCGCGCCGCAGACACCGGTCACGTCCGTGCCCGTACAGCCGGACAGCGGGGCCGACGAGCAGCGCCCCAAGGGCCTGCGCCGTCTCGTGCCCCGCCCGCGCCCCGCCGAGGCCCCGGCCGTCCCCGACGACGCGCCCCCGCCGCCGCACCTCGCCGGCACGGCGGACCTCGGCGGCAGCGCGGTCCAGCCGGACTGGTGGCGGGCGGACAGCAGCCCGTTCGGGCCGGGCGAGGACGTGCCGGGGTTCGTCGGGGGCGTCGAGATCCCGGAGATGCTCAGGCGCCCGCCCGCGCCCGGGAAGACGCGGCTGGAGAAGAAGGGCCTCGCCGAGGAACCGGAGGACCCGGCCGCGGTGGAGGTGGCCGAGGAGGAAGCGCCGAAGGCCCGCCGCCGCCTCATCCGCCGCCCGGCCCTCCCCAACGGCCGCTGGAGCAACCCCCTCCTCCTGCTCGCCGCCGCCCTCCTCGTCGCCGGCGCCGTCCTCGGCCAGCTGATCGCCCTGCTCCTCGGCTGGCTCATCGCCTGGGGCTCCCGCCGCCTGAGCGACGCCGAGACCAAGTGGGCGGTCATCGTCCTGCCCGGCCTCTCCCTCACCGCGGGCGTCGTCTGGCTGTGGGGCCGCACGAACGGCCGCTGGGGCGACCCCATCGCCGAGGGCCACATGAACGCGGCGCTGAGCGAGACCTGGCCCTGGGTGCTGCGGGGGGCGGCGGTGGCGTCGGCGCTGTTCATCGTCTGGCGCTCACAGAAACAGACGTGAGTGGTTTGCTGGGTTGTCGTTCGTCTGCGGCGCCGTCGTGGCTGGTCGCGCAGTTCCCCGCGCCCCTAGGGAACTGCGCTCGCCCTTGGTCCGTGTGCTGAGCGCGGTTCGGCAGCGCCCTAAGGGGCGCGGGGAACTGCGCGATCAACCCTCACCCACCCGCAGCCGCCACACGACGGACACACCCGAGCTACTGGGCGACGGCACAATGAACCCCATGGCTGCTGCAACCGTCGGCTTCGACCTCGACATGACCCTCATAGACTCCCGCCCCGGCATCCACGCCTGCTACACGGCGCTGGCCGAGCGCACGGGGACGTTCATCGACGCCGACCTGGCGATCACCCGGCTGGGACCGCCCCTCGCCGACGAGCTGATCAACTGGTTCCCGGCGGACCAGGTCGAGGCCATGGCCGACCTGTACCGCGAGATGTACCCGGCGATAGCCATCACCGCGACGCCCGCGCTCCCCGGCGCCCGCGAGGCGATCACCGCCGTACGGGAGGCCGGCGGCCGCGCGATCGTCGTCACCGCCAAGTACGAGCCGAACGCCAAGCTGCACCTGGCACACCTCGGCATCGAACCGGACGCCGTCATCGGCGACCTGTGGGCCGAGCAGAAGGCGGAGGCGCTGCGCGAGTACGCGGCGAGCGTCTACGTCGGCGACCACCAGGGCGACATCCGCGCCGCCCGCGCGGCCGACGCGCTGTCCGTCACCGTGGCGACCGGGCCGTACACCGCGGAGGAACTCGGCGAACTCGGCGCGGACGTCGTCCTCACCGACCTGACGAAGTTCCCGGACTGGCTCGCCGGCTACCTGGCCGCGCCGCGCGCCTGACGCCGCCCCGCCGCGATCGAGCGGAGCACTCCCGCGCCGGCGACGAGGAATCCGACGCCCATCAGCATGCTCAGTCCGAACATGTATGTGGGAAATGGCGTCGTTCCGAGCAGGAACGGGGTCACGGTGACCAGAGTGGCCAGGGCACCGATGAAGAACACGACCGCACCGGCACGGATCAGTCGGTCACCGGGAGCGGCGGAATTCGTTTGGGTTTTGTCACGCACCGGACCAGGGTAGTTCCCTGCGCGAAGGAACAACCGGGCGACGTCTTGTCACCGGCCCCGGGAGCATTAGCCTTGGTAGCGGCGGGTCATGGTCGACCCGCTGTAGTGCTATCAAGAGCCGTTTTCAGAAGCAGTTTTCCGACGAGTACGAGGACGAGGACAGACGTGCCTACCGGCAAGGTCAAGTGGTTCAACAGCGAGAAGGGCTTCGGCTTTCTCTCCCGCGACGACGGCGGTGACGTCTTCGTTCATTCCTCGGTCCTCCCCGCCGGAGTAGACACACTCAAGCCGGGACAGCGAGTGGAGTTCGGGGTGGTCGCCGGTCAGCGCGGTGACCAGGCACTTTCGGTCACCCTGCTCGACCCGACCCCCTCGGTCGCGGCCGCCCAGCGCAAGAAGCCGGACGAACTGGCCTCCATCGTCCAGGACCTGACGACACTCCTGGAGAACATCACGCCGATGCTGGAGCGAGGCCGCTACCCGGAGAAGACCGCCGGCAAGAAGATCGCGGGGCTGCTGCGCGCGGTCGCCGACCAGCTCGACGTATAGCCGTAGTCGTAAAGATTCAGGGGAAATCCAGCACACCCGGGCCGAGGGGCGGCACCAGCCCCTCGGCCGCCGCACGAGTCAGTAGCCCCCGCACCGCCGCATAGCCGTCCACGCCCAGGTCGTGGGTGAACTCGTTGACGTAGAGGCCGATGTGCTGGTCGGCGACGGACGGGTCCATCTCCTGGGCGTGTGCCATGACGTACGGGCGGGAGGCCTCGGGGTCGTCCCAGGCGGCGCGTACGGAGGTGCGGATCGCGTCGGCCAGGAGCGTCAGGCGGTCGGCGCCCAGTGAGCGCTTGGCGATGATCGCGCCGAGCGGGATGGGCAGTCCGGTCGTGTCCTCCCAGTGCTCGCCCATGTCGGCGAGCTTGTGCAGGCCGTAGTTCCGGTACGTGAAACGCGCCTCGTGGATGACGAGTCCCGCGTCGACCTTCCCGTCCCGCACGGCGGGCATGATCTCGTGGAACGGCATCACCACGATCTCGCCGACGCCGCCGGGGAGGGTGTCAGCCGCCCAGAGGCGGAAGAGCAGATACGCCGTCGACTTCTCGCTCGGCACCGCGACCGTACGGCTGGTGAGGTCCGTGCCCGCCTCGCGCGTCAGCACCAACGGTCCGCAACCCCGGCCCAGCGCGCCGCCGCACGGCAGCAGCGCGTACTCGTCGAGGACGTACGGCAGCACCGCGTACGACACCTTCAGCACGTCGAACTCGCCGCGCTCGGCCATGCCGTTGGTGATGTCGATGTCCGCGAAGGTCACGTCGAGGGCGGGCGCGCCGGGGACCCGGTCGTGGGCGAGGGCGTCGAAGACGAACGTGTCGTTCGGGCAGGGGGAGTAGGCGATCTGCCAGGGCTGTCGCTGCTGTTGCTGCTCACCGGTCATACGGGTGCCAACCTTCCAGGACGGGTGCGAGCTTCCCGAAGCCCTCGGTCAGGGCGGCCAGCGCGTCGCCGATGCGCCAGGCTGCGCGGTCGCGCGGGCCGACGGGGTTGGAGACCGCGCGCAACTCCAGCACGGGCGTGCCGTGCACGGCGGCGGCCTCGGCGACACCGAAGCCCTCCATGGCCTCGGCGAGGGCGGTGGGGTGCCGCTCGCGCAGCCGCGCAGCGCGGACGGCGGTGCCGGTCACGGTGGAGACGGTGAGGACCGCACCCGGGCGGGCGCCGGTGGCCGACACGACTTCTCGTACGAGTGTTTCCGGCGGACGGTGGGTGACGGTGCCGAAGCCCAGTTCGGTGACGGGCAGGAAGCCGTCGGGGGTATCCGCGCCCAGGTCGGCTGCCGTGATCTCGTCGGCGACGACGAGGGAGCCGACGGGGGCGTGCGGGGCGAAGCCGCCCGCGATGCCGGTGGAGACGGCCAGGCCGTAGGGAGCGCCTTCCAGCGCGGCCCGGGTGAGGGCCGTGGCGGTCGAGGCGGCCGCGAGGGCGGGACCGACGCCCGCGGCGATCACGTCGACGCCGGGCAGATCGAGCGCCCGGGCCACCGCGTCCCGCTCGGCGGGGACGGCGGTGGCCACCAGGACACGCAGGGCGGACGTGGTCAGCTGTCCTTCTTGAGCTTGAAGGACCACAGGCCCGTCACGTCCTTCTCGCCCTCCTTGATGGAGACGAGCGTGGAGTCGCCGCTCGCGCCGTACTGGGCGTTGAAGAACACGCTGCCCGGGACGGTGCGGTAGGTCTTCGTGCTGGAGTCGGTGAGGGGCTGGCCGTTCATGAGGATGGTCCAGCCCTCCTCCGCGATCTCCGGGTCGACGCCGAAGCGGACGGTGTCGTCCGGGTCCACCTTGATGGACTCGATGCCCTTGTCCTTCAGGCAGCCGGCCAGGTCCTTGGTCTCCACGGCCTTGCCCTCGCCACCGCAGGTCGCCTCGGAGTGGACGGAGGAGGTGCCGACGGTGACCGTGGCCAGCGGGGTCGGCTTGTCGCAGGCCGACAGGGCGAGCAGTCCGGCGGAAACGGCGCCGGCGGCGGCGAGCGCGCGGCGGCGTCGCGATACGGAGTGCGTGGTCATGGGCGAAGGCTATCGGGCGGGTGTGACGCTCTCTCCATGTGGGGGGCGGCGTGCCGTGGGCCATGTGGGGCCACCGCGTGCGTCGCGTCGCCGTCAGGTCACCCGGGGCTGGCTGTGTCCGCCGTGCCGGGCGGAACCGATCAGACCCTTGACGGTGGTCAGCCAGCCGACGGCGACGATCGCCGCGCCCACCAGCAGCCCGAACGAGCCCTTCAGCGGCAGCACGATGCCGACCGCGCCGCCGAGCACCCAGGACATCTGCAGCAGCGTCTCGGAGCGCGCGAACGCCGACGTACGGACCAGCTCGGGCACGTCCCGCTGGATCAGCGCGTCCAGCGACAGCTTGGCCAGCGCCTGCGCGAACCCGGCGGTCGCGGCGAGGAACGCCACCAGGACCGCGCCGAAGAAGATCGCGGCCGTGAGCGCCGCGAGCAGCACGAAGCCCACCACGGTCACGATGATGATCTCGGGCGCCCGGGAACGCAGCCACGCCCCGACCGCCGTACCGCAGGCGTTCCCGACGCCGGCCGAGACGGCCACTATGCCCAGGGACACGGCCGCGCTCTGGCCGGACATCGGGTGCTCGCGCAGCAGGAACGCGAGGAAGAAGATCAGGAAGCCGGACAGGCAGCGCAGGGCGGCGTTGGCGCCCAGGGCGTGGGTGACGGCGATGCCGACCGTGCGCAGCCCGGGGCGCTTGACCGGCTTGAGGTGCGGCCCGTGCAGATGCTGCTCGTCGGCCGCCAGCAGCGCTGTGTCCTCGCCCTTGGCCGAGTCGACCTTCGGCGGCAACGTGAACGACAGGAACGTACCGGCCACGAAGATCAGGAAGGCGCCGTACAGCGGATAGCGCGGTCCGAGGGCCTGCAGGCCCGCGCCGATGGGAGCGGCGACGCCGGTGGCGAGGAGGCCGCCGAGGGTGACTCTGGAATTGGCCTTCACCAGGGAGAAGCGCGGTGGCAGCAGCCGGGGCACCACGGCGCTTCTGACGACGCCGTAGGCCTTCGAGGCGACCAGCACCCCGAGGGCGGCCGGATAGAGCTCGATGCTGCCGGTGACCACGGCCCCGGACAGGACCAGCGCGAGCATGGCGCGGGCGAACATGGCTCCGGCCATGGCGGCGCGTCGTCCATGGGGAACCCGGTCGAGGAGCGGGCCGATCACCGGCGCGAGGACGGTGAACGGGGCCATGGTGATGCCGAGGTAGAGCGCGACCCGGCCGCGGGCCTCGTCGGTGGGGACGGAGAAGAAGACGGTGGAGGCGAGGGCGACGGTGATCATCATGTCCCCGGCGCCGTTCACCCCGTGCAGCTCGATCAGCTTGCCGAGGCCGGACTCGCCCGCCCCGTGCGCGTGCGTGGCCTTGCGGATGCCGCGGGCGGCGCCGGTGAACGGGAAGTGCAGGGCACGGCCGACCGCACGGAAGGGACCGCGCCCGCGGCCCGTTCCGTCACCTCGATTGCGGCCGCCCTTGGCCCCACCGATACCGGTGGCTCCTTCGGGCTGCCTCGCGGTTGCCACGACGCAATAGTGCCCCGAAGTGGGGGCGGGTAGTGCGGTTACGGCGCGTATGGAGGGCAAGGTCCCGGATCCGCGGAGGGCGCGGCGCGGCGGTGAATGGGCCGTCGGTGTAGGCCCAGCGCCCGCGAGCAGGTAGCGTGCGTATCTCAGCCATCCCGCACAATGGATGACGTAGGTGCGCCCGAGCGCGATTCGGGTGCGGACGTCGACGCGGCCCACAGGTCCGCTCCGTCTGCTCCATCGCCTCACGGCGACCGCACCCGAGAGACGGCGTAGGAGAGAAGCGATACCTGTGAGCGCAGCGACAACGCGAAGCCGCACCCCCGACCGTCTGTGCGCCGAGGCGGTGGACCTCGCCCGCGGTGCCGCCGAGGAGGCCGCCGCGCCAGGCGTGGTGGGTGAGCACGCGGGCCTGCTCTCCGAGGGCGACCGCGTAGTCACGCACTACTTCGAGTGCAAGGAACTCGGGTACCGCGGCTGGCGCTGGGCGGTGACGGTGGCGCGGGCGTCCCGAGCCAAGATCGTGACCCTGGACGAGGTGGTCCTGCTCCCCGGCCCGGACGCCCTCCTCGCCCCCGAGTGGGTGCCCTGGAGCGAGCGGCTGCGCCCCGGCGACATGGGCCCCGGCGACCTGCTTCCCACGGACGCCGAGGACCTCCGTCTGGAGCCCGGTTTCTCCGGCGAGGACGAGCCGCTGCCGGACTCGGCCGTCTCGCACGAGATGGCGGAGCTGGTGGAGGCGGAGGACGCCGAAGTCACGGCCGGCGTCCCCGCGAACCTCGTCGTCGCGCCCTCCCGCGGCTCGATCGCCTCCGTCGCGGAGGAACTGGGCATGCGCCGCGCCCGCGTCCTGTCCCGCTACGGCCTCCATGTCGCCGCGGACCGCTGGGAGGAGTCGTACGGCGCCAAGACCCCCATGGCCCAGGCCGCCCCCGCCTCCTGCGTCACCTGCGGCTTCCTGGCCCCCATCGGCGGCTCCCTCGGCCAGGCCTTCGGCGTCTGCGCGAACGAGTTCTCCCCGGCCGACGGCCGGGTCGTGTCCCTGACGTACGGCTGCGGCGGCCACTCCGAGGCCGCGGTCATGCCCAAGCCGCCGCGTCCGGCTCCGCCGGTGATCGACGAGACCCGGGTGGACCCGTTCCCGCTGCGGCCGGCGGCGGATTCGGGGTCGGTGTCGGTTACGGGGGACGAGGACTCGGCGGAGTTGGGGCACTCCTAGGGTTCAGGAGGTCGGCTGCGTGCCGACCTC
>CBFGZZ010000158.1:0-18642 GCA_965653385.1 uncultured Streptomyces sp. | reverse complement strand
ACCCGGCAGATCTCGGCGGGCACCTGGGACGAGGTGCGGGCCAACTACACCGCGCCGGTGGCGGACGCGATGGACCGCCTGATGAAGACGACCCCTGAGGACATCGCGGGCCGGCTGCTCCTGCTGCACGGCCCGCCGGGCACCGGCAAGACGTCGGCTCTGCGGACGCTGGCCCGCTCCTGGCGGGACTGGTGCCAGGTCGACTGCGTCCTGGACCCCGAGCGGCTCTTCAGCGATGTCGGCTATCTGATGGACATCGCGATCGGCGAGGACGACTCGACGGGCAAGGGCCGCTGGCGGCTGCTGCTCCTGGAGGACTGCGACGAGCTGATCCGCGGCGAGGCGAAGCACACGGCGGGCCAGGCGCTGTCGCGCCTGCTCAACCTGACGGACGGACTGCTCGGGCAGGGCCGCAACGTCCTGGTCGGCGTCACCACCAACGAGGACCTGGAGCGCCTGCACCCCGCCGTCGTCCGGCCCGGGCGCTGTCTGGCCCGGATCGAGGTGGGGGCGCTGACCCGCCGGGAGGCGACGAACTGGCTAGGCACGGAGGAGGGCATCGGCCGCGAGGGCGCCACGCTGGCGGAGCTGTACGCGCTGCGGCGGGGCACGTCCCCGACGTCGCTGCCGGACCCGCGGGACGGGGCGGACGCGGGGCTGTATCTGTAGTGCTTTGATGGAGGGTATGACCCTGTTCGTCGGCACATCGGGGTGGCAGTACCGGGACTGGAAGGGCGTCCTGTACCCGGCCGACGTGCCCATGCGGCTCTGGCTCGAGGAGTACACGGAGCACTTCGCCACGGTCGAGATCAACAACGCCTTCTACCGCCTGCCGACGCGGGAGAACTTCGAGGCGTGGCGGGACCGGGTGCCGGGGGACTTCGTGGTCGCGGTGAAGGCGAGCCGGTATCTCACCCACATCAAGCGCCTCAAGGATCCCGAGGAGCCGGTGCACCGTCTGATGTCCCACGCCGAGGGGTTGGGTGACCGTCTGGGGCCCGTGCTGCTCCAGCTCCCGCCGACCCTGCGCGCCGACCCCGATCTCCTGGACGCCTGTCTGGCCTGCTTCCCGTCCGGCACGCGGGTCGCGGTCGAGCCCCGCCACGAGTCCTGGTGGACGGCCCGGACCCGTGAGGTTCTGGAGTCCCGGAGGGCCGCCCTGTGCTGGGCCGACGTCCAGGCCCGCCCGGTGACGCCCCTGTGGCGTACGACGGACTGGGGCTACGTCCGCTTCCACGAGGGCCGCGCCCACCCCTGGCCCGGCTACGGCCGGCGTTCGCTGGAGACCTGGGTCGACCGCATCGCGACCACCTGGTCCGACACCGAGGACATGTACGCGTACTTCAACAACGACCCCGGCGGGGCGGCGGTGCGGGACGCGGTGGTCTTCGGGAGGGCGGCGGCCCGAGCGGGTCTTGCCGTCACCCGCACGCCGGAGCTCACGGCGCGCTCGAAGGCCGGGCGCTGACTACTCCCCGTACGCAGCCCGCAGGGCGTCCCCTACGGCCGCCGACGCCTCGGCCTCCGTGAGCCCGAGCCGCCGCGCCCGCTCCACGTAGGCCTGCGCGGCCGACGCCAGTTCACGCTCGGCGGCCGTACCGGCGGCCGCCACGAACGTGCCGTTGCGGCCCCGCGTCTCGATCACGCCGTCGCTCTCCAGCGCCCGGTACGCCTTGGCGACGGTGTTGGCCGCCAGCCCCAGCGACTCGGCCAGCCCGCGCACGGTCGGCAGCCGGTACCCCACCGGCAGCACCCCCGACCGCGCCTGCTCGGAGATCTGCGCCCGCACCTGCTCGTACGGCGCGGCACTGTCATCGATGTGGATCTTCAAGGTCACAGGGCGATTGTCCCGTACCGCAGGAAAATGAGAGGCACCCCGGCGGCTCCGCCTCATAGCGTGCGCGGTGATGACTATTACCGTGCGCCCGCTCCGCCCCGACGTGCGAGCCGATGCCGAGGGCTTCTCCCACGTCCGCCACCGCGCCCTCCCCTGCTACCTGATCACCCCGGAATCCGTTTCCTACGACGTCACCCACATGCACCCCGACGCCCACTACCAGCCGCTTCTCGCCGAGGAGAACGGCGAGGTGATCGGCACGGCGCAGGTCGGGCTCGTCCACGAGAGCCCGGAGCCCGGACAGGGCTACGTCAACGTGTACGTGCATCCGGAGCGCACGGGCCGGGGCGCCGGCTCGATGCTGGTCCGGGCCGCCGAGCGGCATCTGGCCGCCGTGGGCGCGACCAGGCTGTTCGCCTGGGTCCTGGACGAGCCCGGCAACCGCGCCTTCGCCGAGGCGCGCGGCTACCGTGAGAGCCGCTCGGCGCACTTCCTGCGCCTGGACCTGGCGAACGGCACACTGCCCCCGCTCCGGAGCCTGCCACCGGGCGTGGAGCTGCGCACGGGCGCCGACTTCGCCGACGACCCGCGTCCGCTGTTCGAGCTGGACGCGGAGACGCTGTCCGATGAACCGAGCGACATCGCCTACGAGTTCACCGACTACGAGGCCTGGCTCCAGGACACCTGGCAGCACCCCCTCTTCAGCCGCGAGCTGACGTCCGTCGTCCTGGTCGACGGCCGGCCCGCCGCCTTCAGCGCGGCCCGCACGGACAGCGGCACCCGGTACGGCACCGTCATGACCGGTACGGCGCGCGCCTTCCGCGGCCGCGGCCTGGCCAAGCTGGCGAAGAACGACTCCCTGCACCGCGCCCGCGCTTCGGGGTACACGGAGGCGTTCACGGGCAACGACACCGGCAACGGGCCCATGCTCGCGATCAACAAGTGGTTCGGCTACGAGATCTGCGCGACGGAGGTGCGCCATGTCCGTGAACTCGACTGACCAGGGACGTCTGCTGGACGTCGTCCTGGTCAAGGCCGGCCGTACAAAGATCCGTTACGCGGCCGAGCTGCTCTCCGACGACGGCACCCGGATCGCCGTCCGCGCGCCCTGGGCCGGCACCGGGGTCCGCGACTTCGGCTTCGTCCGCTTCGAGCCGGGCGACGTCTTCACCGAGTACTACTGGCGGGACCGCTGGTACGCGGTGAAGGAGGTCCGCGCCGCCACGGGGGCCCTCAAGGGCTGGTACTGCGACGTCACCCGCCCGGCGACGCTGTCCGGCGCCGAGCTGGTCGTCGAGGATCTCGACCTGGACCTGTGGTGCTCCGCCGACGGCACGGACGTACGCCGCCTGGACGAGGACGAGTTCGCCGAGAGCGGCCTCGAACGGACCGACCCGAAGGCCGCCGCGGCCGCCGTGGCGGCGCTGGACGCCCTGGAGGACCTGGCCCGCGGGACCGGCCTCGGCGAGCTCATGGCCTAGGCCCTGTCCGGGCGCCCTGGTCAGGCCACCACCGCCACGGTCGCGTACCGCTCGTCGTCCACCGCCCTCCCCCACAGCCGCGCGTCCCCGGACAGGCGCTCCACGCGGAGGTCGTCGGCTAGCGGGGCGAGGAGTGCGGTGAGCCGGTCCGCCGGTATGCCGACCGTCGGCGTGGTGGTGCCCCACACCCCCTCGACCAGCACGAACCGTCCTCCGGGGCGCAGCAGCCCGCGCCAGTGCCGCAGGACCCTGCCGGGGTCGGGCAGCGTCCACAGGACATGGCGGACGAGCACCACGTCGAACCGCTCCTCCCCGACCGGTGGCGCCGCCGCGTCACCGACGAGGAACGCCGCGTCCCGTCCGGCCAGCTTGGCGCGGGCCAGGTCCACCATCGCCGGGGACCGGTCCACACCCGTGACCCGGTGTCCCTGTTCGGCCGCGAGGAGCGACAGGCTGCCGGTGCCGCAGCCGAGGTCCAGCAGGTCGCAGGCGCGCTCGGGCAGCCAGGACCGCAGCCGGGACGCCCAGGCCTGGCGCACCTCGGGGTCGCGCAGGCCGTGGTCCGGCTCGTCGTCGAAGTCCGCGGCGGCCGCGTCCCAGTCCACGTCCAGGCCCGCCTGCGTGCCTGTGATGGCGTGTTCACCGTTCGTCATGGGCCAAGAGTGACACCCGCCACTGACAGTCGGATCGTGACAGCCGCCACTGACAGGACCAGCGGCGATGAGGAACTCTCCCCGGAAGGGTCTACCTCCACAAGAACGAGGAACTCGGTGGGCCCTGAAGGAGGCAGCCATGCGCCGTGTGACCGTGCAGAAGCCCCTGAAGAGGAAGTCTGAGACCCGCCGGGTCCAGGAGGAGGCGGACGAGCGCCCCTCGGGACGACCCGAGGTCCGCAAGGACATCGCGCGCGTCTGGTGGCCGGACGGCTGAGACGCCCGTCGACCCCGGTGAGACACGTCAGTCGAGCCGCTTGCGGTAGTGGACGCGGTCGTACGGCCCGTCCATGCGCCGCTCGATGAGTTCGTAGCCGTACTTCGGGTAGATCTTCTGGTTCTCCCACATCAGCGCGTTCGTGTAGAGCCTGACCTCGGGCAGGCCGAGCGCACGCGCGTGTGCGTCCACGAAGTGCAGCAGCCGCCGCCCCACGCCCCTGCCGTGCGCGTCGGGGTGGACGGCGATGCTGTCGAGGAACAGATGGTCCTCGTGCGCCTCGACCACGACGAGGCCGGTCACGGGATCGCCGGTGACGAACACCTTCCCCTCGGCCACGTTCGCCGCGTGGTCCGCCAGCATGGGCACGGGCGCCCGCCCGATCCGCTCGATGTAGCGGTGATAGGCGGCATCGGTCACGGCCTTCACGGCTGGTGCGTCGGCGGCGACCGCCGCCCTGATGTCGTGGTCCGTCATACCGCGACGGTACCTACCTGATCGCAGTCTCAGCACTCCCTTAAGGCGACCCTAAAGATCGCCATCACCCGCCTCCAGCAGGCGATTTCGCGGTTTCCTCGGGCTAGCTTCTGATCGCCCCCACGGGATTCACCCCACGCGTCAGAACCCCCTTGAGGAGATCTTCCATGCCCGCACGCCGCAAGGCCGCCGCCGTCGCCACCCTCGGCCTGACCCCGCTCGCCCTCACCGCCCTCGCCACCGCGCCCGCCTCCGCGCACGGTTCGATGGGCGATCCGGTCAGCCGGGTCTCGCAGTGCTACGCGGAGGGTCCGGAGAGCCCGAAGTCCGGCGCGTGCAAGGCGGCGGTCGCGGCGGGCGGTACGCAGGCGCTGTACGACTGGAACGGCATACGCATCGGCAACGCGGACGGCCGGCACCAGGAGCTGATCCCGGACGGCAAGCTGTGCAGCGCGAACAGCGAGGAGTTCAAGGGCCTCGACCTGGCCCGCGCCGACTGGCCGGCGACGAGCGTGAGCAGCGGGTCGCACACCTTCAAGTACCGCGTGACCGCACCGCACAAGGGCACTTTCAAGGTCTACATCACCAAGGCCGGATACGACCCGACGAAGCCGCTGGCCTGGGACGACCTGGACCTGGCGAACCCGGTGGCCACGGCCACCGACCCGGCGGCCACGGGCGGCTTCTACACGTTCTCCGGAACGCTGCCCCAGCGTTCCGGCAAGCAGTTGCTGTACGCGGTCTGGCAGCGCTCGGACAGCCCGGAGGCCTTCTACTCCTGCTCGGACGTGGCGTTCGGCGGCGCTGACACCGGCGGCTCGGGCAACGGCTCCGGCAGCACCGACGACTCCGGCTCCGGCTCCGACAGCGAGGCGGCCGCCCCCGCCCCGAGTGCCTCCGCGCCCTCCGAGGAGCAGATCGAGGCCGGCGCCGACCAGTCGACGATCGAGCACCACGGCCACGGTGACCAGGACGCCAGTACGTCGGCGGAGCCGGTCGCGGCGGCCGACGAGGAGGGGTCCGGGTCCGCCCCGGCCAACCGGCCGAAGGCAGCCGGCGCCACCGAGAACCTCGCGGAGACCGGCGGTGACAGCGGTACGGCGTATCTCGCGATGGGCGGTGCGGCGACGCTCGCGCTCGGTTCGGCGGTCCTGTTCGCGTCGGTGCGCCGACGGGCGGCGGGCGGCGGACGCCGCTGACGCAAGGCTCCGGGGTCTGACCGGCGGCTCAGGCCGGTCAGACCCCGGTGGTGTTCGGTCGCGCAGTCGCTCAGCCGACCACCGACGCACAGGTGGTCGGCGTCGCACGTGCCGGGTCGAGCGCGTTGGTCACCTCGTGGAAGGCGATCCGGTCGGTCAGGCCCAGAAGCGCGTGCTCGGACAGATCGACCGCGCACTTGTCCTGGATCAGGACGTTCTTCACGTCGGGCCCGTTCAGGAACTGGGTCCGCCAGGGCGTGACCACCTCGTCGTACTTGGTGGCGATGACGGTGTAGCGGACGCCGGGGACGGTGTCGCCGCCCGCGTTGAGCTTGGTCATGAACTCGGATCCGACGACCTGCTGGGCGAGGGCGGGGGTGGCGGCGCTGAGCAGGTCCTCGGCGCCGGGGAAGTACGGCAGCAGGTTGGTGAGCCCCGCCAGGGTGGTGCCGTGGTTGTTGGGAGCGATGCCGACGAGGGCGTTCACCTTGGCGGCACCGCCGAGGAACTTGAGGTAGTAGCGGGGCATCATGCCGCCCTGCGAGTGACCGACGAGGTCGGCCTCCGCGGCGCCGGTGGCGGCGAGGACGGTGTCGATGTAGGTCGACAGCTGCCCTGCCGACTTGTCTATGGGGCCGAGGGCGTGGAAGAAGGGCACGCCCGGCAGTTGGCCGTAGTCGAGGGAGAAGACGCAGTAGCCGCGGTTCACCAGATAGGGCGCGAGGCCCAGCCAGTTGTCGACGGAGTTGGCGAAGGTGCCGTGCACGAGGACGACGGGGCGGGGGTGGGCGGCGGAGGGCTTGCAGGAGTAGTCGTTCCAGCCGCTGTGCGAGGTCGCCGTCGCTTCGGCCGCCTGGGCGGTGGTGGCGGGGACGACGGCGACCGCGGTGGTCAGCAGCAGCGCGGCGACGGGTCTGAGCGCTCGTTTCCAGGGCAGCATCGGGTGATCTCCTTGCGGCTCAAGGGGAGGTGCGACGGCCTTACGCCCTGTGATCCGGATCACGAGGATGCTGTTCACTCGTCAAGTTACGGGCGAGTAGTAGACGTGTGAAGTTACGCGTCAGTAAAAACTTCCAGTGATAGTAAGGGGCGGATTCACAAGCCCTGATGAACCGTCACCAAGCAGGCCTGATAGGCCCATGGGGCGCAATACGCCCCAACCTCCCGAGCAGCGACCGCACTTCGCCCTCACCGAGCACGTCCACCCAGCCTCGGACGGCATCCGCGGCGGCCTCCTCGGCGGCACGCGTGCAGGCCCACCCCTGCTCGGTGAGCACGACCAGCCGGGCCCGCGCGTCACCGGGATGCGGTCGACGCTCGGCATATCCCTTGCGCACGATCTCGTCGACGAGCTGACTCGCGGCCTGCTTGGTCACACCGAGGTGGACGGCGAGGTCGGTGACCGTCGCGCCGTCCGGGGCCAGCCTGGCGAACGCGAACCCGTGCGCGGGCCGCACCCCCTCGAAGCCGCGGGCGACCACGCCGTCGTTGATGCGCTGCGTGAGCTCACCGGCGACGGCGAGCAGGGCGGCGGACAGGGCCATGGCTTCGGAGTTCTGCACGGTGGCATTGAAACACCCTTGACGAATTGGTCAAGCGGCTTGACCATAGCCTCATATGGTCAAGCTGCTTGACCATTTGCCATCTCGCCGTCCACGCCAGGAGGCACCCATGCCCGTAGTCCGCGCGTCCGAGGCAGTCACCCATGAGATCCACGGGGCCCGCTTCGTCTCCTACGCCACCCCGCTGACCGGCAGCAAGGAGCTGTGCGCCTGGCGCGGCGAGATCCCCGCGGGGACCAAGGCGCCGGCCCACACCGTGAACCGGGAGGAGATCCTCCATCTCCTCGACGGCGAGCTGCTGGTCACGCTCGACGACCGCACCGACCGGATCACGGCGGGCGACACCCTGATCATCAACCCCGGAGCGACCCTGACCGTCGAGAACCCGACCGACCGGACCGCGGTCACCTGGGTCACCACCTCCATCGGCCTCACAGCCGAACTGGCCGACGGCACCCGCGTCACACCCCCGTGGGCCAACTGACCTCGGCGCACGGGGAACTACGCGGCGAGCGATCCCGGCATCACCGCATGCGGCCCGAACTTCGCCCGCGCGCGGTCCGCGACCTCCTCCAGGCGGCGGGCCTTCTCGTCGAGCGGGTCGAAGGTGAGCTGGTAGGAGGCCTGCTCGGCGGGGTCGAGCCCCTCGGCGCGCAGGGCCAGGGCACGCACGCGGGCGCGCTGGAGGCCGAGGGCCTCGTACATGCCGTACGCCACCCTGGTCAGCGCCGCCGAGTGGGCCGTCGGCTCCTTCAGGGTGCGGCTGCGGGTCGTGGAGGAGCGGTCGGCGTAGCGGACGGTGAGGGTCAGGGTGCGGCAGATCTTGTCCAGGGCGCGCAGTCGGCCGCCCAGTTCCTCGGCGGCCGAGAGCAGGGCGCGGCGATGCCGGTCGGCGTCCAGCTCGTCGCGGGCGAAGGGGCGTTCGGTGGCCAGCGAACGGGAGACGGCGTTCGGGACGACCCGGCCCCGGTCGATTCCGTTCGCCTTCTCGCGCAGCTCACGCCCGGCCTTCGCGCCGACCAGCCGCTGGAGCGTGGACAGCGGCGCGGCGGCGACCAGGCCGAGGGTGTCGAGGCCGTACTCGCACAGGGTGCGGGCGGTCGCGGCGCCGACTCCGGGCAGCGCGGCGACGGGCTTGTCGGCGAGGAACTCCGCGATGGCGTCCGCCTCCTCGGGAACGGCACAGGTCACCCCCGGCCGGGCGTCCCGCAGCGCCACGCGGGCCAGCATCGGCCCCGGCCCGGCGCCGATCGCGCAGTCGATCCCGTGGTGGGCGAGGGCGCGCACCCGGATCACCGACGCCAGCTCGAGCGCGTCGCGCCCGAAGTACCGCTCGGCGCCCCGCAGATCGGCCAGCGCCCCGTCGGGCGCCAGGGCCTGAACGACCGGCGTGAAGTCCTCCAGCAGTCCGAGCAGCCCCGGCAGGGCCGTCTCGTCCGTCGGCGGCAGCTGGAAACGTACGCAGAGGATGGTCATCCCGCACTCCCCGGACTCTGGTGCCACAACTTCCGTACCCGTGAGGGCTCTTGACCCGCCGGTCGCAGATCGGCCCACGGGTGCATCTCGTATCCGGTCGGCATGTGGATGCGCCGACCGTGCGTCGGATCGTCTCCGTCCCCCTCGGCCACGGGCGCCGCCAGCCGCGCCGCCACCACGTCGAGGCCGCCCTCGGCGCGCAGCTCGACCAGCTCGGCGAGGTTCCAGGCGGCGGAGCCCACCACGCTCAGACTGCGCGGCCCCCGCCGCTGCACGACCCCGCGCACCAGCAGCAGCCAGGAGTGGAAGACGGTGTGGGCGCACGCGTCGTGCGAGTCGTCGAAGAAAGCGAGGTCGACCAGGCCCGTCCCGTCGTCCAGCGTGCTGAAGACGACCCGCTTGCCGGACCGGATCGGCGGCGTCTGGGTGGCCGCCTTGGCCCCCGCGACCAGCACGGTCTCGCCGTGCCGGGCCTCACGCAGCCGCCGCGCGCTGACCACGCCCAGCTCGTCCAGGAACTCCCGGTGGTCGTCCATCAGATTGCGCGAGGCGTCCATGGACAGCACGCCCAGCTCGGCGCTGAGCCGTTCCTCCGAGCTGAGGTCGGGCAGCCCGGCCGCCGCCGTCTTCCGCCCGCCGGCCAGCGGGAGCTGTCCCCCGCCGCCGCTCCGGGCGCCCCGGTGCAGCTCGGTCAGATGCAGTTGCAGATCACGCCGGTTGGCCCCGAAGGCGTCCAACGCGCCGACCTGTGCGAGCCGCCCAGCGAGCGGACGACTGGGCCGCCCGCGCTCCCAGAAGTCGAGCAGCGAGGCGTACGGCTGCCCGTCCGCGATCCGCGCCGCCTCGGCCTCACTGATGCCGTACACATCGGAGAGGGCGAGCCGCAGCCCCCAGACGCCTCCCGACCCCCCTGATTCAGACACCAGTTCGATCCGATGGGCGACCCCCGACACGTTCACGTCCAACGGCAGGATCGGCACCCCACGCCGCCGCGCGTCCGCCAGCAGCAGCCGCTTCGGATACATCCCGGGGTCATGGGTGAGCAGCCCCGCGTAGAAGGCGGCCGGGTGATGGGCCTTCAGCCAGGCCGACTGATAGGTCGGCACCGCGAAGGCGACCGCGTGCGCCTTGCAGAAGCCGTACGACCCGAAGGCCTCGACGATCTCCCAGGTCCGCCGGATGGTCTCCGCGTCGTACCCACGCGCCGCCGCGTGCTGCGCGAACCACACCTGGATCCGCCCCTGCGACTCGGGATCCGACAAACCCCGCCGCACCCGGTCCGCCTCGTCCCGCCCGCACCCGGTCATGATGTGCACGATGTCGATGATCTGCTCATGGAAGACGACGACCCCGTACGTCTCCCGCAGCGGCCCCTGAAGATCCTTGTGCGGATAGCGCACCGGCGCCCGCCCGTGCCGCGCCTCGATGAACGGCCGCACCATGTCGGCGGCGACAGGACCGGGCCGGAAGAGCGAGATGTCGACGACAAGATCATGGAAGGTGGCCGGCTGAAGCCGCCCGACCAGGTCCCGCTGCCCCGGCGACTCGATCTGGAAGCACCCGAGCGTCTCCGTCGAACGAATGAGCCGGTACGTCTCCGGGTCGCCGTCCCCCCGCTCGAAGTCGAGCGCGTCCAGATCGATCCGCTCCCCCGCGACCCGCTCCACCTCCGCGACCGCGTGCGCCATCGCCGACTGCATCCGCACGCCCAGCACATCGAGCTTGAGCAGCCCGAGGTCCTCGACGTCGTCCTTGTCGAACTGCGACATGGGCAGGCCCTCGCCGCTGGTCGGCATGACGGGCGTACGGGACAGCAGGGAGGCGTCGGACAGCAGCACCCCGCACGGATGCATGGCGATCCCCCGCGGAAGGGCGTCGAGCGCCTCGACCAGCTCCCACAGCTCCCCGTACTTCTCCCGCTCCCCCGCCAGTTGCCTGAGCTCGGGCAGCTCGTCCAGGGCCGCCCGGGCGTCCCTCGCCCGGATGTGCGGGAAGGACTTGGCGACGCGGTCGATGTCGGCCGGGTCCATGGACAGGGCCGCGCCCACGTCCCGGATCGCATGCCGCACCCGATAGGTCTCCGGCATCGAGACGGTCGCGACCCGCTCGCTCCCGAACCGGTCGATGATCGCGCGATAGACCTCGAGCCGCCGCGCGGACTCCACGTCGACATCGATATCCGGCAGCACCGGCCGCCGCTTGGACAGAAAGCGCTCCATCAGCAGCCCGTGCTCCACGGGATCGGCGTGCGCGATACCGAGCAGATGATTGACGAGCGACCCCGCGCCGGAGCCACGGGCGGCCACTCGGATCCCCATCCTCCGCACATCGTCAACAACCTGAGCGACCGTCAAAAAATAAGAAGCGAAGCCGTGATGGGCGATGATGTCCAGCTCCTGGTGCATCCGCTCCCAGTACGTCCGCCGGCCGTCATAGCCGCGCCGCACCATGCCCGCCACCGCCCGCGAGGCGAGCGCCCGCTGGGCGGTGCGCTGCCCGGCCCCGACGAGATACGGCTCGGGGAAGTGGACGGTGCCGATACCGAGATCGTCCTCGGGATCGACGAGACACTCGGCGGCAGTGGCCCCGGTCTGCTCCAGCAACCGGTGCGCGGTATCGCGCCGAAAACCCGCGGCCTCGACGACCCGCTCGGCGACCCGCGCCATCTCCCCCGCGCCCTTGAGCCAGGCCTCACCGGAGTCCAGTTCCTTGGTGGGGTCGATGGGCACGAGCCGACGCGCGGCGTCCAGCACATCGGCGACCGGCCCCAGCCCGGGATCCGCGTATCGCACGGCATTGCTCAGCACCGGCCGCACCCGCTGCTCGGCGGCGAAGCCCACGGTACGGGCGGCCAGCCGCAGCGACCCCGGCCCGGTGCCCTGACGCCCGTGCCATACGGCCTCCAGCCGCAGGCAGTCCCCGTAGACCTCCCGCCAGGGCTCGAGCAGCCGGGCCGCCCGATCGGGACGCCCGGCGGCCAGCGCACGCCCCACATCGGACTCGACACCGAGCAGGACGATCAGCCCGTCCCCCCGGTTGTCCCCCCGAGGCAGCAGCGGCGGTCCCTCACCGGCGTGCGCGGCCGAGACAACCCGGCACAGATCGGCCCACCCCCGGCCCCCGTCCCGGGCGAGAAAGGTGACCCGAGGCGCCGACTCGTCGACAAAGGCACCACCTCGCACCGGAGCCCGCCGCCGCCCCGCCCCCGAGCCCCCGGACACGAACTCCTCCACGGCCAGCTCCACACCGAACAACGGCCGCACCCCCGCCGCCGCACAGGCCTTGGCGAACCGAACCGCACCCCCGAGCGAGTCCCGGTCAGTAAGAGCCAGGGCATCCATCCCCCGCTCGGAGGCGCGCTCGGCCAGCCGCTCCGGGTGCGAGGCGCCGTACCGCAGGGAGAACCCGGAGACGGTGTGCAGATGCGCGAACCCGGACACACGCACCTCCCGACTCGCACTCCGAGACCCGGCCGGACACCGACTCTCGAACATTAGTTCCCAATGCCCCCACCCCCACCATAGACCATCTCGGGACCGTTTCTCGAACATCCGTGCGACATCCGTTCGGCCGCCTCCCACCTGCGCAAACGCCCCGAGCCCCCGACCGTGGGGGCATGACCCCCAGCCCCTTCCTCGCCGAAGTGAAGGACGCCGTCACCCCCCGGGCCACCCTGCTCGTGACCGGCGTGGTCGCCCTCGCCCTGCTCTTCATCGCCTCCTACGTGGGCGCCCTCCACGACCCGAAGCCCAGGAACGTCCCCTTCGGCGTCGTGGCCCCCGAGGTGGCCGCCCGGCAAACGGTGGACCGCCTGGAAGGCCTGCCCGGCGACCCCCTGTCCCCCCGCACGGTGCCCGACGAGGAATCAGCCCGCCGCCAGATCCTGAACCGCGACATCGACGGCGCCCTCCTGGTCGACCCGACCGGCACCACCGACACCCTCCTGGTCGCCACCGGAGCCGGCAGGGTCCTGGCCACCACCCTGGAAACGCTCCTCACCACCCTGGAGAGATCCGAGGCCCGCACCCTGCGCACCCTCGACGTGGCCCCGGCCGACCGTCACGACGCCAGCGGCCTCACGTCCTTCTACGTGACCGTGGGCTGGTGCGTGGGCGGCTACCTCTGCGCATCGATCATGACGATCAGCTCGGGCGCCGGCCGCCCCACCACGAGACGCTCACTGATCCGCCTCATCGCCATGGCCGTGGTCGCCCTCGTAGCCGGACTGGGCGGCGCCCTCATCGTCGGCCCCGTCCTGGGCGCGCTCCCCGGCAGCATCGCCGCCCTCTGGGGCGTAGGCGCCCTGATCACCTTCGCGGTAGGCGCCGCCACCCTCGCCTTCCAGGCCATCTTCGGCCTGGCCGGCATCGGCCTGGTCATCCTGATCATCGTCATCCTGGGCAACCCCAGCGCGGGCGGCGCCCTCCCACCCCCACTCCTCCCCCCGTTCTGGCGAGACATCGGCCCAGCCCTGCCCCCGGGCGCGGGCACCTGGACAACCCGCTCGATCGCCTACTTCAAGGGCAACGACACAACCCCCTCCCTCCTGGTCCTCTCGGCATGGGCAGCAGCGGGAACAGCGATCACCCTCCTGGCGGCAGCGCTGCGCGGCACACGAAAGTCCCGCCCCTGACACACAGGGGCGGGACTTCACGGCGAACAGCCGACGACCCGTCAGCCGATCTCAGTACCCGTGGCGGACAACGCCTCGGTCACCGGCTGGAAGAACGTCTCCCCGCCGGAGGTGCAGTCACCACTGCCACCGGACGTCAGCCCGATCGCCTTGTCACCGGAGAACAGCGACCCACCACTGTCACCCGGCTCGGCGCAGACGTCCGTCTGGATCAGCCCGTTGACGATGTCACCGTTGCCGTAGTTCACGGTGGCGTCCAGGCCGGTGACCTTGCCCTCGTGCACCTGGGTGGTCGAACCGCTCCGCGTGACGGCCATACCGACGGTGGCCTCGGCGGCACCACTGATGGCCTGCGAGGAGCCGTTGTAGAGGTTGACCTCGCTCGGGTGGTCGACCTCGGCGGTGTACTTGACCAGCCCGTAGTCGTTGTCCGGGAAGCTGGAGTCCGCGTTGGTGCCGATCGCGTTGCCGTCCGCGTCCGACCACTCCGTGATGCCCTCGGTGCAGTGCCCGGCGGTCAGGAAGAACGGCTCGCCGCCCTTGACGACGTTGAAGCCGAGCGAGCAACGCCCGCTGCCACCGGTGATGGCGTCACCACCCGCGATGAAGGGCTTGAACTCCCCCTTCGTCCGCTTGAGTTCCGCCGTGGCACCCAGCCCGTCGACGACCTTGCCGAGCTTGGCCCACTCGGCGTCGGACACCGTGCGGTCGGCGGTGACGACCACCTTGTTGGTCGCCGGGTCCGTCACCCACGCGGTGCCGGGAATGGTCGCGTCCTGCTTGAGCGTCGTACGCGCGCTCTTCAGTTCGGCGAGCGAGTTCTCCACGACTCTGGCCTTGGCGCCGGCCGCCTCGACGGCGTCGGCGGCGGCCTCGTCGAGGACGTTCACGACAAGGTTCTTGGTCTGCGCGTCGTAGTAGGTACCCGCGGCGTCCCCGCCGAGGTCCTTCGCGAGCGTCGAGGCGAGCTTTCCGGCCGCGCCGACCGAAAGGATCTTCGGTGTCGACGCCTCGGGCGTCTCACTCGCGTTCGCAGTCTGCAAGGTCACGCCTGCGGCGACCAGTGCGGCGATACCCGCACCTGCCACGGCTGCACGCCGCTTGGGTATGCGTCGGTGCTTCAACTCACGTCCTCCTGTGGGGGGTCGGCCCGAAAGGTTGTGGGGACCTCGTCGGACCGGAAGGCGTACGGCCACGGGGGCGACACACAACAAAAGCCGCACCCGCACCGGTTGAACAACGCTCACTATTCCGAGACCCCGGGGGAGCGCACAAGGTCGACTTCCGGACGCGCGTAGAACACGGTTGCACGCCCCCGCCACCTTGACCGTGCACAGTCATACGGGGTCTCTTCACACAGCAAACACCGCAAGCGAGCGAACCATACGCAACGCGTGAGGTCTACTCCTGTCTCAAAATCGACCCTTCGGAATCCGATTCCAAGCGCGGCTCAAGAGGCGGAACTTCACTCTTCGCGGGCGGCGCCGCCACAGACGACCACTCCCCGGAGCCCACCACCGCTGCGCCCCTTTCTCGAGAAACCGCAACAACTCAACCGGAATCGGAAGCGCCAACGTGGAGTGGATCCGCATGTTCACTTTGCGGCGGGTTGTCCACACCCGGCACGATCACCGTGAACCCGGGTCCGCGCACTTGGGCCGGAGCCTGCCGAGGCGGCAGACCGCGCCTCGTTCGTACGGCTTGACGACCCGCGCCGGTCGTCACGTACACCGCACCGGGGGCCGCATGAAGCACGCCAGGTGTGTACTTCGACGGTGACTCCGGGATGTACACGAAGGGGAGACGGAGGACTCAGGTGGTCGACAGGGTAAGGATGCGGGACGGCCGGTGGCTGACGGTCGAGGAACGCGGCGATCCGGACGGCACGCCGGTGGTGCTGCTGCACGGCACCCCCGGCTGCCGGGTCGGAGTAGCGCCCGAGGACGTCGTGGCCGCGTGTCCGGGGATACGGTTCATCGCCTACGACCGCCCCGGATACGGAGGTTCGGACCGCCTGCCGGGCCGCAGGGTGGCCGACGCCGCCCGCGATGTG
Source organism: uncultured Streptomyces sp. (assembly GCA_965653385.1). Lineage (GTDB taxonomy): Bacteria > Actinomycetota > Actinomycetes > Streptomycetales > Streptomycetaceae > Streptomyces. The sequence continues at coordinate 2,994 of CBFGZZ010000158.1, read as the reverse complement.
GAGGAGCTGGCGGACGCCTTCGGGCTCGACCGGTTCGCCGTCCTCGGCCGCTCGGGCGGCGCCCCGCACGCGCTGGCCTGCGCCGCGCTACTGCCGGCGCGGGTGCGGCGGGCGGCGGCGCTCGTGTCCCTCGCACCGCCGGACGCGAAGGGGCTGAGCTGGTTCGAGGGGATGGCCCGGTCCAACGTCGAGGAGTACACCCGGGCACTGACCGACCCGCTCGGCTTCGCCGACCGGCTCGCCGCCCGCGCCGCCGCCATCCGCAGGGATCCCGCGCAACTGCTGGTGTCCATCCGCGACGGGCTCACCGACGCCGACCGGCGGATCGTCTCGACGCCGGCCGTCGGGGAGATGCTGCTGCGCAACTACCGTGAGGCGTTGCGCGCTTCGGCGTACGGCTGGCTCGACGACAACCTCGCCATGCTCAGCGACTGGGGCTTCGATCCGGCCACCGTCACCAGGCCGGTCCTGCTGTGGCACGGCGCCCTGGACACGTTCTCACCGGTGAGTCACTTCAAGTGGCTCGCGGCCCGCGTCCCCCGCGCCCGTCCCGTTCTGGAGCCGGACGCGGGCCACTTCGGGGCGCTGGAGGCCCTTCCCGCCGTACTCGACTGGCTGCGCGCGACACCGGCGCCCGCGTCATGACCGCGGCCTCGCACGGTACCGGTTTCGGCCACCTCGTGACGAGGACCGCTGAGGGCGGACGCGCGGCCGGTCCATACGGGCTCCCCGCATCAGGTCCATGGTCCGCTCATGGCTGTCGCCCACGGCGTCGACCACCCGCAGCCGCAAACGCAGCTGGTCGATCTCGTCGACGAACCGCTGACCGTACGCTCCCGCCCGCATCCCACCGCCCCCCAGAGGGAACCCCGCACCGGTCTGCCACTGGTAGTAGTCCTTGCCCTGCACCAGCCCCCGGCCCGCGAGTGACTCCAACAGCCCGGCGTGGCCGGTCCACTCGCCCGGTTCCCCACCGCGCGGCACGAAGCAGTACTCCACCACCTCCACGACCACGTGCTGGGAGCCGCCGTTCAGTACCTCCACGGTCCAGGCCGACTCGTCCGGACCGAGGTCGCCGGCTGTCCAGGTGGAGCGCCAGCCCAGCGCGGGCCGCACGGTCCGCCCGTACTGGGCCCGGCCGAACACGGCGGCGAGCGCGACAGCCAGCAGGCTGCCCAGAGGATTCATGTCCATCAGGCGCAGGCGCCAGGGCCACTGCTGGCTCGCCGTGCCGGTCACGTTCGACCGCACGATCTCCCACAGCAGCACCAGTGTCAGCAGGATCAGCAGCACGAGCGGCGCCACGAACAGCAACGGGCTGCGCCGGACCCGCCGTTGCCGGTCGTCGAACTCCAACTCCGCTCCCTCCCCCGTGATCAGGCCGACAATAGCGAGCCCCCGCACGGCGGTTGCGTGCGGGGGCTCGCCTGCTGCCGGCTGCAGATCAGGTCAGGTGCCGAGGTACGGCGCGAACGTCAGTAGACGCTGACGCCGTACGCGCTCAGTGCCTCGGTGACCGGCTGGAAGAAGGTCGTGCCACCGGAGGAGCAGTTGCCGCTGCCGCCGGAGGTCAGACCGTACGCGGTGCCGTTGCTGCCGTAGAGCGAACCACCGGAGTCGCCGGGCTCGGCGCAGACGGTGGTCTGGATCAGACCGCCGACGACGTCGCCGCCGCCGTAGTTGACGGTGGCGTTCAGGGCGGTGACCCGGCCGCTGTGCGTACCGGTGGTGGAGCCGTCACGGATGACGGTGGTGCCCACGCTGGGCGTGGCCGCACGGGTGATGTCCACGCCGTTCGCGGTGCCGGGCCGGCTGACGGAACCGGAGTACCGCACGATGCCGTAGTCGTTGCCCGGGAAGCTGGAGCCGGCGGTCGTGCCGATGACCTGGGTGCGGCCGGAGTTGGAGTACCAGGTGCCCGCGCCGTCGGTGCAGTGGCCGGCGGTCAGGAAGTACTGGTTGCCGCTGCTGTCCTGGACGTTGAAGCCGAGCGAGCAGCGCCAGCTACTCGCATAGATGGCGTCGCCGCCCTGGATGAACTTGCTGAACTTGCCGGGGACCTTCTTGATGGTGAGCGCGTCGGCGTCCGCCCCGGCCTGCTGCTTGATCTTCGCTATCTCCGCCTGGGAGACCGTGGAGTCGACGGTCACCATGACGCGGTTGGTCTTGCTGTCGACGGCCCAGGCGGTGCCGGGGACGTCGGCCTTCAGCACGGAGCCGCTGACGCTCTTGAGCTCGGCGGCGCTGAAGGTGGCGGGAGTCTCCGCGGCGGTCGCGTTGGGGATCGCGATCGCGGCTGCGGCGACGAGGCCGGAGGAAACGGCGATCAGCCGGGTCCGTCTCGTAATGCCACTGCGGGGGGTGGTGCGCTTGATCCTCACTTTTCGTTCCCTCCAAGGGAAGTCGGGGGCCCGCGTGGGGTCGGGGCCCGTGAGGCGCAGTCAGCCGGCCGATCGTCTCCGGATTCCGAACACGTCGTGCCCCTGACAAGCGCTGAGGGGGAGTATTCGGCCGAACGGCCGGTTGGCGCAAGAGCGCCTTTCGGCCGTCAACTTTTGAACCACCTGTAGGTTCTGGCCATCAGCCCCCGCTCAGCGACGCCCTTCTGCCCGCCCCGCACACCCCAAGCGGAACACCTAGCAACCGTCGCAAGGGCAACAGCAATCGCACCCGTCGCAGTCACGGCAGCAGCCCTCACGCTTCTTGCGCGACCACGGCCCCTCGTACTCCTTCGCACAGCACAGCTTGCAGGTGCAGCACAGCAGCCAGAACATCCCGCAGCCGGCCCAGAACCCACGCCGCCCCTTCGGCGGCTGGGGCGCCGGCACCCCTCCGAACCCGCCGAAGCCGCCCCCGCCTCCGCCGGACACACCCCCGCCGCCTCCGCCGGGCGCACCCCCGCCACCCGCGTACGGGTTCCCGCCGGCATACGGATTGCCACCACCGGCGTACGGATTCTGCGGTGCCCCGTACGGCCCCTGACCCTGCTGCGGG
>CBFGZZ010000157.1:0-18669 GCA_965653385.1 uncultured Streptomyces sp. | reverse complement strand
CGCCGCGCGCCCACCGCAGGTCGGCGGCCCGCATCTCATCGCGGGCGGCGCCCTCCCAGGACGACTCGGGCGAGCCGAGCAGGGCGTCGACGGCGGCCCGTTCGTCGTCCGTCGGTTTGCTGTCGCCGAAGTGCAGGTCCACTTACGTCACCTCACGATGGTCGCGACGGGGAGCTTCTCGATGCGGATCGCCGACGCCTTGAACTCGGCCGTGCCCGCGATCGGGCAGTTCGCCTCGATCGTCAGCTGGTTGGTGTCCACCTCGTCGGGAAAGTGCATGGTCATGAAGGCCAGCCCGGGCCGCAGCGCGGTGTCGACCCACACCGGCGCGACGACCGACCCGCGCCGCGAGGTCACCTGGACCTCCTCGCCGACCACGACCCCGTACCGCTCGGCGTCCTCCGGGCACAGCTCGACGAACTCGCCGCGCCGCAGCGGCGAGGCGAAACTCCCGCTCTGCACACCGGTGTTGTACGAGTCGAGCCGTCGCCCGGTGGTGAGCCGGATCGGGTACTCCTCGTCGGTGAGGTCGACCGGCGGATCGTGCTGGACGAGCCCGAACGGCGCCGGCATACCGCGCTCGGCCGGGTCCTTCTCCCACAACCGGCCGTGCAGATACGTCGGTTCGAGCTGCTCGGTGCTCGGGCACGGCCACTGGATGCCCTGGTGCTCCGCCAGGCGTTCGTAGGTCATCCCGTAGTGGTCCGGCGAGACCGACCTGAGCTCGTTCCAGACGGTCTCCGCGTCTGCGTACTTCCAGTCGTGGCCGAGGCGTGCCGCCAGCTCGCAGATGATGTCGATGTCCTCGCGCGCCTCACCGGGCGGGGTGACGGCCCGTCGCACCCGCTGAACCCGCCGCTCGCTGTTGGTGGTCGTGCCGTCGGTCTCCGCCCATCCGGCGGTCGCGGGGAGGATGACGTCGGCGAGCTGGGCGGTCTTGGTCAGGAAGATGTCCTGGACGACGAGGAAGTCCAGTTGCCCCATCCGCCGTACGGCCTGCTCGCTGTCCGCCTCCGACTGCGCCGGGTTCTCGCCGATGCAGTAGACGGCCTTGAGCGCGCCCTCCTCCATCGCCTCGAACATCTCGGTGAGGTTGAGCCCGTAGTGCGGCTGGATGACGGTGTCCCAGGCCGACTCGAACTTCAGGCGGGTGTCGGGGTCGAGGATGTCCTGGAAGCCGGGCAGGCGGTTGGGGATCGCGCCCATGTCGCCGCCGCCCTGCACGTTGTTCTGCCCGCGCAGGGGTTGCAACCCGCTGCCGTAGCGGCCCACATGCCCCGTCAGCAGGGAGAGGTTGATCAGCGCGCGGACGTTGTCCGTGCCGTTGTGGTGCTCGGTGATGCCGAGGGTCCAGCACAGCTGGGCGCGCTCGGCGCGGGCGTAGGCGTGCGCCAACTCCCTTATGGCGGCGGCCGGTACGCCCGTCACCTTCTCGGCCAGGGACAGCGTCCAGGGTTCGACCAGCGCTTTGTACTCCTCGAAGCCGCTGGTCGCCCGCTCGATGAACGCCTCGTTCGCGAGGCCCGCGTGGATGATCTCGCGGCCGATCGCGTGTGCCATCGGGATGTCGGTGCCGACGTTCAGCCCCATCCAGCTCTCCGCCCACTCGGCGGTCGAGGTGCGGCGCGGGTCGACGGCGTACATCCGGGCGCCGTTCCTGATCCCCTTCAGCACGTGCTGGAAGAAGATCGGGTGTGCGAAGCGGGCGTTGGAGCCCCACATCACGATGACGTCGGTGTGCTCGATCTCCTCGTAGGAGGACGTGCCGCCGCCGGACCCGAAGGCCGCGGAGAGACCCGCGACGCTCGGGGCGTGACAGGTCCGGTTGCACGAGTCGACGTTGTTGGTGCCCATGACGACCCGGGCGAACTTCTGCGCCACGTAGTTCATCTCGTTGGTGGCCCGGGCGCAGGAGAACATGCCGAAGGCGCCGCGGTTGCGGGCCAGGCCCTCGGCCGCCCGGGTCAGGGCTTCCTCCCAGGTGGCCTGCCGGAACGGCTCGTCGCGGGAGTCGCGGACGAGCGGGTGCGTCAGCCGGGTGTAGTTCTTCGGTTGCCGTTTCCTCATACGACACTCCTCATGCGGCGCTCCTCAGCGCGAGCAGGTCCGAGATGGCGTGCACGGTGCGCAGGGTGGGCACCTCCACGCCGGTGATCTCCGCCAACTCGACGACGGCCGCGAGGAGTACGTCGAGTTCGAGCGGCTTGCCGCGCTCCAGGTCCTGGAGCGTGGAGGTGCGGTGGTCGCCGACCTTCTCGGCGCCCGCGAGTCGGCGCTCGATGGAGACGCCGACCTCGCAGCCGAGGGCCTCGGCGACGGCGAGCGTCTCGGTCATCATGATCTCGATGACCTTGCGGGTGCCGCCGTGCAGGCACATCTGCCGCATGGTGGCGCGGGCCAGCGCGCTGATCGGGTTGAAGGAGATGTTGCCGAGCAGTTTGAGCCAGATGTCGTTGCGCAGGTCGGGCTCCACCGGGCACTTCAGGCCGCCGGCCACCATGGCCTCGCTGAGCGCGAGACAGCGCCGGGAGACGCTGCGGTCGGGCTCGCCGATGGAGAACCGGGTGCCTTCCAAGTGCCGTACGACACCTGGGCCTTCGAGTTCGGTGGCGGCGTAGACCACGCAGCCGACGGCCCGTTCGGGCGCGAGCACCGCACTGACCGCGCCGTCGGGGTCCACGCTCTCGACGCGGTGGCCGTCGTGTGGGCCGCCGTGCCGGTGGAAGTACCACCAGGGGATGCCGTTCTGGGCTGCCACGACGGCGGTGCCGTCGTGCAGAAGGGGCTCGATGAGCGGCCCGCACGCCGCGTACGAGTTGGCCTTCAGGCCCAGGAAGACATAGTCGACCTGGCCGACTTCGGCCGGGTCGTCGGTCGCGTGCGCGCGGGCCGTGAAGTCGCCGCGCGCACTGAGCACCCGCACCCCGTGCTGCCTCATGGCCGCGAGATGCGGTCCACGGGCGATGAGGTGCACGTCGGCGCCGGCGCGATGCAGCGCGGCTCCGACGTAGGCGCCGATCGCACCGGCGCCGAGGACTGCAACTTTCACTTCGGAACGCTCCGTTCGGTCGAGGGAGTACCGCGGAGGTGGCTGGGAAGTTGTGGTCAAGCACGTCGAATTTCGTCGACTGAATATTGTCTACAGTATGGATGGGGGGTCAGCAAGGGTTCGCGCACGGCGTTCGACCGTTCGTCGTGCCCGGCATACCGTTCATCGCATACGGTCGACGCGCCGCCTTCTCAACTGCCCTGGTGCTCCCTACCGTTCGGGATCATGAGTCCCCCTGTCGCACCCGCGGGCTGGAGCCGCTGGCTCGTTCCCCCCGCCGCTCTCTCCGTTCATCTCTCCATCGGCCAGGCCTACGCCTGGAGCGTGTTCAAGCCGCCGCTCGAATCCGCCCTCGGTCTGAGTGGCACGCAGAGCGCGCTGCCGTTCCAGCTCGGCATCGTCATGCTCGGTCTGTCGGCAGCGTTCGGCGGCACGCTGGTGGAGCGCAACGGGCCGCGCTGGGCCATGACGGTCGCCCTGATCTGCTTCTCGTCCGGCTTCCTGCTCTCCGCACTGGGCGCCGCCACCGAGCAGTACTGGCTGATCGTCCTCGGCTACGGCTTCGTCGGCGGCATCGGCCTCGGCATCGGCTACATCTCGCCGGTCTCGACGCTCATCAAGTGGTTCCCGGACCGGCCCGGCATGGCCACCGGCATCGCCATCATGGGCTTCGGCGGCGGCGCGCTCATCGCCTCGCCCTGGTCGGCACAGATGCTGGAGTCGTTCGGCAGCGACAGCTCCGGCATCGCGCTGGCCTTCCTGGTGCACGGACTGTCGTACGCGGTGTTCATGTCGCTGGGTGTCCTCTTGATCCGGGTGCCGCGAACCGACCAGGGGGCGCGGGACGGTGTTGAATCCGCGGCTACCGCCGCGGGGGTGCGCTCGGCCCCCACCGGCCCGCAGGTGAGCGCGAAACAGGCGATCCGCACCCCGCAGTTCTGGTGCCTGTGGATCGTGCTCTGCATGAACGTGACCGCCGGCATCGGCATCCTGGAGAAGGCCGCGCCGATGATCACGGACTTCTTCGCGAACACCTCCACACCGGTGTCGGTGTCCGCGGCGGCCGGCTTCGTCGCGCTGCTGTCCGCCGCCAACATGGCCGGCCGGATCGGCTGGTCGTCGGCCTCCGACCTGATCGGACGCAAGAACATCTACCGGCTGTACCTGGGCGTGGGCGCGCTGACGTACGGCGTGATCGCGCTGGCCGGTGACTCCTCGAAGCCGCTGTTCATCCTGTGCGCGCTGGTGATCCTCTCCTTCTACGGCGGCGGATTCGCTACGATCCCCGCCTATCTGAAGGACCTCTTCGGCACCTACCAGGTCGGCGCCATCCACGGGCGGCTGCTCACCGCCTGGTCCACCGCCGGTGTCCTCGGGCCGCTGATCGTGAACTGGATCGCCGACCGGCAGGAGGAGGCGGGCAAGGACGGCTCGTCCCTCTACACCCTGTCACTGTTCATCATGATCGGGCTGCTCGCCGTCGGCTTCGTCGCCAACGAACTCGTCCGGCCCGTCCATCCGCGCCATCACGTTCCCGTTCCGGCGTCGGAGGAGAGGTCGACCGAGAAGTCGAAGGAGAAGGAGGCCGCGGATGTCCAGCAGCAGCAGTAGTAGCGGTTCGCCGGACCGGCGGGGCCTGATCGCCTTCGCCTGGGTGTGGGTGGGGGTGCCGCTCGCGTACGGGCTCTACGAACTCGTACAGAAGGCGACGCAGCTGTTCACCGGGTAGGTGCGGGGTAGCTGTCCGGAGGTTGTTCGGGCGTCCGAGGGTGTGAGGGAAGCTGACAACGCGAGCGCCTGTTTCCTGTGGCATCACTTGCACCCGTACCCGTGAGTCACTGATCAGACTGGTGAATCCCGCTACCCAAGGCCCGAGGGGATCACCAACGATGAACGGCTCGCGCATCGCCGCAGTCGGCCACTATCAGCCCGCCAAGGTACTCACCAACGAGGACCTGGCGGGTATGGTCGACACCAGTGACGAGTGGATCACATCCCGGGTGGGCATCCGTACGCGCCACATCGCCGGGCCCGACGAGCCGGTCGACGAGCTGGCCGCCCACGCCGCCGCGAAGGCGCTCGCCGCCGCGGGCTTCGCGCCCGGCGACATCGACCTGGTCCTGGTCGCCACCTCCACCGCCATCGACCGCTCCCCGAACATGGCCGCCCGGGTCGCCGCCCGCATCGGGATCCCGTCGCCCGCCGCGATGGACGTCAACGTCGTCTGCGCCGGTTTCACCCACGCGCTGGCCACCGCCGACCACGCCGTCCGGGCGGGGGCCGCGTCCCGGGCGCTGGTGATCGGCGCGGACAAGATGTCCGACGTGACCGACTGGAGCGACCGCTCGACCTGTGTGCTGGTCGGCGACGGGGCCGGCGCGGCCGTCGTGGAGGCGTCCGACGAGGCCGGCATCGGTCCGGTGCTGTGGGGCTCGGTGCCCGAGATGGGGCACGCCGTGCGCATCGAGGGACAGCCCGCGCGGTTCGCCCAGGAGGGGCAGAGCGTCTACCGCTGGGCGACGACACAGCTGCCGGCCATCGCCCGCCGGGCCTGCGAACGGGCCGGCCTCGCGCCCGAGGACCTCGCCGGGGTCGTCCTGCACCAGGCCAACCTGCGCATCATCGAGCCCCTCGCGCTCAAGCTCGGCGCCGTCAACGCCGTCGTCGCGCGTGATGTCTCCGAGTCCGGGAACACCTCGGCGGCGAGCATTCCGCTGGCGTTCTCCAAGCTCGTGGAGCAGGGGCGGATCTCGTCCGGGGACCCGGTGCTGCTGTTCGGGTTCGGCGGGAACCTGTCGTACGCCGGGCAGGTCGTGCGCTGCCCCTGACGCCGCTGCCGTGGGCCTCCGGCAGTCCCTGACACGGGTGTGACGTGGCCGACTCCTCGTTCCCCTGGCCTTTGTGCGCCGTAGACTGTAGACGAAAGACAATCAATACTGGCTTTCCGTGACGGTCGGCTACCGGATGCAGTCGCCCGGCGTTCGCCCAGGAGGGGGACCGATGTTGTCGACAGGACTGCCGCAGGGTGCGGTGCCCAAGCTCGAACGGCCCGGCCCGCTGCGCGACCGCGTCTACGAGGCGTTGCTCGAACTCATCACGACCCGTGCCCTGCAGCCGGGCCAGCATCTGGTCGAGAGTGAACTGGCAGGTCACCTCGGCGTGTCCCGACAGCCGGTGCGCGAGGCGCTCCAGCGGTTGAACACCGAGGGCTGGGTCGATCTGCGGCCCGCGCAGGGCGCGTTCGTGCACGAGCCGACGGAGGAGGAGGCCGACCAGCTCCTCACCGTCCGTACGCTGCTGGAGGCCGAGGCCGCCCGGCTCGCCGCCGCCCATGCCGACAAGGCCGGCATCGCGGCCCTGGAGGAGCTGTGCGCGGAGGGCGAGAAGGCCGTGGCCGCCGATGACGTGGACGCCGCCGTCGCCCTCAACGCCCGTTTCCACGCCAAGATCATGGACCTCGCGGGCAACGCCGTCCTCGCCGAACTGGCCGCCCAGGTCGACCGCCGAGTCCGCTGGTACTACACGCCCGTCGCCCGCCAGCGCGGGCAGCAGTCCTGGATCGAGCACCGGGGCATGATCGCGGCGATCACCGACCGGGACGAGCGGCGCGCCACCGAGCTGATGCGGGACCACACCGAGCACACACGACGGTCGTACCACGCACGGGCCAAGTCCTGAGACCCGCCGCGGTGTTCAGGACCGCGGCGGAAGCACGGTGTCGGTGGTGGCGTCCGCGCGCGGACCGGCGAGCCGCACCCAACTGCCCTTCTCCCGCTGCTCGATACGGGTGACACTGGCGGCGAGCGCCTGGTTTCGGGTCTCGGGGGTCGGCGTACGGCTCGGCGCCGGTGCAGACGGCCCGCAGACCGGTGATCACCACGGCGACACCGCTCAGCACGGCGGGCCCGCCTGGCGGCGTCGTGACACCAGCCGTACGAGCCGTCGGCCACGCGCACCGCACAGCCGGCGCCCGTCGGGCGAACCGTCGGACGAGAATCCCTGAGCCATCCGCGCACCCCACCCGACGCCCTCCTCTTTGTCCTGTGAGTGGAGAAAGTTGACGGCAATCTGTGCGCAAGTTCTTCCCAGTCCCGGCAGCCGCTGCTACGTTCCCCTCGAAAGCAGGCCACCCAGGTGGCCGAAACCCGGCGCGCACAGGCCGAATGAGGCGGGGAGGGGCTCGTGAGACGTATGACCGCGCGACCCGCGAACGCCCATCAGGCCCGACTGCTCAAGCTGCTGCGCGACGGCGGACCCAACTCCCGGGCCCAGTTGGGCGATCAGATCGATCTCTCACGGTCCAAGCTGGCCGTGGAGGTGGACCGACTGCTGGAGACGGGCCTGGTCGTGGCCGACGGACTCGCCGCCTCGCGCGGTGGCCGCCGCTCCCACAACGTCCGGCTCAACCCCGGGCTGCGCTTTCTCGGCGTCGACATCGGCGCGACCTCGGTCGACGTCGCCGTCACCAACGCCGAACTGGAGATCCTGGGACATCTCAATCAGCCCATGGACGTACGCGAGGGACCCGTCGCGGTCTTCGAGCAAGTCCTGTCCATGGCAGCGAAGTTGAGGGCCTCCGGGCTCGCGGAAGGATTCGACGGCGCCGGCATCGGCGTCCCCGGCCCCGTCCGCTTCCCCGAGGGCGTCCCGGTGGCACCGCCGATCATGCCGGGCTGGGACGGCTTCCCCGTGCGGGAGGCGCTCAGCCAGGAACTCGGGTGCCCGGTCATGGTCGACAACGACGTGAACCTCATGGCGATGGGGGAGCAGCACGCGGGCGTCGCACGCTCCGTGGGCGACTTCCTCTGCGTCAAGATCGGCACCGGCATCGGCTGCGGCATCGTCGCGGGCGGTGACGTCCACCGCGGTGTCACCGGCAGCGCGGGCGACATCGGGCACATCCAGGCCGTGCCCGACGGCCGCCCCTGCGCCTGCGGCAACCGGGGCTGCCTGGAGGCCCACTTCAGCGGGGCGGCCCTCGCCCGGGACGCCGTGGAGGCGGCCCAGCAGGGGCTCTCCGTCGAGTTGGCCACCCGCCTCGAGGCGAACGGCACCCTGACCGCCGTGGACGTCGCCGCCGCGGCCGCCGCCGGCGATGCCACCGCGCTCGACCTGATCCGCGAGGGCGGCAACCGCGTCGGCCAGGTCATCGCCGGACTCGTCAGCTTCTTCAACCCCGGCCTGGTGGTGATCGGCGGCGGGGTGACCGGCCTCGGCCACAACCTGCTCGCCGCGATCCGCACCCAGGTCTACCGCCAGTCGCTGCCCCTCGCGACCGGCAACCTCCCCATCGTCCTGGGCGAGCTGGGCCCCACCGCCGGAGTCATCGGCGCGGCCCGGCTCATCAGCGACCACCTGTTCTCACCCGCGTAAGCCACTCGCTCCGCACGGCTCACCGAACACCGCACGGCTCACCGAAACAGCACCTCGCACAGCGCCCAGCTCTGCCCTGCCCTGCATCGCCCCGCCCTGAAACCGGCCCGCACGCCCGCCAAGGGGACCTCATGGCACCAGAACCACCGCTGCTCAGCATGAACGGCATCACCAAGTCGTTCCCCGGAGTCCGCGCCCTCGACGGCGTCGACCTCGACGTCCAGGCCGGTGAAGTGCACTGCCTGCTCGGCCAGAACGGCGCCGGCAAGTCCACCCTCATCAAGGTCCTGGCCGGCGCCCACCAGCCCGACACCGGCACCATCCGCTGGCGCGGCGAGACGGTCACCCTCCGCTCGCCCATCGCCGCGATGCGTCTCGGCATCGCCACCATCTACCAGGAACTCGACTTGGTCGAGCACCTGTCGGTGGCCGAGAACGTCCACCTCGGCCATGAACCCACGACCGCCGGATTCGTCGTACGCGGAAAGGCCGCCCGAGCGTCAACAGCCCAACTGCTCAAGCGACTCGGGCACCCGGAGATCGACCCGGCCAGGCTGGTCGGCGATCTGTCGGCCGCCCAGCAGCAGATCGTGTCGATGGCCCGGGCGCTCTCCCACGACGTACGCCTGATCGTGATGGACGAGCCGTCCGCCGCCCTCGACCCGGACGAGGTCGACAACCTCTTCCGCATCGTCGGCGACCTCACCTCCGCCGGAGTAGCCGTCGTCTACATCTCGCACCGGCTGGAGGAGATCCGCCGGATCGGCGACCGGGTCACCGTGCTGAAGGACGGGCGGGCCGTGGCGGGCGGGCTTCCGGCGAAGACGACGCCGACACGGGACGTCGTGGCGATGATGACGGGGCGCAACGTCGAGTACGTGTTCCCCGAGCGGCCGCCGAATGACGCGACGGGCGGCAAGCCGCTGCTGGAGGTACGGGGACTCGCCCGGCACGGGGAGTTCGAGCCGCTCGACCTGACCGTGCGGCCCGGCGAGATCGTCGGGCTCGCGGGACTGGTCGGCTCGGGCCGCTCCGAGATCCTGGAGACGATCTACGGGGCCAGAAAGCCCAGCGTCGGTCAAGTCCTCGTGGACGGAAGGGCGTTGAAGCCGGGCAGCGTACGGGCCGCCGTGCGCGCCGGCCTCGGGCTCGCCCCCGAGGAACGCAAGGCGCAGGCCCTGCTGATGCTGGAGTCCGTCACCCGCAACGTCTCCGTCTCCTCCATGTCCCGCTTCTCCCGCGGCGGCTGGATCGACCGGGCCGCCGAACTGGGCGCCGCACGGGCCGCGACCCGCGAGCTTTCGCTGCGGCCCGACAACCCCTCGGCGCCCGTGCGCACCCTCTCCGGCGGCAACCAGCAGAAGGCCGTCCTGGCCCGCTGGCTGCTGCGCGGCTGCCGCGTCCTGCTGCTCGACGAACCCACCCGCGGCGTCGACGTCGGCGCCCGCGCCGAGCTGTACGCGGTCGTGCGCCGACTGGCCGACGAAGGCCTCGCCGTCCTCCTGGTCTCCAGCGAGGTGCCCGAAGTCCTGGGCCTCGCCGACCGCGTCCTGGTCCTGCGCGAAGGACGCGTCGTCCACACCTCACCCGCCCGCGAACTCGACGAACACCGCGTACTCGACCTCGTCATGGAAGGAAGCCCGGCGTCATGACGCAGCACGCCTCCCCGCCCCGGGACAGCACCGGCAAGGTGCCGTCGGCCGGAGCGGCGCCCGCCTGGCGGGGCCTGATCGCCCGCGCCGACGTGCGCACCCTCTCCCTGCTCGGCGTCCTCGCCGCGCTGATCGTCATCGGCGGCATCACCAAGCCGGACGAGTTCCTCGACACCCGCAACCTCCAGCTGGTCCTCACCCAGGCGTCCGTGATCGGTGTCGTCACCGTCGGCATGACCTTCGTCATCATCTCCGGCGGCATCGACCTGTCCGTCGGCGCGATCGTCGCGCTGGCGTCGGTGTGGGCGACGACGGTGGCCACCCAGGAGTACGGCTTCGCCGGCATCCTCTTCACGGCGGTGATCGTCGGAGTGGGGTGCGGGCTGGTCAACGGGGTGCTGATCGCGTACGGCGCGATGGTGCCGTTCATCGCGACGCTCGCCATGCTGGCGTCCGCGCGCGGCCTGGCCCTCCAGATCACCGACGGCAAGACACAGATCGTCACCATCCCCTCGGTGCTCGACCTCGGCGAGCGCGACGCCTACGTCCTCGGCATCCCGCCGCTGGTCATGGTGTTCGCGGTCGTGACGATCATCGGCTGGCTGGTGCTGAACCGCACGACCTTCGGGCGGCGCACGGTGGCCGTCGGCGGCAACGCGGAGGCGGCCCGGCTCGCCGGCATCGACGTCCGCCGTCAGCGGCTCTATCTCTACCTGCTGTCCGGACTGTGCTGCGGCATCGCCGCCTTCCTGCTGATCATCCTGTCCGGCTCCGGCCAGAACACCAACGGCAACCTCTACGAACTCGACGCCATCGCGGCCGCGATCATCGGCGGCACGCTGCTGACCGGCGGCCGCGGCACCATCGTCGGCTCCGTGCTCGGCGTCCTGATCTTCACCACGATCACCAACATCTTCGCCCTGAACAACCTGCAGAGCGACGTCCAGCAGATCGCCAAGGGCGCGATCATCGTCGCCGCCGTGCTGGTCCAGCGCCGTACCGCGAGCACGACCTGAGGAAAGGGTTCACCGTCATGCCAGAGCTCACCAGCCGCAGAGGGCTGCTGTTCGGAACCGCCGCCATGGGCGCCGGTGCCCTCCTCGTGGGTTGCACCAGCAATGAGTCCAGTGACGAACCGGCCGCCAACGATCAGCCGGCCGCCGATGACAAGCCCGGCAAGAAGGTCACGATCGGCTTCGCCGGTCCGCAGGCCGACCACGGCTGGCTCAACGCCATCAACGACAACGCCAAGAGCCGGGCCGAGAAGTACTCCGACGTCACCCTGGAGATCACCGAGGGGTCCAACGACACCGCCGCGCAGATCGGCCAGATCGAGACACTGATCAACAAGAAGGTCGACGTGCTGGTGGTGCTGCCCGCCGACGGCAAGGCCCTCACCCAGGTCGGCCTGAAGGCGATGCGCGCGGACATCCCGGTCATCAACCTCGACCGGATCTTCAACACCCCGCAGGCGTACCGCTGCTGGATCGGCGGCGACAACTACGGCATGGGCCTCAACGCCGGGCACTACATCGGCGAGAAGCTCAAGGGGAAGTCCGACGCCACGGTCATCGAACTGGCCGGCCTGGACAACCTGGAGCTGACCCAGCAGCGTACGCAGGGCTTCGACGACGCCCTGAAGAACTACCCGAACATCAAGAAGGTGGCCCGTCAGGCGGCCGAGTTCACGGTCGAGTCCGGGCAGGCCAAAATGGCCCAACTCCTCCAGGCCCAGTCGAGGTTCGACGCCCTGTGGAACCACGACGACGACCAGGGCGTGGGCGCGCTGCGAGCCATCGAGCAGGCCGGGCGCGACGACTTCCTCATGGTCGGCGGCGCGGGTGCGCTGTCCGCCTTCCAGGCGATCAAGAAGGACGACGGCGTCCTCAAGGCCACCGTCCTGTACCCGCCGACCATGGCGGCCTCCGCCATCGACCTGGCCCGGGCGCTGGGGCAGAGCAAGGGCGTCGGCGGCATGGCCGAGTTCGAGATCCCCGCCTCGATCACGCTGTACTCGGCGGTGGTCGACAAGGACAACGTCGACCAGTACATGCCCACCGGCTTCAAGTGAGGCGCTTCCTGCCCGACGGCGGCGATGCGTCTGTCGGGCAGGGCCGGGAGCGTTCGGCGGAACGGGCCGGCCCGGGCCGCGAAGCCGGGGTGCGGGCCGACCGCCCGGTTCGATTGCGCAGAACGCCCCGCAACCCCCCACCGCGGCACGACGACGAGGAGGACCATCGCATGGGACAGCCGCAGCAGCCCGAAGAGGCCGAGGCGGAGGCACGGGCCACGGCCGGCGAGGCGAAAGCGCCGGGCACGGGGACCCACAAGCCACCACTGCGCGTCGGCATGGTCGGCTACGCCTTCATGGGCGCCGCCCACTCGCAGGGCTGGCGCACCGCGGGCCGTGTCTTCGACCTCCCTCGCACCCCGGTGCTGGCCGCGATCTGCGGACGGGACGCGACGGCCGTGCAGGCGGCCGCGGAGCGCCACGGCTGGGAGTCGGCGGAGACCGACTGGCGTGCCCTGATCGCGCGCGACGACATCGACCTCGTCGACATCTGCACCCCGGGCGACAGCCACGCCGAGATCGCCCTCGCCGCGCTCGCCGCGGGCAAGCACGTCCTGTGCGAGAAGCCCCTCGCGAACACCGTCGAGGAGGCCGAGGCCATGGTCGCGGCGGCCGAAGAGGCGTACGGGCGCGGCCAGTTGGCGATGGTCGGCTTCAACTACCGGCGCGTGCCGGCCACGGCGCTGGCCCGCAGCATGGTCGCAGAGGGCCGCCTCGGCACTCTGCGCCATGTGCGGGTGACGTATCTCCAGGACTGGCTGGTGGACCCCGAGTTCCCGCTGACCTGGCGGCTGCGCAAGGAACTGGCCGGTTCGGGCGCGCTCGGCGACCTGGGCGCGCACATCATCGACCTGGCGCAGTACCTGGCGGGGGAGCACCTGGGCGGGGTGTCCGCGCTGACGGAGACCTTCGTGAAGGAACGGCCGCTGCCCGGCGGACCCACGAGCGGCCTGTCCGCCGTCTCCGCGAACGGCAGCGGCCAGGTCACCGTCGACGACGCCGCCGTGTTCACGGGCCGCTTCCCCTCCGGCGCCCTCGCCTCCTTCGAGGCCACCCGCTATGCCACCGGCCGCAAGAACGCCCTGCGTATCGAACTGAACGGCGAGCGCGGCTCGATCGCCTTCGACCTGGAACGCCTCAACGAACTCTCCTACCACGACGGCACCGAACCGGGCGCCCACGCCGGCTTCCGCCGCATCCTCGTCACCGAACCCGACCACCCCTACCTGGACGCCTGGTGGCCGCCGGGCCACGGTCTCGGCTACGAGCACACCTTCGTCCACCAGGCCCGCGACCTGGTCCACGCCATCGCCGAGGGCCGGCAGCCCGAACCCTCCTTCGCCGACGGGCTGCACGTGCAGCGCGTGCTCGCGGCGGTCGAGGAGAGCGCCGAGAAGAACTCCGTCTACACCCCGATCGCGGTCTGAGGAGGCTGACGCGCAATGCCGCGTACGTTCACGCTGTTCACCGGCCAGTGGGCCGACCTGCCGCTGGAGGAGGTCTGCCGGCTCGCCCGCGACTTCGGCTACGACGGTCTCGAACTCGCCTGTTGGGGCGACCACTTCGAGGTCGACAAGGCCCTCGCGGACCCGTCGTACATCGACTCCAGGAAGGCCCTGCTCGACAAGTACGGCCTCAAGTGCTGGGCGATCTCCAACCATCTGGTCGGCCAGGCGGTCTGCGACGCCATCATCGACGAGCGCCACCAGGCCATCCTGCCGGGCGAGGTGTGGGCCGACGGCGACCCGGAGGGGGTCCGGCAACGGGCCGCAGCCCGGATGAAGGACACCGCGCGGGCCGCGGCCGCCTTCGGCGTCGACACGGTGATCGGCTTCACCGGCTCCGCGATCTGGCATCTTGTCGCGATGTTCCCGCCCGCGCCCGAGTCGATGATCGAGCGGGGCTACGAGGACTTCGCGACCCGCTGGAACCCCATCCTGGACGTCTTCGACGAGGAGGGCGTGCGGTTCGCCCACGAGGTCCATCCCAGTGAGATCGCCTACGACTACTGGACGACCTGGCGTGCCCTGGAGGCGGTCGGGGGACGCCCCGCCTTCGGCCTGAACTTCGACCCCTCCCATTTCGTCTGGCAGGACCTCGACCCCGTCGGCTTCCTCTGGGACTTCCGCGACCGCATCTACCACGTCGACTGCAAGGAGGCCCGCAAGCGCCTCGACGGCCGCAACGGCCGCCTCGGCTCCCATCTGCCGTGGGGCGACCCGCGCCGGGGCTGGGACTTCGTGTCGGCCGGCCACGGCGACGTCCCCTGGGAGGACGTCTTCCGGATGCTGCGCTCCATCGACTACAAGGGCCCGATCTCCGTGGAGTGGGAGGACGCCGGGATGGACCGGCTCCAGGGCGCCCCCGAGGCGCTGACCCGTCTCAAGGCCTACGACTTCGAGCCGCCCAGCGCGTCCTTCGACGCCGCGTTCAACAGCTGAACCACGCACCCGGCGCAGGTCGGGGACGGGGACCGGCACCACCGCCGGTCCCCCCTTCCGACCTGCACGGATCCTGCTTTGTCCTGTGATGGGAGAAAGCCCGAACGATCCTGACGCAAGGGGTGTTCGCCCCGCACGGACGCGGTTACCGTCCCTGAAGTGTTCAGGACACAAACACCTCCGGGGTGACGGCGCACCCCGGCGCCCGCACCGCACGTCCACGCACCCACCCCGTACGGCACACCCCGTTCCCGGAGGGACTTCGTGCACAGAACCAGACGCACAAGCAGCACCCGCACCCCCAGGCACCCCAGGCTGCGCACCGCCCTCGCCCTGTTCTCCGGCCTGCTCCTGGCCGTGGGCACTCCGGCCACCGTCGCCGGCGCCCACCCCGGACACCCGGAACACGACGAACCGGCGGCCGCCGAGGGCCAGTTCCAGCAGGTACCGCTCGCCAAGGGCGAACCCGAGATGGGCGAGCCGATGTCGCTCGCCGTGCTGCCGGACCGCAGCGTCCTGCACACCTCGCGCGACGGCACACTGCGCCTGACCGACCAGGGCGGCGTCACCAAGATCGCCGGCAAGCTCGACGTCTACAGCCACGACGAGGAGGGGCTCCAGGGCGTCGGCATCGACCCGGACTTCAAGAACAACCGGGCGATCTACCTCTACTACGCCCCGCCCCTGGACACCCCCGCGGGCGACGCCCCCGAGACCGGCAGCGCCGAGGACTTCAAGAAGTTCGACGGCGTCAACCGCCTCTCGCGCTTCACCCTGAACGCCAACGGGACGCTCGACACGGCCAGCGAGAAGAAGGTCATCGACGTCGCGGCCTCCCGCGGCACCTGCTGCCATGTCGGCGGCGACATCGACTTCGACGCGGACGGCAACCTCTACCTGTCGACCGGCGACGACACCAACCCCTTCGCCTCCGACGGCTACACCCCGATCGACGACCGGCCGAACCGCAACCCGGCCTTCGACGCCCGCCGCAGCTCCGCCAACACCAACGACCTGCGCGGCAAGATCCTCCGTATCAAGGTCGCCGAGGACGGCTCGTACACCGTCCCGGAGGGCAACCTGTTCGCCCCGGGCACCGAGAAGACCCGTCCCGAGATCTACGCGATGGGCTTCCGCAACCCGTTCCGGATGAGCGTCGACGACAAGACCGGCATCGTCTACGTCGGCGACTACGGTCCCGACGCCGGCGCCGCCAGCCCCAGCCGAGGCCCGGCCGGGCAGGTCGAGTTCGCCAAGGTCACCAAGGCCGCCAACTTCGGCTGGCCGTTCTGCACCGGCGACAACGACGCCTACGTCGACTACGACTTCGCCACCGGCACCTCCGGCGAGAAGTTCGACTGCGCCGCCCCGAAGAACACCTCGCCCTACAACACGGGACTCACCGACCTGCCGCCCGCGCAGGCCGCCTGGATCCCGTACGACGGCGGCTCCGTGCCCGAGTTCGGCACCGGCTCCGAGTCCCCGATGGCCGGCCCGGTCTACCGCTACGACCCCGACCTCGACTCCAAGGTGAAGTTCCCCGAGGCCTACGACGGCGACTTCTTCGCGGGCGAGTTCGGCCGCCGCTGGATCAAGCGGATCGAGCAGAACGACGACGGCTCCGTCGCGAAGATCAACGACTTCCCGTGGACCGGCACCCAGATCATGGACATGGAGTTCGGGCCCGACGGCGCGCTCTACGTCCTCGACTACGGCATCTCCTGGTTCCAGGGCGACGAGCACTCCGCGCTGTACCGCATCGAGAACGCCGAGGACGGCTTCTCCCCGATCGCCGAGGTGAGCGCCGACAAGACGTCCGGAGCAGCCGGTCTGAAGGTCAAGTTCGCCGCCACCGCCAAGGACGCCGACTCCACGGACCTCACCTACGGCTGGGACTTCGGCGACGGCACCAAGGGCGAGGGCCTCAACCCCACCCACCGCTACAAGAAGGTCGGCACCTACACCGCCACCTTCACCGCCAAGGACCCCGAGGGCAACACCGGCAACGCCAGCGTCCGGATCGTCGTCGGCAACACCGAGCCCAAGGTGCGGATCGACATCCCGGGCAACGGCGCCCTGGCCGAATTCGGCAAGCCCGTCCCGTTCAAGGTGACCGTCACCGACCCGGAGGAGACGGTCGACTGCTCCAAGGTCAAGGTCACCTACAGCCTCGGCCACGACTCCCACGCCCACGAGCTGACCAGCGAGATGGGCTGCGAGGGAACCCTGACGCCACCCGCCGGTGACGGCGGACACGACCCCAACGCCAACATCTACGGCGTGGTCGGCGCCGGCTACACCGACGGCGGGGCGAACGGCCAGGAGGCACTGACCGGCACCGCCCGCACCGTGCTCCAGCCGCTGCACCGCCAGGCCGAGCACTTCACCACCCAGTCGGGCGTCTCGGTCATCGACAAGACCGGCGCCAACGGCGGCAAGACCGTCGGCAACATCAACGACGGCGACTGGATCTCCTTCACCCCCTACCGGTTCGCCGGGCAGAAGAAGATGACCGTGCGGGCCTCCTCCGGTGGCACGGGCGGCTTCATCGAGCTGCGCACCGGCTCCCCCGAGGGACCGCTGCACGGCTCGGCGTACATCCCGCCCACCGGCAGCTGGGAGACGTTCCAGAACGTCGACGTCCCCCTGCGGTCGCTGCCCAGGAAGACCACGGACATCTACCTGGTCTTCAAGGGCGGCGAGGGCGCGCTGTACGACGTGGACGACTTCGAGTTCTCCACCCAGCCGTTCAAGGGCGGCAAGAGGGTCCTGGTCTTCTCCAAGACCGCCGGCTTCCGCCACGACTCCATCCCGGCGGGCATCGCGGCCCTGAAGGAGCTCGGCGGCCCGGCCGGCATCACGGTCGACGCGACCGAGGAGGCCAAGCAGTTCACCACGACCAACCTCGCCAAGTACGACGCGGTGGCCTTCCTGTCCACCACGGGCGATGTCCTCAACGCCGAGCAGCAGAAGGCGTTCGAGAACTACGTGGCAGGCGGCGGTGGCTACATGGGCATCCACGCGGCCGCCGACACCGAGTACGACTGGGCGTTCTACGGCGGTCTCGTCGGCGCATACTTCGACTCGCACCCGGCGATCCAGAAGGCCACCGTCCGCGTCGAGGACCACGACCACCCGTCCACCGCGCACCTCGGCGACGCCTGGGAGCGCACCGACGAGTGGTACAACTACCGCACCAACCCGCGTGAGCAGGCCAAGGTCCTCGCCACCCTGGACGAGACCACCTACCAGGGCGGGAACATGAAGGGCGACCACCCGATCGCCTGGTGCCAGAGCTACGGCGGCGGCCGGTCCTTCTACACCGGCGGCGGCCACACCAAGGAGTCCTACGCCGAAGAGGCCTTCCGGGCCCATCTGCTCGGCGGCCTGCAGTACGCCACCGGCCAGGTCAAGGCGGACTGCAAGCCGAGCAAGGACTACCGGAAGATCTTCAACGGTCAGACCCTGGAGGGCTGGAAGCAGGCCGGCCCCGGCACGTTCAACGTCAAGGACGGCACCCTGGAGACCGAGGGCGGCATGGGCCTGCTCTGGTACCAGGCCAAGGAGCTGAAGTCGTACTCCCTCAAGCTCGACTGGAAGATGCAGGGCGACGACAACTCCGGGATCTTCGTGGGCTTCCCGGCCTCCGACGACCCCTGGTCCGCGGTGAACAAAGGCTACGAGATCCAGATCGACGCCACGGACGCTCCCGAGCGCACCACGGGCTCCGTCTACTCGTTCAAGTCGGCGAACATCAAGGTCCGTGACCAGGTCCTGCGGCCGCCCGGCCAGTGGAACTCCTACGAGATCAAGGTCCAGGGCGAACGCCTCCAGGTGTTCCTCAACGGAGTCAAGATCAACGACTTCACCAACAAGGACCCCGAGCGGAGCCTGACCGACGGTCACATCGGCCTCCAGAACCACGGTGCCGACGACCAGGTCTCCTTCCGCAACATCCAGTTGAAGGAACTGCCCACCACGGGCGGCTGAGCGGCGGCGGGCGGGGGACGCCGGACCCCCGCCCGCCGACTTCGTCCCTCCCCCCGGGGTTCGCGCACGACAAGGAGGCTGCCCATGCCCGCG
>CBFGZZ010000156.1:0-18886 GCA_965653385.1 uncultured Streptomyces sp. | reverse complement strand
CAGACGACCGACGCAACCCGACGACTACTCGACCCGCCGCAACGCATCCGCAGGCCGCAGCCGAGACGCCCGCCACCCCCCGAACGCGCCGGCGATCAGCCCACCCGTCACCGCGAGGCCCACCGCGAGGGCGACCGTCGTGAGGCTGACGGGCGCGGTCAGGGCGACGTCCAGTGTCGTGGACGCCGTCTGCCGACCGGGGCCGCCGCCGAAGCCGCCGCCACCCCCCGGCCCTCCGCCCATGCCGCCACCGGCACCACCGCCCAGCTGAGCCTGGAGCGTCGGGCTGATCGCGGTCACCACGTACGCCCCCGCAAGTCCCACCGCGATCCCCAGCGCACCGCCGAGCAGCCCGTTGACGACGGCCTCACCGACCACCTGCCGGGTCACCCGCCCCGACTTCCACCCCAGCGCCTTCAGCGTGCCGAACTCCCGCACCCGGCGGGAGACGGCCGACGAGGTGAGCAGACCGGCGACCAGGAACGCGGCCACGAGCACCGCGATGGACAGCCACTTGCCGACACTCGTCGCCAGCGAGGACGCCGTGGACAGGGAGCCGGACACCGTGTCGGCGAGGTCCGCGGAGGTCGTCACCGTCGTACCGGAGATGTTCTTCTGGATGGCCGACTTGACGGCGTCGATCCGCTGGGAGTCGGACGCCTTGACGTAGATGGTGGTGACCTTGTCCTTGGCGTCGGCGAGCGTCTGCGCCTGCCTCAGCGGGATGTAGAGGTTGGCGGCCGCGTCCCCGCTGTCGGGCGTGGCGATGCCGATCACCTTGAACTCGGTGCCCTTGACGGTGACCGTCGAGCCGACCTTGAGCTTCTTCTCCTTGGCGTAGGAGGTGTCGGCGACCACGACCTCGGCGTTCGTCTCCGTCGTCCTGAAGGTACGGCCACTGGTGATCTTCGACGACGTCAGCGGACCGAGCGCCGGCTTGGTGACGTCCGTGCCGAAGACGGAGTAACTGTTGACGTCGAAGTCGGCGCCACCGCCGCGCACTTCACCCTGCGGCTGCCCGGTGCCGCCCCCGCCCTGACCGGGTCCACCGCCCTGCTGACCGCCACCGCCCTGGTCCTGCTGGAACTGACCCCGCGTGAACTGCCCGCTGACCTTGACGACCTGAAGGCTCAGCCCGCCCACGGCGTCCGAGACCCCGTCCTGCGAGCCGACCTTGGTGACGGTCGAGCTCGCGAGCGTCTGGAAGCCCTGGACCATCACCCGGTCGCTGGACTGCTCCTCGTCGGAGCCGTCGTCCTGCGCGTCGAACCGGAACCGCGGCCGCTCGGAGCTGCTCGCGGCCGGCTCGGCGGCCTTGGTGACGGTCATGTCCGTGCCCAGGCCGTACAGGGACTGCAGGACCTTGTCCTGGGCCTGGCCCATGCCGGACGACACGGAGTTGACCACGATGACCAACGCGATACCCAGCGCGAGTCCGGAGGCGACGACGAGGGCCGCCTTTCTACGGCGGCGCAGCTCGCGCCTCAGGTAGGTGAAGAACATGCGCCGCAAGCTAGGGACGGCGCGTGATGACTGGATAAGGCCGAAATAAGAGATGGATGAGAAGGCTGGGAGCATCCCCGGAAACACCGATGCCGCCCCTGGGGGCGGCATCGGTCACTTGTGCGGGAGCTGTGCGGCGGCTGCGCGCCGGCGTCGGTCAGACCGCCGAACCGGCCTTCCACTGCGCCCAGTCCATGTTCCAGCCGTTGAGGCCGTTGTCCGGGGCGATGGTCTTGTCACCGGTGTTCTGCACGACCACCACGTCGCCGACCATCGAGTTGTTGTAGAACCAGTAGCCCGCGGTGCCCTTGTCGTTGGCACCCTTGGTGTCGGACAGGCCCACGCAGCCGTGGCTGGTGTTGACGCTGCCGAAGATGGACTTGGCGCCCCAGTAGTTGCCGTGGATGAAGGTGCCGGAGGTGGACAGGCGGATGGCGTGCGGCACGTCCTTGATGTCGTACTCGCCCTTGCCGTCGTCGTCCGTGAAGCCCACGGTCGCGCCGTTCATGCGCGTCTCCTTGAACTTCTCGGACATCACCATGATGCCTTCGTAGGTCTTGTTGTCCGGGGAGCCCGCGGAGATCGGGATGGTCTTGATGGTCTTGCCGTCCTGCGTGACCTTCATCTGCTTGGTCTTCGCGTCGACGTACGAGATCTGGTTGCGGCCGATCTTGAAGGTGACCGTCTTCTCCTGGACGCCGTAGACACCCTCAGCGCCCTCGACGCCGTCCAGGGCCATCTTCAGGGTGACGGTCGAGCCGCCCTTCCAGTACTCGTCGGGCCGGCAGTCCATGCGGGTGTCGTTGAACCAGTGGCAGACGACTTCCTGGCCGCTGGTCGAGGTGACGGTGACGCCCTTCTGGACGGCCGCCTTGTTGGTGATCGACTTGTCGAAGTTGATCGAGACCGGCATGCCCACGCCGACCGTGGAGCCGTCCTCCGGCGTGAAGTAGCCGAGGAAGCTGTTCTTCGGGGAGACCGTGGTGAAGGAGGCGTTCTCGTGGGCCTCCAGGCCCTTGGCGTCCTTCGCGGTCACGGTGACCTTGTAGGTCGTGGAGCGCTCCAGCTGGGCGGTGGGCTTCCAGCTGGTCTTGTCCGCGGATATCTCGCCCTCGACCGCGGCCCCCTCGGCGGTCGTCATCGTCACCTCGGTGAGCGTGCCCTTGCTCACGGTGACGGCGGCGGAGTTGTTGATGGAGGCGTTGTCGGTGCCGTCCTCGGGCGTGATCTTGATCTGCGCCGCGGAGGTCTCCTTGGCCGCCGCCTCGTCGACCTTGGACTGCGAGCTGTCGCCGCCGTCGCCGCCGGAGGCGTTGTCGTCGCCGCCGGAGCAGGCCGAGAGCACCAGGACACCGCCGAGCAGTGCGGACGCGACCGTGAGGCCCTTGCGCCGCTTACTGTTCGTCATCACACGCTTCTCCATTGTTCCCGAATCCCCAAAACGCCCGAGAGTCCCCGTCAAGAATCTTCAACGCTACGACCGGTTCGTCCCGTTCCACATCCCATGTACGTGTGGGGCACACCACGCCTGTCGAGGCCGGTGGTGCGGGTGTCGGTCAGTGCTCCCCATGAGACGACGGAACCCCGGGCGGCGGTTGCCGCCCGGGGTCACGATTTCCCCAAGAAGCCTCAGCCGGCCCGCCCGGCCCCTTCGCCGTCGAAGTCCTCGTCCACATCATCCTCGTCGAGGTCCCACTCGGGCGAATCCGGGTCGTACTCGACGTGCTCGCTGGACCAGGAGGCCTGTGCGAGGTCGACCCCGGGCACCTCGCTGACCAGGTCGAACGGATCGACCAGATAGGCGAGGGCCTCCGCAGTGTCTTCCGTCACAGCGGCTTCGGCGTGGGTCCGCTCGTCGGCCGGCACGGTCGTGTCGTCGGCGATCCGCCGCAGCGCGGCCTTGGTGACGGCGTCCCGGTCGTCCACTTCGAGGACGAGTTCCACGCGAAGCCGTACAAAACGTGAGGTTTCTGGAGTACTCATGCCCGGAGCGTACGGCGCTTTTCTCCCGTGACTTTCCCGTGACCCGCGACTTTCACTAACATCGCCCCACACGGCCAATTCGCCAGCACCACAAGGGGATCGATATTCCGTGTCCGCCGCTCACCGATCGTCGTCCACCGCACGCCGATCGCTGCTGACCGCCACCGCCGCGGGAGCCCTGCTGGGCGCCCTGTGGTTCGTGCCCTCCGCGAACGCGACGGGCGACGATCCGGGCAGAGCGGAGCCTTCGACGGCCCCCACGTCCCAGGTCACCCAGCAGGCGCGGGCCACGTCCGAGAGCGCGGACACCACGGCGAACGGCACCCGGCTCGCCGACACCGGCAGCTTCGACACCACGCCGTACATCGTCGGCGGGACCGTCTCCCTCGCGCTGGGCGCGGGCTTCGTCGCGTACTCGGTTCGCCGGGAACGTCTCGGTTTTTAAATCAACTTGACGCTCCCTTCACCCGGGCTTCATAGTCCGCCCATGAAGAGATCATCGGGCGTGCGTGTAGCCGCCACGGTTGCCGTGAGCGTGCTGTCGCTCGCCCTTGTCACGGGTTGCGGGGGTGACTCCGGCGGTTCCGACGCGAAGGCGCTCTCGGCCGCGGAGCTGAAGAAGTCGATCATCGCGCAGGGCGATGTCGACGGTTACAAGGTGGACGCCTCCGGCAAGCGGCTGCCGAAGTCCAAGGACCAGGTCAAGAGCAGCGAGGCGAAGTGCCAACCGCTCGCCTACGCGATGGGCGGTCTGGCGCCGGGTGACGCGGCCTCGAGCACGGCCGTGGTGACCACGGAGGAGAAGAAGCCCACCGACAGTGCCTCCAAGTCGCTGGAGGACCTGAGCGAGGGCGAGTTCGAGGACTCGCTCACCGACGCGATGAGCATCGACGTGACGGTCGTGGGCCTGTCGTCGTACGACGGTTCCGGCGCCGAGGAGACCTTCAAGTCCGTGGCGGACGCGGTGGAGAGCTGCCCCGGCGGCTTCCCCGTCGTCATGCAGGGCACCGACCAGAAGCTCACCAAGATCACTTCGGAGAAGGGATCCGGCACCGGTGACGAGTCGGTGGCGTTCGCCGCGGTGAGCGACGACGACGGCGATGTGAGCACCACGCACGTCGAGGTGGTGCGGCACGGCAGCACCATCGCCACGTACTACACGATCAACCTCGGTCTGATGATGACCGACAAGGCGTACGACGTCCCGGCCGCTCTCATCGACGCGCAGGCCGCCAAGCTGAAGTAACCCGTTCCGACCGCACCGGGGCCCTGTCGACCGTACGACAGGGCCCCTCTCGCGTCACTGGAGCGGCCCGGTGACCTTCTCCGCCGCGGCGACCAACTCTCCGCCGCGCACGAACGCGTCGGCCGCCGCGAGGTCGGGCGCCAGGAACCGGTCCGGACCGGCGCCCTGGACCCCGGCGGCCCGTACGGCGTCGAGGACGGCCTGCGAGGCCGGCGCGGGGGCGAGCCCTTCCCGCAGCTCGATGGCCCGGGTGGCGGCGTACAGCTCCACGGCGAGCACACGGGTGAGGTTGTCCACGGCGGTACGGAGCTTGCGCGCGGCCGACCAGCCCATGGAGACGTGGTCCTCCTGCATGGCGGAGGACGGAATGGAGTCGGCGGAGGCGGGCACGGCCAGCCGCTTCAACTCGCTGACCAGGGCGGCCTGCGTGTACTGGGCGATCATCAGCCCCGAGTCGACGCCCGCGTCGTCGGCGAGGAACGGCGGCAGCCCGTGGCTGCGGTTCTTGTCCAGCAGCCGGTCGGTGCGCCGCTCGGCGATGGAGGCGAGGTCGGCGACGGCGATGGCGAGGAAGTCGAGGACGTAGGCGACGGGCGCCCCGTGGAAGTTCCCGTTGGACTCGACGCGCCCGTCGGGCAGAACGACGGGATTGTCGACGGCCGACGCCAGCTCCCGCTCGGCGACCAGCCGAGCGTGCGCCAAGGTGTCCCGCCCGGCCCCGGCGACCTGTGGGGCACACCGCACCGAGTACGCGTCCTGCACGCGCGGCGCGTCGTCCTGATGGTGCCCGGTCAGTCCCGAACCCTTCAGCACGGCCAGCATGTTGGCGGCGGAGGCGCCCTGCCCCGGGTGCGGCCGGATGGCGTGCAGCTCGGGCGCGAGCACCTTGTCGGTACCGAGGAGCGCTTCAAGGCTCAGCGCGGCGGTGACGTCGGCGGACTTGTAGAGAAGGTCAAGATCGGCGAGGGCCATGACGAGCATCCCGAGCATGCCGTCGGTGCCGTTGAGAAGGGCGAGCCCTTCCTTCTCACGCAGCTCGACGGGCGCGATTCCGTGCGCGGCGAGCAGCTCCCCGGCGGGCCGTACGGTGCCGTCCGGCCCCTCAGCGTCCCCCTCCCCCATCAGCGTGAGGGCGCAGTGCGACAGGGGGGCGAGGTCACCGGAGCAGCCCAGCGAGCCGTACTCGTGGACGACGGGAGTGATACCGGCGTTGAGGATGTCGGCCATGGTCTGCGCGACCTCGGGCCGCACGCCGGTGTGCCCCGAGCAGACGGTCTTGAGCCGCAGGAACATCAGCGCCCGCACGACCTCCCGCTCCACGCGCGGCCCCATCCCGGCGGCGTGCGAACGAACGATGTTGCGCTGCAGCTGGGCCCGCAGCTCCTGGCTGATGTGCCGGGTCGCCAGGGCCCCGAAACCGGTGGAGACGCCGTAGACGGGGTCCGGCTTGGCCGCCAGCGCCTCCACGATCTCGCGGGCCGCGGTGAGCGCCGCGACGGCCTCCGGCGAGAGCTCGATCCTTGCGCCGCCGCGCGCCACGGCGAGAACGTCGGACGCGGTGACCCCGGACGTCCCCACCACCACAGAGTGCATATCCATATTCAGGAGCGTACGCAGTGAAGACGAAGATGTCACTAGTGGGTGGGCGGTACGACCCTTACCGTTTCGGCTGCGGCGCCGTCGTGGCCGGTAGCGCAGTTCCCCGCGCCCCTTTCCGGGGGCTTCGCCCCAGGGACGGGACGGGTAGGGGCGGCGGGGGCGAGGAACTCACGGCAGCCGGCCCCGGAAGCGGCGCCGTTCCGCGCTCCCCTCCCCGAAGGGCTCGTCGGCAAGGCGCACGACAGGGTCGTCCGGCCCCTCCCGCCCCGCCACCACAGGCCGCCCGGCCCGTACCGCCTTGGCCCGGTACTGCGCGGCATCAGCCAACCGGAACAACCGCCGCGCGGACCGCACGACCCCGATCGCGTCCTCGGTGGAAGCGACCCCACAGGCCACCCCCTCCCCCAACTCCAACTCCCCCGCCCGCCGGCACAGTTGATCCGCGGCCTTCACCACCTCATCCGCGGCCGGCCCGACAGCCAGCAGGCAGAACTCGTCACCCCCGAGCCGCGCGGCCAGCGCCCCCGGCAACATGGCCCCGCACACCGAAAGCACCGACCCGAACCGCTCCAACAGCCGGTCCCCGACCGCATGCCCCTGGGTGTCGTTGACCCGCTTGAGCCCATTGAGGTCACAGACGACAAGGCTGACCACGACCCCCTCACCGCGATGCCGCTCGATCGCCTCCTCCAACCGCACATCGACGGCCCGCCGATTCGCCAGCCCGGTCAGCGCATCCGTGAAGGCCAACCGCCGGGCCTCCTCCAGCCGCTCACTCTGCGCGAGCCCCGCCGCCACCACGGAGGCGAGCACGGTGGCGAAATCGGCGTCCCCCCGATCGAAGACGGGCGCACCGGCCGGACGGGCGACATACAGCTCCCCCCAGGCCCGCCCGTTCAGCACGAGCGGGGCGACCACACAGCACCCCCGCCCACGCCGCCGAAGAGCGGCGACCCGCTGATGGCAGTACCCGGGATGCCCGCTCGCGGGCCCCTCGGCCGTCTCCACCCAGGCGTTGGGCTCACCCCCGGCGGCCCACCGCTCGTGCAGGAACTCGGCGATCTCCGGGAACTGATGCACCGGATAGGCCTCGTCCCCCGGGAACTCCTCCTCGCCCTCCGCGCGGTCCCCCACGTTCACGAGCACCCGCAACCGCCCGAGCTCCCGCTCCCATACCGACAGCGCGGCGAAACTCCCGCCCAACGCCCGACACGCCCCGAGCGCCGCCGCCCGCCAGGACTCACGCGGGGTGTGCGCCGCCGCCATCCCCTGCGCCAACGCCACCACGGCCGCGAGCCGTCTGTCCTCACCCATCACTCCAGGTTAGGGAGTTTTACCCCGATTTGGGACGTTGGTGTGGCGAACGGGGAGGTCACCGGCGCACAGACACGGCATCCGGCGCCGCGACAGCGCGCACTCACTCACCCGGCCACTGCGGCTTCCGCTTCTCGTTGAACGCCGCGACCCCCTCCGCCCGGTCCCCGGAGAACGCCGTGGCCCGCCAGGCCGAGTCCTCGACCTCCAGGCCGGCCCGCAGATCCAGCCCGTGCCCGAGCCGCAGCGCCCGCTTGGCGTTGCGCAACCCCACGGGCGAGTTCGCGGCGATCCGCGCCCCCAGCGCCAACGCCTCCTCCCGGTCGCGCCCCGCCTCGACCAGCTCGTCGACCAGCCCCAGCTCCCGCGCCTCCGCGGCCTCGACCCGCCGCGCCGTGAAGATCAGCTCAGCCGCCCGGGCCGCCCCCACCCGCCGCGGCAGCAGCTGCGTCCCCCCACCGCCCGGAATCACCCCGACCGACACCTCGGGCAGCCCCACCACGGCCGTACGGTCCGCCACGATCACATCGCACGACAGCGCCAGCTCGAAGCCACCCCCCAACGCGAATCCGTGCACCGCCGCGATCGTCGGCACCGGCAGCTCCAGCACCCCCGTGTAGGCCCCTCGCGCCACGGGCCGCTGCCGCACCAGATCGGCGTCACTGAAAGAGTTCCGCTCCTTCAGATCCGCCCCGACACAGAACGCCCGCTCATGGGTCGAGGTCAGCACCACCACCCGTACGTCACGGTCCGCGCCCAGCGCCGCACACGCCCCCGCGATCGACCGGGCCATGTCCGTCGACACGGCGTTCATGGCCTTGGGCCGGTCGAGGGCGAGTTCCGCGACATGCCCCTCCCCGTGCCGCCGCACCAGCACGAACTCCCCGTACCGCTCCTCGCTCATGACACCCTCCGGTTAACGCGGGTTAACAACACTCGCCCCGATCATCGCAGCCGGGCCCCTCCGGGGAAAGAGCCGCCGTGCGCGATCCCCGAGTCGAGCTCCGACACCCCGTTCGAGTGACATCCCGCCCAACTCCCGCCCTACCGCCGACGCCAGCGCATAACGTGCGCGAGCCACGGCGCATCGGGGGCGCGAGCGGGCGGGGAGGGGCTGGGATGAGCGGGACGACGGAAACAGCGACGCGAACGACGGAAGCGGGGGCGGCCGGTGAGGACGGCCAGACCGGTGCCCGCCTCTTCGGCCCCCGCGGTCGTCACCGCCGCCCCCGCCCCCGCAAGGTCCTCCTGGCAGCCGGCGGCCTCGCCCTGGCGGCCGGCGCCCTGAGCCTCGTACGCCTGACGCCCGAGGCGGAGGTGGCGGGCCTGGGCGCAACGGAGACCGAGCCGACCTCGGACTCCGTCACCAGCGCAGACACGGTTACGCCCACGGACACGGACACGGACCGCTCGGCAAACGCCGCCGCCACAGTCCCGACGTCGAGCCCGTCCGCAACCTCCGCCATGGGCGGCCTGAACACGACACCGACATCGACGACGATCGTCGTACCGACGACCAACCCCCCGCCACGCCCCGTCACGACGCCGACCGCCACCCCGACCGCGCCCCGCCCACCAGCACCGACCGACCAGGCACCCCGGCCGACCCCCACCCCACCCCCCAGCCGACCGACGACAAACCCCCCGACCCCCCAGCCGGATCACCCCGCCGAGGACTCAGTCTGCGTACCGATCATCGGCCTGTGCGTGGACCGCGTAACGAACGACGACTGAAAAACCCGAGCACAGCAACGCCCTGAAGGGGCGCGGGGCTGTATCAATGTGCGGCTCCGCCGCGCGGGCGCGACAAGCCACAACGCACCCGCACCCGAAAGAACAGCGCAACCCCAACGGCGCTCACTCGCCCCCGGCGGCAGCCCTCCGCGTCAACAGCCAAGGCTCCACCACACCAAGCCCTCGCACCGGCCGCTGCCACATCGGCTGCAACGCGAACCGATAGACCGGCGCCTCCTCCCCCTCCTTCTCGGCGGCAGCCGCGGCCTCCGCCGCCTCGGCCTCCGACGCCGGCGCCTCACCCGTTCGGATGAGTTCCGCGGCGAACGCGCTGTCGACGAGCACGGCGTCCCGCGGAGCTATCGACGTCAACCGGGAGGCGAGATTCACCGTCGTACCGAACACGTCGCCCATTCGAGTGGTCACCGTGCCGAACGCGATGCCGACCCGCAGCTCGGGCATCGTCTCGTCGCCCGCCATCGTCTCGATGAGCCGTAGGGCGATCTCCGCGGCGACGCCCGCGTCGTCGGCCGCGTACAGGACCTCGTCGCCGAGCGTCTTGATCAGCCGACCGCCGCGCGCGGCCACCAGATCCGCCGCCGTGGTCTCGAAGGCCTCGACGAGTTCGCCGAGTTCCTCCTCCTCCATGCGGCGGGTCAGCCGGGTGAAGCCGACGAGGTCGGCGAAGCCGACGGCCAGGCGCCGGTCGACCATCTCCTCGTCGTCGGCGGCCTGGATGACCCGGCCGGCCGAGGCGGCGAGCTGGCGGCGCCAGACGTAGACGAGGAACTCCTCCAGCTCGGGCAGGAGCAGCTCGATGATCGGATACGTCACCTCGGTCCGGGTCATCCCCGGCTCCGGGGGCTCGGTCAGGCCTTCCAGGAAGGAGTCGATCTGCCACTCGGCCAGCCGGGCGGTGGTCTGCCCGGTGGACCGCGCCACCTGCACGGCCATGGCCTCGCTGAGCAGCCCCGCCTCGACGAGACCGGCGAGGCGCCGCAGCGCCAGTACGTCGGCCTCGGTCAGCGCCTTGGCCTGACCGATGTCGGCGAAGCCCATGGCCCGCCAGAAGCGGGACGCCAGCTCCATGGAGACACCGGCGCTGCGGGCCGCCTGAAACGGGGTGTAGCGCCGCTCGGCGCCGAGGATGAGGCCTTCGAGGCGCAGGGCGAGCGGATCCTCGCCGGGGTCGGCGGCGTGGGGGTCCACCCGGCCGTCCGCGCCCGTGCCGGAGCCCGAATCGTCGACGGTCACGCCTGCTGCCCTTCCGATCTGCCGCGGTCAGTAATCGACCGGCCTTCACTTTACGGCAGGTGTGGGCCAGCTCACTCCGGAAGGCCGGGGAGCCGAGCTCGCACCAACCGAACTCACGCCAACCGCAAGTGCACGATGTCCCCCGCACCCACGGGCTCCTGCACGCCCTCCCCGGTGGCCAGCACCAGCCGTCCGTCGCCGTCGATCGCGACGGCCTCGCCGGTGATCGACCGGTTTCCCGGCAGCTCGGCCCGCACCTCCCTCCCCAGCGTCGCGCAGCCCGCCGCGTACGTCTCCTGGAGCTCGCTCACCACCGGGTCGCCGGCGGCGGCCCGCCAGCGTCCGTACCACTCCTCCAGCGAGCGCAGGATGCCCCGCAGCAGGGGATCGCGGTCGGTGCTGACGGCGCCGGCGAGGGCCAGCGAGCCCGCCTGGGGCACCGGCAACTCGTCCTCACGCAGGGTGACGTTGATGCCGACGCCGACGACCACGCCCGCGTTGCCGGCGCGCTCCGCCAGGATGCCGCCGGCCTTGCGTTCCTGGCCGCCGACGGTCACCAGCAGGTCGTTCGGCCACTTGAGTGCCGTGTCGACGCCCGCGGCCCGGGACAGCCCCGTCGCCACGGCGACGCCCGTGAGCAGCGGTACCCAGCCCCAGCGGGCCGCCGGGACCTCGGCCGGGTTCAGCAGCACGGAGAAGAACAGCCCGGAGCGGGCCGGCGCCGTCCACTGGCGGTCCAGGCGGCCCTTGCCTGCCGTCTGCTCCTCGGCGACGAGGACGGCACCCTCGGCCGCCTTGCCCTCGGTCGCCAGGGCCACCAGGTCGGTGTTGGTGGAGCCGGTGCGCTGCACGACCTCCACCTCGCGCCACAGCCCACCCTCGCGCACGAGCCCGCGCCGCAGCGCGGCGGCGTTCAGCGGCGGACGGTCCAGGTCGGACCAACGGCTGTCGTCTGATGCATCTCGCGGCGTCATGCAAGCCACCCTAGGTGTGTGAAACGCCGCACTGCTGATTCGTGGGCCCCCCACTACTCTACGGATGAGTAACCGTCCCCCCTTTTGAGCAGGCAGGGAGCGCCATCCCGATGTCCGAGCCGGAAGAGCGTCACGAGATCCAAGGGATCGACATCCACACCACCGCGGGCAAGCTCGCGGATCTCCAGCGCCGTATCGAGGAAGCGACGCACGCCGGCTCCGCTCGCGCCGTCGAAAAGCAGCACGCCAAGGGCAAGTTGACGGCCCGTGAGCGCATCGAGCTCCTCCTCGACGAGGACTCCTTCGTCGAGCTCGACGAGTTCGCCCGGCACCGCTCCACCAACTTCGGCCTGGAGAAGAACCGGCCGTACGGCGACGGCGTCGTCACCGGGTACGGCACGGTGGACGGCCGGCCCGTGGCCGTGTTCTCGCAGGACTTCACCGTGTTCGGCGGTGCGCTGGGCGAGGTCTACGGACAGAAGATCGTCAAGGTGATGGACTTCGCGCTGAAGACCGGCTGCCCGGTCATCGGGATCAACGACTCCGGCGGCGCCCGTATCCAGGAGGGTGTGGCCTCGCTGGGCGCGTACGGCGAGATCTTCCGCCGCAACACCCACGCGTCCGGTGTCATCCCGCAGATCAGCCTGGTCGTCGGCCCCTGTGCGGGCGGTGCGGTGTACTCGCCCGCCATCACCGACTTCACGGTCATGGTCGACCAGACCTCGCACATGTTCATCACCGGCCCGGACGTCATCAAGACGGTCACCGGCGAGGACGTCGGCTTCGAGGAGCTGGGCGGCGCCCGCACCCACAACTCGGCCTCCGGCGTGGCCCACCACATGGCGGGCGACGAGAAGGACGCCATCGAGTACGTCAAGCAGCTGCTTTCGTACCTGCCGTCCAACAACCTCTCCGAAGCTCCGGCGTTCCCGGAGGAGGCGGACCTGTCCATCACGGACGAGGACCGCGAGCTGGACCGAATCGTGCCGGACAGCGCGAACCAGCCGTACGACATGCACACGGTGATCGAACACGTCCTGGACGACGCCGAGTTCTTCGAGACGCAGCCGCTGTTCGCGCCGAACATCCTCACCGGCTTCGGTCGGGTCGAGGGCCGCCCGGTCGGGATCGTCGCCAACCAGCCGATGCAGTTCGCCGGCTGCCTCGACATCCAGGCCAGCGAGAAGGCCGCCCGCTTCGTGCGCACCTGCGACGCCTTCAACGTCCCGGTCATCACCTTCGTCGACGTCCCCGGCTTCCTCCCGGGCGTCGACCAGGAGCACGACGGCATCATCCGCCGCGGCGCCAAGCTGATCTACGCCTACGCCGAGGCGACGGTCCCGCTCATCACGATCATCACCCGCAAGGCGTTCGGCGGTGCCTACGACGTCATGGGCTCCAAGCACCTGGGCGCCGACCTCAACCTCGCCTGGCCCACCGCCCAGATCGCCGTCATGGGCGCCCAGGGCGCGGTCAACATCCTGCACCGCCGCACCATCGCCGAGGCGGAGGCGAACGGGGAGGACCTGGAGGCGGTGCGCGCCCGGCTGATCCAGGAGTACGAGGACACGCTCCTCAACCCCTACATCGCGGCCGAGCGCGGCTACATCGACTCGGTGATCATGCCGTCCGACACCCGCCGCCATGTCGTGCGCGGTCTGCGTCAGCTGGGTACGAAGCGGGAATCCCTGCCTCCGAAGAAGCACGGCAACATCCCCCTCTAGGCCTGCTGGAGCCGTCATGAACATCAAGGTCCTACGGGGCAACCCGACACCGGAGGAGCTGGCCGCCGCACTGGCGGTGGTCCGCGCACGCGCCGCGGCGGCAGCAGCCACGCCGCCCGGCGCGCCCAAGCCGCGGGACGGGTGGTCGGACCCGTCCCGCATCGCAACACACCGGCTGCCGCAGCCTGGGCCGACGACATGGGCCCGCACTTACTGGCCGAGCTAGCGGGCCCGCAGCCACAAACGGCGAGCCACGACCTCGGCCATCACTCCGTACCCCACATCATTGGGGTGCAGGTGATCGCCGAGGTCGTATGCCATCCGCAGCCGATCCGGGTCCCCCGGATCGGCCAGCGCCCGCCCGAGATCCACCACCGCGTCGTACTCCCCCGAGCAGCGAATCCACTCGTTCAGCTCGTGACTCACCTTGGCCGCCCGCTCACCCCAGTGGTCCGACCCCCCGAACGGCAGCAGAGTCGCTCCGACGACCCTCAGCCCCGCCGCCCTGCCCTGCCGTATCAACTCCCGGTGCCCGGCGATGAGTTCCCCCGCCTCCACCACCGGCGCCGGCTTGTACGTCGGCTGCTCGTCCGTCTCGCTGAAGCCGATGTCGTTCAGCCCGAGGAGCACGACGAGCGTGTCCACGCCGGGCCGGTCGAGGACGTCCCGGCGCAGTCGGCGGACGCCGCCGTCCCCGTACCAGGCGGAGTCGTTGAGCAGCAGGTTCCCCCCGATCCCCGCGTTCAGCACGGGCCGCCCCGTGCGCTCGGCGAGCGCGTCCGACCAGCGCCGGTTCGCGCCCACCGTGGACCCGAACCCGTCCGTGATCGAGTCACCGAAGAGCGCGACGGCGTCCGTGCGCCCGGCGTCGACCTCGACCGCCGACAGGAAGTACCAGGACTCCGTCGCCGCGTCGAAGCCCTCACCGCCCGTGTCCGCCGACAGATCGCCCTCGCCCCGATAGCTGGTCGAGAAGGCCTGGGCGTGGAAGGTGGCGGGCCCGGTGGCGGCGTCGAAGTACAGGGTGACGGTCACCGAATCCCCCGCGGCGACGGCGAGGGGGACGTCATCGCTGACCAGCTCCCCGCGCGCAGGTATGGCGGCGCTGCCCGCGCCCCCGAAGGTGAGCCGCACGAGCGACCCCGGCGCCACCCCGGCCCCCGCGGCCGTACGCCCCACGCTCGCGGCCGCGACCCGGACGGGCGAGGCTCCGTAGGCGTGGGTCAGCCGCACCCGCAGCCGGTCACCTCCCGCCGACAGCCGTACGACCTGCCGCAGTGACTGGCGCCAGAAGCCCTCGCGGGACCAGTTGGGCGTGAAGCCCTCGCTGGGCAGCTGAGGTGACGCGATCCAGGAAGCGGTGAACACGGCACATCCTCCAAACGAAACCAGGGACCCTTTAACTAATGGAACAGTAGCACCGTTTAGAGGAAGTTGAGTATGCGTACTCAGGCGCCGCCACGGCCCCCCGACCGACGATGGAAGGCATGCTGTGGTCCGACCCCGAGAACGAGCCGCCCAAGGAACTGCGCGACATGCAGGAGATGTTGCGGCGGCTGGGCGTTCTCATGGCGCTGGCCATGGTGCTCACGATGATCGTGCTCGGGCTGAGATGAACCCGGGCGGGCACGCCGATACGCTGACCGCATGACTGATCAGCCCCGCCGCCGCCTCGTCCTGGCCTCCCAGTCCCCCGCCCGGCTCAATCTGCTGCGCCAGGCCGGACTGGATCCCGAGGTCATCGTGAGCGGCGTCGACGAGGACGCCGTCACCGCACCCACCCCCGCCGAGCTGGCGCTGGCCCTGGCCGAGGCGAAGGCCTCCGTGGTGGCGGCGAAGCCGGAGGTCAAGGGCGCGATCGTGATCGGCTGCGACTCGGTCCTCGAACTGGACGGCCAGGCCCTGGGCAAGCCGGCCGACGCCGAGGAGGCCACGGCGCGCTGGAAGTCGATGCGCGGCCGGGCGGGCACGCTCCAGACCGGTCACTGCGTCTACGACACCGTGACCGGCCGGTACACCTCCGCCACCGCCTCCACGGTCGTCCGCTTCGGCGAGCCGACCGACGAGGAGATCGCCGCGTACGTCGCCTCAGGCGAGCCTCTCTACGTCGCCGGGGCGTTCACCCTGGACGGCCGCTCGGCCCCGTTCATCGACGGCATCGACGGCGACCACGGCAATGTGATCGGCATCAGCCTGCCACTGGTGCGACGACTGCTGGGGCAACTGGGCATCGGCATCACGGAGTTGTGGGCGCCGGCGGAGGACTGACCGGGGGCCCGCCCGCCGGGGAATCGCCCGCCGGGGCCCCGCTCCCGCCCGCGCCCCCGTCGGGGGCGGTGTCGGTGGGCTCGGCGGAGCCGGGCGCGGCCTGGGCGTCGTACGTCATGAGCAGCAGCACGATCAGACCGAGCACGACGACCATGAACAGGAACGCCGTCCAGCCCACCAGCCCCCAGGCGAACGCGCCCAGCAGCGCGTGCACCACGGCCGCGCTGATCAGCAGGATGCGGCCGAAGCCGGCCGGGGCGCGGTCGCGCACGGCCACGAGCAGGGCGACCAGGCCGCACAGCGCGAAGTAGGCGCCGAAGACGACCCCGCCGATCTTCGAGGACAGCGACATCACGTCCGGGTCGAGGCCCGCCAGGGACATGTCCTGACGGTCGACGACGACACCGAGGAACCACTGAAGCGCCGCGACACCGAGCCCCTCGACGAAGAGCACGACCGCCACCACCCACGCCACCGGCCTGCGCACCACCGGTCCCCACCTGCTTCCGAGCGCTCTGTTACTCCAAGTACGGACGAGACATCGCGAACGCTACTAACGGGTAAACCCCGGGACAAGGGTTCGGGCGCCGGCAAAGAATCATTGGGCCATTCGTAGGGATTCCACAAAGAAACCGAGTGGCCCGCAGCACGTGATGACAGAGACCTTGACCACAGCGGAGGGCTAGGGTTTTCCGGGAGAGACCTGCGTGCCGGGGCGCGACATGGGATTTCGCAGGTCGAACGGACCTGGAATCACGCTCCGTGTGGGCAAGCTCACCACTGGGGACGGGTCGATGTGGCGTGTCGGCAGTCCCTAAACTCGGCTTGTTTCAAGGAGGGAGCCTCAATCGTGCGCAAGGTGCTCATCGCCAACCGTGGCGAAATCGCTGTCCGCGTGGCCCGGGCCTGCCGGGATGCCGGCATCGCGAGCGTGGCCGTATACGCCGACCCGGACCGGGACGCTCTGCATGTCCGCGCCGCGGATGAGGCGTTCGCCCTGGGTGGTGACACTCCGGCGACCAGCTACCTGGACATGGGCAAGGTGCTGAACGCGGCGCGCGAGTCGGGCGCGGACGCCATCCACCCCGGCTACGGCTTCCTGTCGGAGAACGCCGACTTCGCCCAGGCCGTCCTCGACGCCGGCCTGATCTGGATCGGCCCGCCGCCGCAGGCCATCCGCGATCTCGGTGACAAGGTCGCCGCCCGGCACATCGCCCAGCGGGCCGGCGCCCCACTCGTCGCCGGCACGCCCGACCCGGTGTCCGGTGCGGACGAGGTCGTGGCGTTCGCCGAGGAGCACGGCCTGCCGATCGCCATCAAGGCGGCGTTCGGCGGTGGCGGCCGTGGTCTGAAGGTGGCGCGGACCCTGGAAGAGGTCCCCGAGCTGTACGACTCGGCCGTCCGAGAGGCCGTCGCCGCGTTCGGCCGGGGCGAGTGCTTCGTCGAGCGCTACCTGGACAAGCCGCGCCACGTCGAGACCCAGTGCCTCGCCGACACCCACGGCAACGTGGTCGTCGTCTCCACCCGAGACTGCTCCCTGCAGCGCCGCCACCAGAAGCTGGTCGAGGAGGCCCCCGCGCCCTTCCTCTCCGAGGCCCAGGTCGCCGAGCTGTACTCCGCCTCCAAGGCGATCCTGAAGGAGGCCGGCTACGTCGGCGCCGGCACGGTCGAGTTCCTGGTCGGCCTGGACGGCACGATCTCCTTCCTGGAGGTCAACACCCGCCTCCAGGTCGAGCACCCGGTCACCGAGGAGGTAACCGGCATCGACCTGGTGCGCGAGATGTTCCGCATCGCCGACGGCGAGGAACTCGGCTACGACGACCCCGCCCTGCGCGGCCACTCCTTCGAGTTCCGCATCAACGGCGAGGACCCGGGCCGTAACTTCCTGCCCGCCCCCGGCACGGTGACCACCTTCACCCCGCCGACCGGCCCCGGCGTCCGCCTGGACGCGGGCGTCGAGTCCGGCAGCGTGATCGGCCCGGCCTGGGACTCCCTGCTCGCCAAGCTGATCGTCACCGGCGCCACCCGCGCTCAGGCGCTCCAGCGAGCCGCCCGCGCCCTGGCCGAGTTCCAGGTCGAGGGCATGGCCACCGCCATCCCCTTCCACCGAGCGGTCGTCACCGACCCGGCCTTCGCCCCGGAACTGACCGGCTCCGCCGACCCGTTCACGGTCCACACCCGCTGGATCGAGACCGAGTTCGTCAACGAGATCAAGCCCTTCGCGGCCCCCGCCGACACCGAGACGGACGAGGACCCGGACCGCGAGACGATCGTCGTCGAGGTCGGCGGCAAGCGCCTGGAGGTCTCCCTCCCGTCCTCGCTCGGCATGTCGCTGGCCCGCACCGGCCTCGCCGCCGGAGCCAAGCCCAAGCGGCGCGCGGCCAAGAAGTCCGGCCCCGCGGCCTCCGGCGACACCCTCGCCTCCCCGATGCAGGGCACCATCGTCAAGGTCGCCGTCGAGGAAGGCCAGGAGGTCAAGGAAGGCGACCTGATCGTCGTCCTTGAGGCGATGAAGATGGAACAGCCCCTGAACGCCCACAAGTCGGGCACCGTCAAGGGCCTGTCCGCCGAGGTCGGCG
The DNA here is from genome assembly GCA_965653385.1 of uncultured Streptomyces sp. GTDB lineage: Bacteria > Actinomycetota > Actinomycetes > Streptomycetales > Streptomycetaceae > Streptomyces. The sequence goes on along the minus strand of CBFGZZ010000156.1, from coordinate 708 downwards.
CCTCCCTCACCTCGGGCGCCGCGATCTGCGAGATCAAGGACTGAGTCGTACGACATCCCGAGGCGCCCGGCGGACTGAGCGATCAGTCCATCGGGCGCTTCTCAGTGAGGGAAGGGCAGGTGAACCCGATGGTCCGGCCGCCGGCAGGCATGCGCGCGGACGCCCGCCGCAATCACGAACGCCTGGTCACCGAGGCCCGCTCCGCCTTCGCCGAACACGGCACGGCCGCATCTCTGGAGGACGTGGCCCGCCGCGCGGGCGTCGGCATCGGCACGCTGTACCGCCACTTCCCCAATCGCGACGCCCTGCTGAGCGCGGTCTTCGAGGACGCGGTCGGCGACCTCCTGACCCGCTCCCGCGAACTCCTGGCCGCCCCCGAGCCCTGCGCGGCCCTGGTGACCTGGCTACGCGAGATGGTCACGCACGCCGGGGAGTACCGCGGGCTGGCCAGATCTCTGATGTCCGTCTCGACCGACGGCACCTCGGCGCTGGCCCGTTGCAGCGGCCCGATCCGCGAGGCGGGCGGCGCGCTGCTGGCCCGGGCACAGGAGGCGGGCACGGTCCGGGAGGACGTAGCGATCACCGACCTCCTCCAACTCACCCATGCCATCGCACTGGCGGCGGAGGAATCCCCGGGAGACCCGGACCTGGCGGACAGACTGCTGCACTTGACACTCCGGGGCCTGAAACCCACCTAGGGGCGCGGGG
>CBFGZZ010000155.1:0-18905 GCA_965653385.1 uncultured Streptomyces sp. | reverse complement strand
AAGACGTGGCCGCGTCAATGTTGGTGACGTATTCTTCTATGTACATCACCAACATCGTGCGGGAGGTGCCACATGTCTGTGACCCAGATCGACATCGATGACGACGCCCTGGAGCGCGCCATGGCCTTGGCCAGGGTCAGGACCAAGAAGGAGGCGGTCAATCTCGCTCTGCACTTCTACGCCGAGCAGCAGGAGCGTGCGGCGCGCATCAGCCGTCATTTCGAACGTGCGCGTGAGTGGGGTGCCGTCGAGGACGCCGAGCGCCTGCACCAGGCGGAGAAGAACAGCCGGTGATCTACTTGCTCGACACGTCCGGGCTGGTCCGGCTGCTCCGCGATGCAAAACTGCAATCGGCCTGGTACGACGCGATCGACGCCGGGGCCATCGCATCCTGCTATGTGCAACGCACCGAGTTTCTTCACAGCGCCCGGACCGGACGCGAGTACGACGAGATCGTGGAGATGTTCACCGATCTCTACCCCGACGTGTCGGTGCCGAAGAACGCGGGGCGCTGGATCGGCGGGGTGCAACACCGTATGGCCCAGGCCGGGGAGCATCGCAGTGCCTCGGCGGTGGACCTCGTGATCGCTGCCACCGCGGCCCACCACGGCTTGGCCGTTCTCCACGACGACGCCGACTACCGTGCCATCGCCCGGCACGCGTCCGACCTGACCGAGCACAACATCCACGACGTCTCCTGAGGCGCTTTGGCACCCGGCAGGTTCTGGATGGGGACGTACTGCGAGCACGCGGCCTTGGTTTCGGCGGCGCGCTGACGACGTCGGCGCCGACAACCTCACCGCGTACGTCCGCGCGGGCGGCCACCTGCTGATGTCGTACTTCTCGGGCCTCTCTTTCGGATCTTGTCGGCGTCGCGGGCCCTGGCACGCACATCTGCCGCGTTGTCGTCGGTTGCCGGCACTCCGCGTCGACGCCCTCCTCCGCCTCGCAGCTGCACGCACCAGACCCCGCTCGGGTGGGCGAGAAGGCACCGCCGCTCGGAGCCGACCTGATCCGAAAGAAAGACCCCTAACCCGACCGCGAGACCCTGCGCCGCCTGGTCCTGGACTGCGTCACCGGCGCCGGAGTGACGCCCGCCCTGGACACCGCCGCGGGTGTCGAAGCGGTCCGCCGCTGAGCCGCCGACGGCACCGAACACCTCTTCCTGCTCAACCACACCCCTGATGAGGTGACCGTCGTCTCCGGCACCGGCACCCCGGTGGACCTGCTCGCCGGTGACGCCCCTGCACCCGTCAGCGGCCACCTGTGCCTGCCGCCGTTCGGCGCGGCGGTCCTGCGCGACGACCCCGCACAACCAAGCCTGAGAGAGGAAGCATGAGACTCTCGGCGTGCGCGGACGTCACGTCTGCCGGCATGACGAACATGGCCTGTTGAAGTGCTGTCCCGGCTGAAGCCGGGAGATTCCCTCCTGCCTTGCGGTGGCGGGCTCGGGCGATCCAACGGTGGACGCGGATGACCGCGAGCGCCCTGAGAACGGCCGGTCAACGGACGTCACCTGATGCGGACATGGCTTCCGCTACTCCTTTCTCGAACGGTCCGTCATGCGTCGGCGAGACGCTCGAAGCGCGGGATGCGTGCGAGGTCGCATCGCACCGTCACGGCTGTGGGGCCCTCGACGACGGTGCCGTCGTCGCCGCGCCAGCGGCCTGCCGGGATGGCGACTGTCCGTTCGGTGGCGCCCTTCGTGGTCACCGGGGCCACGATGAGGTCCGGGCCGAGGAAGAACTGATCGGTGACGTTTTCCAGTCCGCCCGCGTGGTAGGCCATCGGGCGCACGATCGGCTCACCGGTCCGGGCGGCCTCGTCCACGAGGCCGAGGATGAGCGGCAGGAGGGATGCGCGGACCGCCAGTGCCGCGTGCACCGCGGCGAGATGGACGTCGTCGAGAACGCGGGAGGGCCTGACGGAGAACTGCATCATCGGACTCAGCGCCGCGATCTGGGCGTACCGGACGAAGAATTCCTGGTCCGTCGCCCCCTGCTCGCCCATCGCCACGATCTCACCCCCGCCGATCATGTCGGGGCAGGTGAAGGGGTAGCCGATCATGCCCTGGGCGAGCATCTCGGGAATGAGCGACTCGATCCCAGCCGTACCCCACCGGGGCGGCTTGTCCTGCAGCCGTTGCCCGAGCGGCTGACCGCCCATCCGCCAGCACGCCCGGTACTCGTTGAACGGGTATCGCAGTCCCACCCGTGCCCACGCCTCGCACAGGTCGACAGGTTCGGCCGGCGTGGCCGTGAGGTCGTCGGCGCGGTAGTCCCGTATGTCACCGGCGTCGAACTTGAAGCCGTCGACACCGGTCTCGGCCGTGAGGGTGTCGAGGTGGTCCGTCAGCCAGGCGGTGGCGGCGGGATCGGTGAGGTCGAGGAGGGCGCTGAACCCGTTCCACCACCGGCGGATCGCCGTGTCGCCGTTCCGGTCGCGGATCAGCAGCCCCTTGCCCTCGAGTTCCCGGAAGGCGGCGGAGTCCGGGCTGACGAACGGGACGACCCACACCATGACCGAGAAGCCCCAGTCGTGCAGCCGGCGGATCATCGCCGCCGGGTCGGGGAAGCGGGCACCGTCGAATCGCCAGGTGCCGTAGCCGGGCGACCAGCAGTCGTCGATCATCAGGACACCGGGCGGCATCCCGGCGGTCAGGAGATCGGCGGCGAACCGCAGGACCGCCTCCTGCGTGGGCGTGTAGGGGAACTCGATCCACGTGTTGTACTGCGGCCCGGTGAACAGCTCCCGCGCGGGCGCCCGCCCCGACGGAGGGAAGAAGCGACGCGCGGCCCTCTGGTACGCCTCCCGCAGGGTGGCGCCGGCCTGGCAGACGCGGACCTTTCGTCCCGTCACCCGCAGCAAGCCGCCCTCGCGGCCTTCGAAGGCGAAGGCGAAGGCGAAGGGCCGGTCCGACCAGATCACCCGCCCGTGCGTCGATACCAGGAGCGGGCTGCTCTGATTCGACGGCGCCCAGTCACCGGACTCATGCCGTAGGGCTACACCGAGATCGCGTACGAACGGCTGCCCGCCAAAAGGCATCAGCAGGCCGTCCTCCGCGGCGCCGCCCCACCAGCGCTCGCCTGCCTCGAGGATCAGCTCCACTTCGTCGTCCACGGTCAGTTCCTCGAGACCGTCCACGGGCGGAGCAGGCACAGGGTGGGAGAACATCATCACGACCTTCAGCGGGAGGAGGGCGCGCGAATGACCACAGGCAGCCACACGACAGAGCGATACGTATCGCGCGATACGTATCGAACGTAGAGCAGGCATCGAGACAACGGCAACATCCCTGCGGTGCCGGAGCCGCGACAAGGGCCGCCACACTCCGGGGCGAGGGTCGGCTAGCGTGTCGACACATGGCACGAGATGAGCGGTCGCCGGACCGGCGCAACGGTCGGTCCGCGCCCACGAGCAGGGACGTTGCCGCGCTGGCGGGTGTCGCACAGAGCACGGTGTCCGCGGTCATGAGCGGCAAGCGCGCCGTATCCGCCGAGACACGCGCTCGCGTGGAGCGGGCGATGCGCGAACTGCGCTACCAGCCCAACGCCGGCGCCCGGACGCTGCGTACGGCGAAGACGAATGTGATCGCACTGATCGTGCACCTCGGCCCCAAGGCCGACGCGGCGGAATCGGTCCCCTACATCGACACGATCATCGAGGAGGCACGCCGGCACGACTACGAGGTGGTCCTGAGCACCGTGCGGGAAGGCCCGGACGGCGTTACCCGCCTGGCCGGCCGCTCGATCTGCGACGCCTTCGTCATCATGGACATCCAGCCGGACGACGACAGGGTTCCGGCGGCACACGAGCTGGACCTGCCCGTGGTTCTCGTCGGCCGCCCGAAGGATCCACAGGGCCTCGACGTGGTCGACTTCAACACCCGGCGCTCCGCCGAGTTGTTGGTGGACGAGCTCGCCATCACCGGACACCGGCACATCGCGGTGCTGGGAGAACCCGCGGATGAGCAGGAACGTTTCCAGTTCGTGCTCGACTTCTACGACGCCGCCACAGACCGGGCCGCCCTCCACGGAGTCGAGCTGACCGTCGTCCCGCGCCCGTTCGACGGCTGGGCCGGCATCGCCGCCTGCGCGGATCAGCTCCTCACCCACCGTGACGACCGGCTGGGCCTGATCACGCGCACCCCGCGCGTCACCGAGTGGCTGGTCCGGCTGCTGCACGACCGGCAGCTCACCCCCGGCCAGGACGTCTCGCTCGCCAGCTTCTGCACGGACGACACCGCACTGTCGTACGCGCGCCCCATCACGAACGTCTCGCCCAGGCCGCGGGCCGTCTCGAGCCTGGCGATGAGTTTGCTCTTCGGGCGGCTCGAGGGCGCGGACGGCCCGCCACGCCTGGAGCTCGTCCAGCCCAAGGGACTGGTGCGTCGCGCCACGACGGCACTGTTCATCAAGGGGGGCTGACGCGGTCGCGCCGGTGCCGGGCCGGCACCCAGGGCCGTAACAACGGCGGTCTGAACGCCTACCACCTGCGCCTGATGTGGCTGACGGTAGTTCTCAGTATCGCCGAGTGCCCCGCTGAAGCCACGTCGGTGAGCCACGGATCAACTTCGTGGCGCCTGTGGGCGGTTGGCTGTTGAGGACGTACATCCTTTGGTGTACGCGGCTTTGGCCGGATGGCGGACGGTTGACCGGCCCGCTGTGACGAGTCTGGTGCCCCGCCGGTGCCGAGGTGGTGCCGGGATTCGTGAGGGGACAGATCAGGATGATCGTCGCGCAGGGGTTGACCAGGCGGTACGGGCAGGTGACAGCCGTCGACGACGTGTCGTTCACCGTGGAACCGGGTGTGGTGACCGGGTTCCTGGGGCCGAACGGTGCGGGCAAGTCGACCACGATGCGGCTCATGCTGGGCCTCGACCGGGGAGAGGGCCGCACCACGTTCGACGGCCGCACCTACGCGGAGTTGGAGCAGCCGGTGCGGACGGTCGGTGTGCTGCTGGACGCGGGGGCGGTGCACCCCGGGCGGACGGCGCGGGCGCATCTGCGGATGATCGCCGCGGGAGCGGGTCTGCCGCGGCGGCGGGTGGACGAGGTGCTGGAGATGGTCGGCCTGGGATCGGCCGCGAACCGGCGGGCCGGGGGCTTCTCGCTCGGGATGCGGCAGCGGCTCGGGCTTGCCGCCGCCCTGCTCGGCGACCCGGCGGCGATCATGCTGGACGAGCCCGCGAACGGGCTGGATCCCGAGGGCATCCGTTGGCTGCGTGACCTGCTGAAGGTCTTCGCCGCGGAGGGCCGGGCGGTGCTGGTCTCCTCGCACCTGCTCAACGAGATGGCGGTGCTCGCCGATTCCTTGATCGTCCTGGGCGGGGGCAGGCTGATCGCCGCCGAGTCGGCCGACGACTTCATCGCCCGTCACTCCCGCAAGGAGGTGATCACCCGTGCCGACCAGCCCGAGGCGCTGCTGCGGGCGCTGTGGGGCGCGGGGTTCGAGGCGTCGCAGGGGCAGGACGGCCGGATCACCGTCGTGAACGCCGCCACCGACGACGTGGCCGCCGCCGCCAGGAGCGCCGGCGTGACCTTGCTCGAACTCTCCGCGGTACGCGCCGACTTGGAAGAGGCGTTCTTCCAGGCCACCTCCGACGTGGCCGCGTACAAGGCGCATGCGCCGCAGGGCAGCAACTGACCGTCACGGACCTGGAAGAGAGAATCCTCATGCTCAACGCGCTTCGTTACGAACTGATCCGGATGCGGACGATCCGCTCCACCTGGATACTCCTGGCCGCCGCTGCGGCCGTGCAGTTGGTCGTGGCCTACGTGGCGGCCGGCCACAGCGATCAGACTCGGCTCTGGCGTTTCGTCGGCTCGTTCAACACGACGCTGCCCCTGGTCCTGCTGTTCCCGATGGCGATCGTGGTGGGTGCGTTCGGTCACGAGTACCGCTACCGGACCATCACGACCACGATCCTGACGCTGAGGTCCCGCCCGGTGGTGATGGCGTCGAAGGCCGTGATCTCCGCTCTCCTCGCCGCTGTCACCGGCGTCCTGCTGGTGCTGGTGACGCTGCTGGCCCAGGTGCTGCGGGGTGGCGCGCCGGACGACTGGGCGCGCATCGGGCAGGTGCTGGCCGCGGTGGTCGTCTACGGGGTGCTGAGTTTCCTCGTCGGGCTCGGCCTCGCGGCGCTGACCCGCAACGCGACCGTGGCCATGATCGTGATGCTCGCCGTGCCGATCGTGGTGGAGGGCCTCCTGTCGAAGTGGCTGAAAGAGTGGTGGATGGCGCCGTTCTTCTCCGCCGCGTCGCTGGTGGACGCCTTCAAGTGGCAGTCGCCGCTGCCCCTGACGGCGCTGGCCGCGCTGGTCGTCGTCGGTGCGGGTACGGTGCTGGCACGGCGGGACGTGTGAAGCCGTCCGCCGGACAGCCCGGGAGCGCCGCGACCTCGGCGAGCCGCGGCGACGGGACCCCCCGCCCCTGGTGGGGCGGGGACTGCCTGCTGCGGTGGCTCGGGGACGGGGCACTGGGGGCGGTCGTGGGGGCCCTCGGCGTGGCGATGGCCCGCGGCTCGGGGTTCGGGCTGCTGTCCGGCGGACGGACCGTGGTGCCTCTCGCCGTGGCGTGTGTGATCGTCCTGCGCCGCCGCCTGCCCCTCACCGCGGCGTCGGCCGGGCTGCTGGGCTGGGTGCTCGTGGGCGCCCTGTGCGCGGTGCCGGTGGCCTGCTGGACGGTGGCGAGGCGGTACGGGTCCTCCGCCGTGACCTGGGTGACCGCCGCCGTCAGCGGCGTGGTGGTGGTCGCGCCGTGGAGCACCTGGCCCTTGGGGCTCGGCCTGCCGGTCATGGCGGGCGTCGCGGTCACCGCGGTCGGTGCCCCGGTGGTGCTCGGACTGTGGCTGCGGCAACGCTCGCAGCTCCTCGCCTCGCTGCGCGAGCGTGCCGAGCAGGCCGAGCGCGCGCGGAGCCTGCTGGCCGCGCGGGCCGTCTGCGAGGAACGCACCCGTATCGCACGGGAGTTGAACGACGTGGTGGCCCACCGGATCAGTCAGATGACCCTGCTGGCCGGCGCGCTGGAGATGACCTCCGGCGACGCCGCCGCAGTAGAGGCCGCGACCGCGATACGGACCGCCGGAGCGACGGCGCTGCAGGAACTGCGCAAGCTCGTCGGTGTGCTCGGCAAGGGGGACGAGGACGTGCCGCTGCACCCCGTACCGACCGTTCAGGGGGTACGCCGACTGGTCGAGGACGCGTCCCGCTCCGGCCGCCGGATACGCGTCGGCCTGCCCGGCGAACTGCCCGAGCTGCCCGGCACGACCGAGCGCGCCCTGTACCGGCTGGTGGAGGAGTCCCTGGCCAACGCGGCGAGGCACGCGCCCGGCGCCGAAGTGGACGTGACCCTCGGGGTGTCGGACGAGCAGGTCACCGTCTCGGTACGCAGCTCACCCGCAGCGTGCCCGTCGGCGGCCGCGGCCGGAACCGGATTCGGACTACTGGGGCTGCGCGAGCGAGTGAAGCTCGCGGGTGGCAGGATGACCGCCGGCCCCCGCCCCGGGGGAGGCTTCCTGGTCACCGCGAGCCTGCCGAGGTACCCGTCATGATCCGAGTCGTACTGCTGGACGACGAGCCGCTGGTACGTGCCGGGCTGCGGATGATCCTGCAGAGCACCGGGACCGCCGAAATTGTCGCGGAGGACGCGGACGGCACCCGCGCGGTCGAGCTCGTGCAGGCCCACCGGCCCGACGTGCTGCTGACCGACATCCGCATGCCCGTCGTGGACGGCCTGGAAGTCACCCGCCGGGTACGCGCGCTGGCCTCTCCGCCCGAGGTGTTGGTGCTGACCACCTTCGACCTGGAGGAGTACGTGTACCTGGCCCTGCAGGCGGGTGCCGCGGGGTTCCTGCTCAAGGACGCCCCGCCGGACGAGATCGCCCGGGCCGTCGAGGTCGTGGCCAAGGGCGAGGCGATCCTCGCCCCGGCCGTCACCAAACGGCTGCTGACCCGGTTCGCCACCGGAGCAGGCAGCAAAGTGTCCGAGGCCAAGGGGAAGTTGTCCCGGCTCACCGGCCGGGAACGCGAGGTCGCCGCCGCTGTGGCCACCGGAGCCGCCAACGCGGAGATCGCCCGCACGCTCCACATGAGCGAGGCCACCGTGAAGGTCCACATCAGCCGGATCATCACCAAGCTGGACCTGGAGAACCGCACCCAGATCGCCATCCTCGTCCACCAGGCCGGCGAAGCCTGACCCGCAACGGGCAGGCGCGGCCGGTGTCTCCCGGCTGCCACGGCACATCTCTCCTCCTCACCTCTTCCCCCTCTCCCCCTCCCCCTCCTCTTCCTCCCTCCTTCGGCCGGAGACCTCCGGCACGATCAATGACGTACAAGGGGCCGGCACAGTGGTGCACCTGGTTCTGTTCACTCCCGCAGGCGTCTTCTTCCTGATCTTCGCCTGCGGCTTCGCGTACGACCGAAGACTCATACGCAACGGCGTCTACCTGTTCTTCGCGCTCCTCTTCCTGTTCGTGGGGCTGGTGGGGGAAGTGCTGCAGGTGTCGGTGAGGGCGGCCGGGGCCCTGTTCGCCGTCCCCTTCCTCCTCCTGCCCCCGATGATGCTCGTGCTCGCCGTCTTCCTGATCGTCAACGGGGTGACGATGCTGCGCCGTGAGGGCAGGAGCCTGGCGAACCTGCTGTCGCTGGCGGCAGGCGTCGGCATCATCCTGTTCCTCGGGCTACAGGTGCTGGCCGACGACACCGGCTGGAAGCCGCTGGAGTTGGTGATGGCCCCGGTGACGGGCGTCCTCAGCTATGTCTCGTTGCTCTTCACGTGCTTCCTGCTCTACTCCTTCGTCTACGGCAGGATCGGGCACCGGGGTCGCCACGCCGTCGACTTCGTCGTCGTCCTCGGTTCCGGGCTGGTCGGAGGCTCGCGTGTCCCCCCGCTGCTGGCCGCCCGGCTGGAGCGGGGACGTACCGCCTTCGACGCCGAACGGGCCAAGGGCCGAGATCCGATGCTGCTGACGTCCGGCGGCCAGGGGCCGGACGAGGACCTCCCCGAAGCGCGGGCGATGGCCGACCACCTCATCGCGGCCGGCGTACCGGCCGACCGGATCCTGGTCGAGGACCGGTCCCGCACCACCCAGGAGAACCTGCGGTTCAGCAAGGCGCTGATGCGGGACCGAAAAGCGGACTACCGGGCCCTGGTGGTGACCAACAACTTCCATGTCATGCGCGCCGCGCAGATCGCGCGCAAGGAGAAGGTCATGGCACAGGTCATCGGCTCTCCGACGGCCCGGTACTTCTGGCCCAGCGCGACGATCCGTGAATTCGTGGCCGTCTTCCTGTCCCACCGGGTGCTGAATCTCGGCATCTGCGCGCTGCTGGCCGTCATCGGCGTGGTGCTCGCCCTGTGAACCCGTCCTCCGTTTACGGACGCGTCGGCCGAGCACAGGTGACATCCAGTGCCAGGTCGATGCGCCCTCCGCGGGCCGCACGACGCAGCTGCGGGCAGAAACCACGGACGCTGCTTGACCTGCATGGATACCCGCACGATCGCCACATGGTGATCCAGGCCGTCACCCATCGGACACGGTCGGGCATAATGCGCGCCGTCCGGCCGACGGCCGGGTCCGGCCGCCACCGCTCCGGCGGAACTGCCCACCGTGCACCGAGGTGACGTGTGATGACGCAGCCCCCTGCCGATGACCTCGCCGCCCGCCCCATCCGCGGGCGCGGCGTCCTGAGAGCCACCGTGGTCGCCTTGCTGGTGTTCGCGGCCTACTGGGAGCAGGAGCAGATCTGGCATTTCCACGTCAGCCCGTGGTGGGACCTGCTCGTGCTTCCGTTCTGCCTGGTCGGCCTCGCGTGGCCGGTCGCCAGGCGGCCGGCCTGGTTCACCGCCGAACTGCGCACCGCCGTGCCCGCCGGCCTCGCCTTGATCATCTCGGTCCTGCGGATGATCGATGTCGTGCAGGGAGACGATCTGTCCTTCGCGGTGCCCGGTGCTCTGTCAGGTCTGCAGCTGATCGCGGTCCGCGACTGCCGTCCCCGGTGGGTGGTCGGGTGCTCCCTCCTCGTCGGCGTCGCGCTCTTCCTCGGGGGCGGTCCCACCGGCATCGTCGCAGGCGTCGGCATGGCGGCACTCGGCGGCTATCTGCGTGCCCTGGGCAAACGCCGCCGTGCCGCCGTTACCGCGACTCAGCGCGCCGAGCGTCTGGCGATGGCGGCGGACCTGCACGACTTCGTGGCCCACCACGTCACCGGCATCCTGATGCAGGCCCGGATGGCACAGATGGTCCGGACCACCGATCCGGAGCAGCTGGAGAGACTCCTGGAGGGTGTCGTGTACGGCGCCACGGAAGCGCTCGCCTCCATGCGCCGCACCGTCGGCTTCCTGCGCGACAGCCTTGAGGAGACGGCAGAGGGAAAGGCGGCCGCCGATCGCCGCGTGGGCACGCTGGCATCCCTTCCGGAACTCGTCGAAGGCTTCGGCGGCCCGATAGGCCCGCAAGCGGTGCTCCACCGCGACGAGTCGGTTCCCGATGACCTCTCCTACGACGTCCAGGTCGCCGCCTACCGCGTCGTGCAGGAGGCCCTCACCAACATCCGCCGCCACGCCGCCGACGCCACGGAAGTCGCCGTCCACCTCGCCCATGACGGCCAGGCCCTGGAGGTGAGCGTGCTCGACAACGGCAAGGGCGGCACGGCGCTGCCGGCCGCGGCCCGAGGCGGCGGTTTCGGACTGGTCGGCCTGACCGAACGCGTCACCGCGCTCGGTGGCGAACTGCGCACCGGGCCACGCCCCGACCGAGGCTGGCAGGTCACCGCCGTACTCCCTGCCACAGTGGCCGATCCAGCACTTGAGGCTGACCCCGGCGCCGGCGGTGCCGGCACCGCCGGCGTCCGCATCGCTTACGGCTGATCCGAGCCCCTGTGCCCGCACCGTGACGGACGGCTGCGACGAGGTCCGTGAGTACGGTGCGCGGTGAGCGCGAGGGCTGCTCGGCGAGCGCCCCTCGCGCCCGCTCTCGGTGTCAGACGACGCCTGGCCGGCGCCGGGCGTCCTTGCGGCCGATGACGAACCAGCACAGGGAGCCGAGGAAGGGGGCCATGAAGGCGAAAATGATCCAGATCAGCTTCATCCCTACGGTAAGGGGGGACCTGAGGATGCTGACCAGTGCGCTGATGAACAACACAATGGCGGCAAAGCCACAGAGAATGAGCGCAAGAGTTACCGCCGCACCGGCCACTTCTTCGCCGGTGGCGGCGAGGGTCATGTGGTGTACAAGCTGCGTCTGCATGCTGCGTTCCTCTCAGGGTGGGGTGATCGGATCACCGATCAGGTGCAGCGATAGTGGCTGCTGCGAGAGACCTACGGCGTCCTACTTTTGATCTTGCTGAGGTAATCCAGAAGTGGTACGCAGGCGGCCTGCTGCCTCATGAGGAGCGCCCACACTTCACCGAGGCAGCGTCAAGTCCGAGGTGTAGGGGCGCAATGCAGGGGTCAGTCCTCCACCCGCGTAGGTCTCGTTGCTCTCGGGCCCCTCTACGGACAGCCCTCCGTCATGTCCACGGCATAGGTGTCCCGCGGAACCACTTGCGGGAGACCCGCGCCCCCCGGCTCGGCGAGTTCTTCGATCTGGATGGCGAGACGGGCTCGGGGTGGTGATTCATCTCCATCTGGTGGGGCGGGACGCACGTGCGGAAGAGCCTGGCGAGGGAATCCGGGGCCTCGGCCGCCATCCCGCTTGTCTCATCACATGAGCCGGCACCTTTGCGGTGCCGGCATGGCGTCCAGACTCGTCCACCGTCCGTCGGCAACCGTCCCTCCACGGGGCGAAAGCCGCATACGACCAGAGAGGTACGGATGTCAGCAGGAAGGATGATGAGGGCGGCCGCCGCCACGCCGCGCGGTCACGGCCTTGAGCTCGTCGAGCGATTCCCGCATCACCTGGGACAACTCACGTTCCTCGGAGGCCGAGAGCCAGAGCTGGAAGCCGACCTTGAAGACGGCGATCCCCGCCTCGGCGGTCAGGGTCGCGGACGGCTCCGCGATGCCGCGTCGGCGCAGGGCGTCGGCGATCGCGGCCGACATCGAGGCGTACTTGGTCAGCTCGCGCTCCTGGAGTTCCGCGTTCGCCGCGATGACGGCTTGGCGCCGGCGGTACTCGCGGCGGTCGGCGAACGCCTGGGCGACCGCCTCAAGTGCCGCCGCTACGGCGTCGATCGGCGCCATGGATTCCGGTGCCTCGGCTACCGCGGTCACGAACTGCTCCTGCAGCGCACCGGATTTGCCGAACATCACCTCGCACTTGTCGGCGTAGTGCCGGAAGTACGTCCGCTCGGTGAGGCCCGCCCGCTTGGCGATCTCCGCCACCGTGGTCTGTTCGTAGCCGCGCTCACTGAACAGCTCCAACGCCGCTTGCGCCAGGCGACCGCATGCGTTCGGCTCCCATCTGCCCATGCCCGGATCCTACGCGATGACAGTGACTGACATCAGATGCTAGGGTCCGATGGCAGTGACTGACATCAATAGTCAGGGGTCCTCTCCCATGCGCATCTTCGTGACCGGTGTGTCCGGCTGGATCGGCTCCGCCCTCGTACCCGAGCTCATCGACGCAGGGCACCAGGTCCTCGGGCTCGTCCGCTCCGACGCCACCGCCGACGCCCTCGCCGCCGCCGGGGCGGAAGCAGTCCACGGCACCGTTGACGACTTCGACGTCCTGGGCAGCACCGCCGCCGCCTCGGACGGGGTGATCCATCTCGCCTTCAAGAACGACATGGCCTTCGCCGGCGACCTCCAAGGTGCTGCCGAGGCCGACCGCCGCGCCGTCGACACCTTCGGTGACGCGCTCGCCGGTACTGGCCGTCCCCTCGTCATCGCCTCCAATCTCCTCGGCCTCGCGCCCGGCCGGGTGGCGACCGAGCGGGACAGGGCCGCCATCGACGGCTCGCCGGGCGCCATCCGGCAGGCCACGGCCCAGGCCGCGCTCGCACTCGCCTCGCGCGGCGTGCGCTCGTCCGTGGTGCGACTGGCGCCCAGCTGCCACGGCGAAGGGGACAACGGCTTCATGGCGATGCTGATCTCCATCGCCCGGGCCAAGCGTGTCTCCGGCCACATCGGCGACGGCGCCGACCGCTGGCCGGCCGTCCACCGCCTGGACGCCGCACGGCTGTTCCGCCTGGCGGTCGAGAAGGCGCCTGCGGGATCAGTACTGCACGGCATCGCCGAAGAGGGCGTCCCGATCCGGGACATCGCCGAGGTGATAGGCCGTCACCTCAACGTCATGGTGGCTTCCGTGGCCCCCGAGGCCGCGGCCGAGCACTTCGGCCTCCTCGGCGCCCTCCTCGGCTTCGACGCCCCGACGTCGAACACCATGACCCGCGAACTGCTGGACTGGCACCCGACCCACCCCGGCCTCCTCGAAGACCTCGACCAGGGCCATTACTTCCGCACCCCCGCCATCACGGCCTGACCGCCGCGAAGACGCCACCTGCGCGACTGTGCCTCCATCTCGACGAACTCCCGGCAACGTGCACGGTCGTCAGCCGGACCGCCATGCCCGCCCGGTTGCGGGCCCGCCGCTTCATCACCTCACCAGCACCTTCACACCGATTATGACGAGCGCATCGCTCACCAAGACGAGGGAGAACACATGCGCGTCGGAGTAGCCATGCCCCAGTTCGCGCCGACAGAGAACCTCAAGAACGTTGCTGACCGCGCCGCCGAACTGGGCCGGGAAGCCGAACAACTGGGGATCGACTCGGTCTGGTTCAACCAGCCGGCCACGCATGATGCCATCGTGCTGGCGGCCGTCGTGGGCCGCGAGGTCCCCCGCATCTCCGTGGGCACCGCCGTCGTCCCCATGCATCCGCGACACCCGCAGATCCTCGCATCGGCGGCCAAGACAGCCCAGGCGGCCACCCACGGCCGCTTCCAACTCGGCATCGGCCTCGGAGCGCCCGACCTGCTCACACACGCCTACGGCCTGCCCTACCCGCCGCCGATCGCTCACCTGCGCGAGTACCTCAGCGCCCTGCGGCCACTGCTCGCCGGTGAAGTCACCCCCTACGAGGGCAGCACCGTGACATCGCGCCCGGTCGGACCCACCAAGGTGCTCGGCGCCGAACCGGAGATCCCGCTGATCGTGGGCGCCATGGGGGCCCAGGCCCTGCGTGTGGCAGGCGAGTTGGCAGACGGAACGATGCCCTTCCTGGCCGGACCCCGGACCCTGGAGGAACACATCGTTCCCCGGATAACCGAAGCAGCCACGCGTGCCGGCCGCCCCACTCCACGGGTGAACGCCTCCGTCCCCGCCATCGTGACCGACGACATCGACCAGGCCAGGGCCGCAGCCACGGCTCATCTGGCCTTCTACGACTCGATCCCGTCCTACCGCCGCGTCCGCGACATGGAGGGCGCACACCGCGCCGTCGACCTGGCACTGATCGGCGACGAGGCGACGGTCGCAGCCGGACTGCGCCGTTACATGGAAGCCGGCGCCACCGAGATCACCGTCGCCTACAGCGACATCGCCCGCGAAGAAGACCGCCGCCGCACATGGCAGCTCGCCGGCGAGCTGACGCGCTCAGCCTGACCTCGGCAGCGGCATGGCGACCCGTCCCAGCTCTGGGCACGCTGTCGGGATGCGGGACTGGAACGGGAGTTCATCGGATCGCGGTGAGGCCGGTGCGGTGCCGCGCGGCCGGCCGAGAAAGGCGCCGACGGCGGAGGAGGCCGGCCAGGCCATCCTCTACTTACTGATCGTTTCAGAATGAGGCTCGCAGGCGGCGCAGACAGATGAGGCTGCAGGCCAGTTCGAGCAGACCCTGGTGAAGATCGGCGCGTCGCTCGTAGCGGATGCGGAGTCGCTTGAATTGGTGCAGCCAGGCGAACGCGCGCTCGACCACCCAGCGGACCTTGCCCAGTCCAGAGCCGTGGGCGACGCCGCGTCGGGCGATCACGGGTTTGATGCCGCGCTTCCACAACAGGCGGCGGTACTTGTCGAAGTCGTAGCCCCGGTCCGCGTACAGGTGCCGGGGCTTGCGGCGGGGCCGTCCTCGCAGGCCCCGGATCGGTGGGACCGAGTCCAGCAGCGGCATGAGCTGGGTGACGTCATGGCGGTTGCCGCCGGTGAGTGTGACGGCGAGTGGGGTCCCGTGGCGGTCGACGATCAGATGGTGCTTGGAGCCGGCACGAGCGCGGTCGACGGGTGATGGGCCGACGTGGTCCCCCCTTTGAGGGCCCGGACGTGAGACCCGTCCACGGCACAGTCGTCCAGGTCCAGCAGGTCGGCGCTCCTCAGCTCGGCCAGTAGAGCCGCGTGCAGACGCGGCCAGACGCCGGCCTCGGTCCAGTCCCGCAGTCGACGCCATGCCGTCACCCCGGAGCAGCCCACAGTCTCCGTCGGGACGTCGCGCCATGCGACGCCAGTCCGCAGCACGTACAAGACGCCAGCGAGGGCCACCCGGTCGGGAACACGCAGTCGCCCGGGATAGCGGTAACTGCGCTCGGGAGTACGCGGCAACAGGGGAGCCACCCGCTCCCACAGGTCGTCCGGAACAAGATCAGCACGCACCCGGACACCCTGCCCACCGTGACCTCCAACGGCAAGACCCGCAGCTCGACTTTGTCTCGGAAGGAGTCCGGTGGTGAGTTGGCGGGACGCGAATCGGATCAGCTCAGTTGTGGTGGGACCCAGGCGTGGTGCCGCAGGATCATGTGCGTTGCGGCGCGGGAGGGTGTCAGCCGCATCGCCGCGTTCCGCAGGGCGACGGCCAGTGGGTGGGAGAGTTGCTGGCCCATCCGCCCGGCCTGCCGGGCGGCCCGCGCGACGGCCTGGCTGCGCGGTCGGCGCTCGGCGTCGTAGCGAGCGAGCGCGGCCCTCACGGTGGCCTCGGTGGCTAGCGCGGCGGCCAGGGTGACCGCGTCCTCCAACGCCTGGCAGGCACCCTGTCCGAGGTGGGGGGTCATCGCGTGTGCCGCGTCGCCGAGCAGCGCGGTCCGGCCGACCGTGTACGAGGGGAGCGGTGTGCGGAGTTCGCTGACGTCGTGGTGCAGCACGGCGGCGGGCCGGGTCGCGTCGAGCAGGGCGGGGATCGGGTCGTGCCAGGTATGGAATCGCCTGCGCAGTTCGTCCAACGGGTCGGCGAACCGAGTACCGGCGGGGAGGCTGAGAACGGCGTGCCACTCGGCCCGCCCGTCGTGGAAGGCGATGTGCCCGAACTCGGTGCCGTGCCCCCAGGTCAGCTCAAAGTCGGTGCTCAGGTCGACCGCCTGCTCGGTGATGGCGCGCAACACCGTCGACCCGCTGTAGACCGGACCGGGATGGGCTGGGAAGAGATGGCTGCGCACTTTGCTGCCGATGCCGTCGGCCGCCACTACCAGATCGGCGTCCAGGACGGTCTCGCCGCAGCCGATTCGAACCGTCCCAGGGCCGGGCTGCTCGACCCAGTCCGCCTCGGATCCGATCAGCAGGGATTCGGCCGGCAGGGAGTCGCGAAGCAGTCGGTGCAGGGTGGAGCGGGGGATGCCCATGATCGGTGTGCCCACCGCCTTCTCCAGCGCCGAGCCGTCCATCCGGGCCAGCCAGCCGCCCTGCGGAGTGCGAGTGCCGCCGCTGTACTGGCCGCGCGAGGCATCCCGTACCGCGTCGCCGACGCCGAGTTCATCCAGTGCCCGCAGTCCGTTGGCGGCCAGTGAGATGCCCGCCCCCGCGTCCTCAAGCATGGGCGCGCGCTCGACGACCGTTACTTCCCATCCGATGCGGCGCAGTCCGATCGCGGCGGCCAGCCCGCCGATGCCCCCTCCGACCACCACTGCCGCGTTGCCCATGCCGAACCCCTCATCTTTCTACATCTGTAGAAGGGTGACTCTATCTGAGGCTCTACAGGTGTAGAAAGGAGTCATGGCTTCGGATCGGCGCACCCTCCTCGCGGACGCGGCTCTCGACGTACTTGCCGACGAAGGGGTCCGCGGCCTGACCCACCGGGCAGTCGACCGCAAAGCGGCCATGCCGCCCGGCACCACGTCTGCCTACTTCCGCACCCGGGCCGCGCTGCTCACAGGTCTGGTCACACGCCTGGTCCAACTCGACCAGGCAGAACTGCAAACGATGGCCGAAGAGCTTCCACCCCTTCGCACCGCCGAGGAACTGGTGGACGGCATGGTGCTGCTCGCCCGACAGCGACTCACCGGCGAGGGCCGCCGCCGCTCGCTGGCTCGCTACGCCTGCGCCGTCGAGAGCGTGCGTGACCGTGAGCTGCGCGAGATCCTCGTACCCCACGAGAACGCCGGCCGCGATGCTGTCCGGCTGTTCCTCGCCGCGCACGGCGTGACGGACGTCGAGAATCGCAGTCACATCCTGCTGACCTGCATCGACGGACTCGTCTTCGACCGGCTGGTGAACGGCGGCGAAGTACCGCGCGAGGCCCTCGAAGGTCTGGTCGCCGCCGCCCTACGATAGGACCCGGCGTCCAGGTCCCCCTCGAACTGGCCTGCAGCCTCATCTATCTCCGCCACCCACGCGGCCATTTTGAAACGATCAGTTAGGGCACACAGAGGGCGCGGAACCCTCCAAATGGTCTAGACAATAAATGAACCCCAGGCCGCTGACCTGGGGTTTCTCTCTGGAGCGGGTGACGAGAATCGAACTCGCGCTCTCAGCTTGGGAAGCTGATGTTCTACCATTAAACTACACCCGCGTAAGACGCCCGTTCCGAGATCATCCGGAGCCGGTGTCCGATTGCCTGGTCACTGTACCTCATCACCGGCCCCCGGCGCTGACGCCGTGGGGCCTGAGGGCGTTTCAGGGGGTGGATGTGACTGCGGGGTACCGGAGTTGGGGCGTACGGTGGAGGGGTCGGAGAGGGTCAGGGCGGGGTCGGAGTGCCGCCTGGAGGGCCGTCCCTTTGATCCCGTAATGTGGCCTCTCGTCGTCAGGCAGGCAGCAGCCGGACGCGGCTCTTTGGGGAAGGGACTCTAGGACTTGATGGACCGCACCGTCGTCCGTTGTGCCGATGGGCACGTGTTCAGCACCGCTTCGTTCCCGATGCAGCAGGCCGATCGCCTCGGCCCCGGGCGGCTCCTCCGGTGCCCCCGCTGTGCCCGGCTCCGCAGTGTGGTGCCGGTGCCGGTGGCGTTGGAGAAGCGGTAGCGACAGCAGTAGGCAGCGGTAGCCACCGCGGTCGCCGGCACCAGCACTGGTACCGGTGGTGTCAGCAGTCGTACCGGCGGTACCCGTAGGAACAACAGCAGTACAGCAAGCGCAGCGCCAGGCGCGTGGAGGCCGTGATTGTGGTCGTTCCGCGCGCCTTGCGTATCCTCGGGGCGTGCTTCTCTCAGACAAGGACATCCGGGCCGAGATCGACGCCGGGCGGGTACGGATCGATCCCTACGACGAATCCATGGTGCAGCCGTCGAGCATCGATGTGCGGCTGGACCGTTACTTCCGGGTGTTCGAGAACCACCGGTACCCGCACATCGACCCCTCCGTCGAGCAGGCGGACCTCACGCGGCTCGTGGAGCCGGAGGGCGACGAGCCGTTCATCCTGCACCCCGGTGAGTTCGTGCTGGCCTCGACGTACGAGGTCATCACGCTGCCCGACGATCTTGCCTCGCGGCTCGAGGGGAAGTCCTCGCTCGGGCGGCTCGGGCTCGTCACCCACTCCACCGCCGGGTTCATCGACCCCGGGTTCAGCGGGCACGTGACCCTTGAGCTGTCGAACCTCGCCACGCTCCCGATCAAGCTCTGGCCCGGCATGAAGATCGGCCAGCTGTGCATGTTCCGGCTCAGTTCGCCCGCCGAGTTCCCGTACGGCAGCGAGCGGTACGGGTCCCGGTACCAGGGGCAGCGCGGGCCCACCGCCTCGCGGTCCTTCAAGAACTTCCATCGGACCCAGGTGTGAGCGGAGGCGTGAGCGGCGCAATGGGCGACGGCATGGGCGTACGGGAGAATC
>CBFGZZ010000154.1:0-18921 GCA_965653385.1 uncultured Streptomyces sp. | reverse complement strand
GTGCCGTCGGAGGCCAACTCCCTTATGAGGGCACGGATCTCGCGCATGCCCTGCGGGTCGAGACCGTTGGTCGGCTCGTCGAGCACGAGGAGCCGACGCGGCTGGAGCAGCGCGGCCGCGAGCCCCAGCCGCTGTTTCATGCCGAGCGAGTACGCCTTGGCCTTCTTGCCCGCGGCGGCCGCCAGGCCCACCCGGTCCAGCGCGGCCGCGACGCGGGTGCGCCGGGTGCGCGGATCGGCGGTCGGGTCGGCGGCGTCGTACCGGAGAAGGTTGTCGCGTCCGGAGAGGAAGCCGTACAGGGCGGGTCCCTCGATGAGCGCGCCGACGTGCGGCAACACGGAGCGCGCGGACCGGGGCATGGGCTGCCCCAGCACGCGCGCACTGCCCGCGGTGGGTTCGATGAGGCCCATCAGCATGCGGATGGTGGTGGTCTTGCCCGAGCCGTTCGGACCGAGGAAGCCGAAGACACTGCCCGCCGGGACGGTCAGGTCGAGACCGTCGACGGCGAGCTGCCCGCCGCGGTAGCGCTTGGTGAGCGCGCGGGTGGCGATCACCGCCTGCGCGGTGGGCAGTTCCTCCATCGGTTCCTCAGGCTCCTCGGGTTCCTAGGGCACCTCGATCGTTGGTGCGGCCCCGGTTCACTTCCCGGAGTCGGCCGCCTTCACGAGCGCGTCCTTGTCGACCGCGCCCACGTAGACCTTGCCGTCGTCCGTGATCAGGGCGTTGATCAGACGGGTCTTGAAGACCGTGCCCGAGCCGAACTTGCCCGTGACCTTGTCGCCCAGGGAGTCGAGGAAGCCGCCCATCTCCCCACCGACCTCGGCGCCGGAGGGGACGCCCTCGCCGCCGGTGTCGAAGACGGCCACGGTGTTCCAGCCCTCGCCGATCACCTCGGGGCCACCCTCGGGCGCCTTGCCGGGCTTGTCACCGGACTTCGGACCGTCGAGTTCCTTCCCGAAGTCCTTGCCGAAGTCCTTCCCGAACTCCTTGTCGAGCTCCTTGCGCAGCTCTTCCTCGGACTTCGGGGTGCCGTGCTCGCCGCTCTTCCCCTTCAGCTCGTCCTCCTCGGTGACCTTCGCGCCCTTGGGCGGGGTGAAGTCGAAGGTGGAGGCGGCCGGCTTGGCGAAGCTGACCTGCGTGAAGCCCGCGTCGATCACTGCCGCGCCACCGCTGGACGGGCTCAGCGTGAACTTCAGCGGCATGCCGGTCCTGGCGTCCACTGCCACGGTGATCGCGCCGACCGTGGTCCCGGACTGCTTCGGCTTGATGAGCAGCCGGTAGGCGTCCCGGCCCGCGACCTGCGCGGTGCCGTCGACGGTGACGGAGGTGGTGTCGTCGGCCGCCTTGAGCGCCTCCTCGGCGAAGTCCTTGGGCGTGGCGGGAACGTCTTCCTTCTCCTGCCCGCCCTTCGCCGCCTCGGCGGTGCCGTG
Organism: uncultured Streptomyces sp.; assembly: GCA_965653385.1. GTDB lineage: Bacteria > Actinomycetota > Actinomycetes > Streptomycetales > Streptomycetaceae > Streptomyces. The sequence continues at coordinate 17,491 of CBFGZZ010000154.1, read as the reverse complement.
GAAGACCTCGTTGGACTTGCTGTCGTAGCCCCAGACGTCCTTGCCGTTGTGGATGAGGCTGTACTCGGAGGCGTTCTCCAGCAGGGAGAGCTTCTGCTTGTTCTCGCCGTCCATGGCGACGCGCAGCGTGTGCGTACCGGACACCAGCTCGGTGAGCTTGGCCGACGGATCGGCGGACGATCCGTCACCCGACCCCGACCCCGACCCCATGGCGCCGGAGGCGAAGCTGGACTCCAGGCCGCCGAGGTCCGGCAGCCCGAGATCGGTGCTGATCTTCACGGTGCCGGAGAGCTGCTCCACGTCCGACTGCGCGATCTTCTCGATGAGTTGCTCTGCGGTGATCTTCGGCAGGTCCGGGTCGCCCGAGTCGGCGATCGCCGGGACGAGCCCGATGGTCGCCGCCGCGACTCCCACGACCGTGACCGGGACGACGTACCGCGCGGCCTTGCGCCGCCCCGAGGGCAGGTCGTCGACCTCCTCGACCGCGGTCGTACTGTCGTCGGATTCGTACGGTGCCATGTGTGCCTTACCTCCGTCGTCGGCGGCGGCTGTCCTTCTCGTTCGTCGCCCGCGAGTCTTACGACCCCGCACTCGTCCACCCCTGTGCCGCCATTCTCACCCGAATCGGTGAGGAGTGGTGTTGTCCGTGGTTTCCATCTGACCAAATCGGCCAGGGAGATTCGTCAACCTCCGGAGCCAACTCCGCGTACACCTGGGGTATGACACACGAGGGCGGCGCCTCCCCCGACCCGTAGGGGTCGCCGGGGAAGACGCCGCTGTGCGGGGCGGGTTCGAGCGAGCAGATCTATGAGTTCAAGTCTGCCGAGGCCCGTGTCCCCCCTAGACCTTCACGAACTCCAGGGCTTCGAGAACGTCGTCTTCCGGACAGCTGTACGGACGCGATCTCACCCTGGACTCAGTACAACTTTGTGCCGCGTGTCCCCACTCCAGCCCTTCCGGCGCTTGAGGAGCGGGGTCCAGGGGCAGAGCCCCCTGGCGGGGCCGCAGGGGCGGAGCCCTTCAAGGGATGGGACGGACCGGGGTGGTGGGGGGGGTGAAATCACCCAGCCCGATGCACCACCGCATCGCACAACTCCATCAACGCGGCCTTGGCCCCCATCTCCGGCAACGGCGCCAACGCGGCCCGCGCATCCTCGGCATACCGCACCGTGTCCCGCCGAGCCTGCTCCAACGCCGGATGCACCCGAAGCTGAGCCAACGCCTCCGCAAGCCGCGCGTCATCACTGAGATCGGAGTCCAGCAACTCGCACAACGCGATGTCCTCCGCCAGACCCAACCGCGCGGCCCGCTCCCGCAACCGCAGCACCGGCATCGTGGGAATCCCCTCCCGGAGATCCGTCCCCGGCGTCTTCCCGGACTCATGGGAGTCGCTCGCGATGTCCAGGACGTCGTCCGCCAGCTGGAAGGCGACCCCGAGCCGCTCTCCGTACTGGGTCAGCACGTCGACCACCGTCTCGTCGGCGCCCGACATCATCGCCCCGAACCGGCACGAGACCGCCACCAGCGATCCGGTCTTCCCGCTCAGCACATCGAGGTAGTGCTCGACGGGATCCCGCCCGTCCTGCGGACCCGCCGTCTCCAGGATCTGCCCGGTGACCAGCCGCTCGAACGCCTCGGCCTGCACCCGCACCGCCTCCGGCCCGAGGTCGGCCAGGATGTGCGAGGCGCGCGCGAAGAGAAAGTCCCCGGTCAGGACGGCGACCGAGTTGCCCCAACGGGTGTTCGCACTGTCGACACCGCGCCGTACGGCCGCCTCGTCCATCACGTCATCGTGGTAGAGCGTCGCCAGATGGGTCAGCTCCACCACCACCGCCGACGGCACGATCCCCGGCGCGTACCGGTCCCCGAACTGGGCAGTGAGCATCACGAGCAACGGCCTGAACCGCTTTCCACCCGCCCGCACCAGATGCTGGGCGGCCTCGGTGATGAAGGGGACCTCACTTTTGGTGGCTTCGAGCAATCCCTCCTCGACAGCCGTCAATCCGGCCTGGACATCGGCTTCCAGAGCCTGGTCCCGCACGCTCAGCCCGAACGGCCCGACGACGGTCACGAGGGGTCTCCTGTCTGCTGGTGTCTACTGGCGGTTACACGGTTTGTCGATAGGTCGCTGCCATCACTCAAGTCAGCGTATCCGGTCACGTTTCGATCACCGATGCCGCCCACCCGTCCACCACGGGCGGTATCGGATCACGACAGGTATGTTTTTGATCACGTGATAAGGCGGGATATCCATCGACTTATAGGGAAGTAGCGGCCCGTGTCCTGGGCCGAAGCCGACGTCCAGGCCGACAGCGAGCCGCCGCCGCACGCCGACCACGCCTTCTTCGGCCGGCCCAGAGCTTTCTCAAGCTCTCCGGTCTGGAGGTCTGGGGACTCTTCTCGTTCCTCGGCATGCAGGCCATCCTCGTCCCGCACTGCGCCGCCACCCTCGCCCCCGGCGGTATGGGCATGTCGGCCGGCTCCGCCGCCTCCGCCGCCTCCGCCGCCTCTGCCGCCTCCAGCACGCTCGTCCATCTGGTGTCCGTTGCGGGCGGCTGGCTCTGCTCAGCGCGAGCACGGAACTCCTCAAGCCGAACGTCGCCACCATGGTCGGCTTCTCGGCCGCCGCGATCGACATGATGTTCGGCCTGGCCCAGTACGTCCTCGGGCGGGGCCACCTGGCCGGCCGGAAGCACGTCTGGTTCCCCTCTCTCGCCATGGCCAAGGGCACCCAGGCCCAGACGGTCAAGTTCTACGACGACGTCCCCAAGCCCACCTACTTCGGCGTCAACGGTCCCGTCGCGGTGGTCGCGGGCCTCGCCGTGATGGCCGCGACCCGCTGGCTGAGCCGCACGATGCACCCGGTGGACTGACCCGCCACAAAGCATTCGCCGCACTCGACGCATCCGACGCATCCGACGCACTGACCCGACAGGGATCCCGCCCATACACATCCGTACGTCCTTCCCCCACGAGACGACCCATCACGACCTCCGCAACCCGCTCCGGGACGGGACCCTGCTGTACGCGCGCGTGACGCCCGCTGACGAACGAGCCCGTACCGGCGCTCCTCGAATACCTGCTGTACCGCCTGACCGACCGGCTCAAGGCGATCGTCATGGTTTGCTCGACGGACGATCGCTATGACAACGACGTGCACTGCACGGGAGGTTCCATCCTCACCGGTCGACATGCCGCCTGACCGTCGACCATGTGCGCCTTCGTCGCCCGTCCGAGGACACCGGCGTCATGTCCGAGCCCCTGCCGCGCTCCGCGTCAGCGACTCCCACCCCGTCGAAGTGGGCGAGTAGACCTGAGCGTTGAGGCGGGCGAGGGTACAGCTGAGGTTGACGTCGGACATACCGCGCGAGCAAGTCGTCGCCCGGCTCTGCGACCTGGCACCGGACGGCTCCTCGCCCCTGGTCACGCGGGGCGCTGAACCTGACTGCACGTCATGGCCGGGACGGCGTGGCGCCGCGCGAGCCGGGCGCAACCGAGGACGTACCCCTTGAGCTGCCCGCACCCACTCGGACCGGGTCGATCCGGGTGCGCCGCCCGGAGCTCGGCTGGGAGGCGACGGTGCGGATGCTCTCCGAGATCAGCTGCGATCGGCATGACCTCATCGCCTCCAACGAGGTGATCTGCACAGAGGGCGAAGAAGTACTTTTCCGTCGGACACGGGAAAAACGGACTCCACGAATGGCCAGTTAAAGGCGAGTTGGATCCATTGCCCGATTTGCCGCTCTTGTGGATGCCAGTGAGTTGAGTCACGCACACCCGGCCACACACCCCGTCCGACGCACCTTCGTCTCCCCTTGTTCCACACACAAGTTGAGGCTTGGCAACCGCAAAGGATCAAGCACCCCATACGCACCAGACCATGGTCAACCGGCACGTCAGGCGGCCCCGGCACTTGTTTCGGACATGTGCTCTCGCATACGTTCCCGCTCGTCGGGCGGACGCCGAATCCTGCCGCCGCCCGTGTCATCCATCCCCGGAACTCACACACGCACGGCAGGAGCGGGGGACCCAGGTAAGTCGCCGGACCGGACGCCTTGATGGCTCACCGGACCAGCTCGGGGTGAAGTCGCGCCACCGCTCAGCGGCGCGGCCGGGCATCTCCCGCCCGAACCCGACAGCTCACCTCGCAGGCGCCGGAGAGGAACAGCGCCATGCCCCGAGGCAAGCACCGCCGCCCCCGCACCAACCCGCTCACTCGTCGCGTCGCCATCGCAGGCACCGGCACCGCAGCCCTCGCGCTCCCGCTCCTGAGCGCGACCACCGCGAGCGCCGCCCAGCCGGCCCAGACCCCCACCGCCGCGCAGGCCAATACCCTTACGTACACCACCAAAAAGGGCGATTCGCTCTACGGCATCGCGGACCGGTACGACGCCCAGGGTGGCTGGAAGCAGCTCTACAAGGACAACCGCAAGGCCATCGGCGACAACCCCCGGCTGATCCACCCGGGCGTCGACCTGGAGGTCCGGGCGACGAAGAAGGCCGGCACCGCGAGCGCAACCGCCGACAAGGCCGCCGCACCCGCCAAGAAGTCCGCCGTCGCCCAGGCCACGCAGTCCTCGGTGAAGACATACCCGGACAACCTCGACGGCTGGATCCGCAACGCTCTGGACATCATGGGACAGAACGGGATTCCCGGATCTTACGAGGGCATCCACCGCAACATCATGCGCGAGTCGTCCGGCAACCCCCAGGCCATCAACAACTGGGACTCCAACGCGGCCGCGGGCACCCCGTCCAAGGGCCTCCTCCAGGTCATCGACCCGACCTTCGCGGCCTACCACGTGCCGGGCACCGTCTACGACCCCTTCAACCCGGTCGCGAACATCGCGGCCGCGTGCAACTACGCGGCCGCCCGGTACGGCTCGATCGACAATGTGAACGGCCCTTACTAGCCCTGAAGCCGGATCGATTGGGCCAATTCACCCTTACTGGGCTGAATCGGTCAGGGCGCCCGCGCTGACGCCCGCGAACAACCTCTCGAGGACGACGGCGATGCCGTCGTCCTCGTTCGAGAGGGTGATCTCGTCGGCGACCGCCTTGAGTTCGGGGTGGGCGTTGGCCATCGCCACCCCGCGGGCGGCCCAGTCGAACATGGGGATGTCATTGGGCATGTCCCCGAAGGCGATGGTCTCGTGCGCGCCGAGGCCGAGATGCTCGGCGGCGAGCGCGAGACCGGTCGCCTTGGTGATGCCGCATGGCTGGAGTTCGACGGTCCCGGGCCCGGACATGGTGACCGTCGCGAGAGAGCCCACGACCGCCCGCGCCGTCGCCGCCAACTCGTCGTCGGACAGGGTGGGATGGCGCAGCAACACCTTGCTGATCGGCTCGCACCACAGGTCGTCCCGGTGCTGGACACGGACAGCGGGCAGGGTGGGGTGCGGCATCAGGTACCCGGGTTCGATGAGCGTGAGCCCGTCGACGCCGTCCTGGTCGACGGCCGCGTACACCTCCCCGACCTCGGCCTCGATCTTGCCGAGCGCGGTCTCCGCCAACTCCCGGTCCAGGGTGATCGACCACAAGAGACGGTCCGCGCCGGCGTCGTACAACTGCGCGCCCTGTCCGCACACCGCGAGCCCCCTGCTGCCCAGGACGTCGAGGAGCGGCCGCACTCTGGGCGCCGGCCGCCCCGTCACGACGAGGTGCTGAGCACCGGCCGCCGCGACCTGCGCGAGCGCGTCGAGGGAACGGTCGGAGAGCGTGTCGTCGCCTCGGAGCAGCGTCCCGTCCAGGTCAGTGGCGATGAGTGAATATGCGATGGGTGGGGCCATGATCAGAGAATACGGACAGGAAGCCCCATCGACTCGACGTGAACCGGACGGCTGCTGTGTTCACATGTGTTGACACCTGTTCCGGTTCGGATTCTGTTTCCGTGTGCACAACTTCCTTCCGCTTGTTGCGATTTCACCCCCACGTGGTCCCTCGACCCGCACCATCGCCTACGCGGGAGGGGGCCTGAGCCTCGACCGTGCGCCGCGACCTGGTGATTCGCCAGCCCCGGCGACGCGAGTTCCGTACTGCCCAAGACCGGCACCTCACCCGTAACGTGTGGCCCGACCACATGGCACGGAGCGTAAGAGAGTGAGGCAGCACCCCATGCCCCCCTTCGATCTCCCCGAGGGCGACCCCTTCGGCACGCACAACCTTCCGTATGGCGTCTTCTCCCTCCCCGGCTCGGACTCCGCACGCCGGGTCGGCGTCCGGCTCGGCGACCACGTCCTCGACGCGGGCAAGGCGGCCTACGTGCTCGGCTCGCCGTACGCCCCGCTGCTCGCCCAGGACTCCCTGAACCCGCTGCTCGCCGCGGGCCGCACCACCTGGTCCGACGTGCGCCGCGCGCTGACGGCGTGGGTGACGGTGCCGGCGCACCAGGAGGCCGTCGCGGACCTGCTGCACCCCCTGTCCTCGGTGACCCTGCACCTCCCCTTCGAGGTCGCGGACTACGTCGACTTCTACGCCTCCGAGAACCACGCCCGGAACGTCGGCCGGATCTTCCGTCCCGACGCCGCCGACTCCCTCACTCCCAACTGGAAGCACCTCCCGATCGGTTACCACGGCCGCTCCGGCACGGTGGTGGTGTCCGGCACGGACGTCGTACGGCCGTCCGGCCAGCGCAAGGCCCCCACCGACCCCGCCCCGGTCTTCGGTCCGTCGGTCCGCCTGGACATCGAGGCCGAGGTCGGCTTCGTGGTCGGGACGCCCTCGAAGATGGGCAACCCGGTGGCACTGGGTGACTTCCGCGAGCACGTCTTCGGCCTGTGCCTCCTCAACGACTGGTCGGCACGCGACGTCCAGGCCTGGGAGTACGTCCCCCTCGGCCCGTTCCTCGGCAAGTCCTTCGCCACGTCGGTGTCGGCGTGGATCACCCCGCTGGACGCGCTGGAGGAGGCCCGGGTGGCAGCACCGGAGCGGACGCACCCCCTGCTGCCGTACCTCGACGACTCCGGCTCCGAAGCCGAAGCCGGCGGCTACGACCTGCGCATCTCTGTGGCCATCAACGGCCACGTGGTCTCCGAACCCCCCTTCTCCACCATGTACTGGACGGCCGCCCAGCAACTCGCCCACATGACCGTGAACGGCGCATCCCTGCGCACCGGCGACCTGTACGGCTCCGGCACGGTGAGCGGCCCGACGGAACGCGAGCGCGGCTCCCTGCTGGAGCTGACCTGGAACGGCCGGGATCCCCTCGAACTCCCCGACGGAAAGCGCACGTTCCTGGAGGACGGCGACGTGGTCACCCTGTCCGCCTGGGCCCCGGGCCCCGGTGGGGTCAGGGTGGGACTGGGAGAGGTCACCGGGCAGGTGGTGGCAGGCAGTTGACGTGAGGCCGAGGAGCGCGGGCCCGCGCCTCGGAACGAGGGGCGCCGAGACGCCGGCGGTCCGCGAGGCGCTACGACGGCAGGGGGCGGCGGCGAGGGCCGGGGCGGCGTACGCCCGGCGCCCGGCGGCGAGTTCGGCGACTCTTCACCGCTGACTCCGGCGACCGTCACCGTCATACTGGCTGGAGGTGGCGTGTTCCTCGTCCACCGCCCCGCATGTCCGCCCGCGCACCTCCCTGACCAGGATCCGGAGCCTCCGGCATGACCTTCTGCCTGCTCCTGTTGAGCACCGTCGCTCTGACAGCAGCCGTGCCCGTTCCGCGAGCGTTGACCCGTGCCGCATGGCCCGAACGGGAACCCGTGGTCGCGCTCTGGGTGTGGCAGTGCCTGGTCGCCACCGTCCTGCTGTGCTGCCTGACGGCCCTGTCATTGGGTGCAGCGGCCGTCTTCGGCACCGTACGCGCGCAGCTCTTCGCCCCGGCACCGCCTGCGGTGACCGCGGCGTACGACCTCTCGTCCGCGTCTGCCTGGGCCGCCGTCCTCACCCTGCTCCTGGCCTGCGGCGCCGCCTGGACGACGGCGATGCTGGGCCGCGAACTCGCCGAGGCCCGCCGACGCCGCGGCCAGGCCAGGGCCCACCTGCGCGAACGCGCCCCCGACCTGCCGGCCGGGCTGCCCGCGGCCCGCGGCCCGCTCCTGGTCCTGGAGGACGAGTACCCGGACGCCTGGTGGATGCCCGGCAACCCGGCCCAGCTGATCGTCACCACCGGTGCCCTGCACCGCCTCACCGGCCACCAGCTGGACGCCGTCCTCACCCATGAGCGGGGCCACGCCCGCGCCCGCCACGACTGGCTCCTGCACCTCTCGACCGCACTCGCCACCGGATTCCCCCGTATCCCGTTGTTCGCCCACTTCTGCGACCAGACCCACCGTCTGGTCGAACTGGCCGCCGACGACACCGCGTCCCGCCGCTGCGGTCATCTGACGACGGCTCTGGCCCTGATCGAGCTCAACCAGCACCGAGGCGTCCTGTCCTGCGCCTCCACCCACCGCCTCCTGGGCGAACGCGTCGACCGCCTCCTCCAGCCGCCGCCCCGTCTGGGCCGCCACCACCGGGCGTTGACCACGACGCTGGCCGCGCTGGTGCCCCTGCTGCCGCTGCTGATCACGTTCGCGCCCGGGCTGACGGCGTTGGCGTGACCGTCGCGCTCGGGGGGGTGCCGGACGGACTGAGCGGCCGACCGCCGTTCCTTCCCAGCCAGGCCCTAGGCCCAGTCCTCCGGCTCCGGCTCCATCTCGGGCCAGTCGTCCGCCCCGTGATCGGCTGCGGGCGCCGCATCGCCCCCTGCCCCGGCATCGGAGTCACCGCGCATCGAGGCCAGCACCTCCAGCACGCCCTCCCCGTACGTGGCCAGCTTCTTCTCGCCGACCCCGCCGACGCCTCCGAGCTCCCGTACGGACGCGGGCCACACCGTCACGATCTCCCGCAGGGTCGCGTCATGGAAGATCACATAGGCTGGAACGCCCTGCTCCCGAGCCTGCTCCGCACGCCAGGCCCGCAGCGCCTCGAAGGCCGGCACCAGTTCCTCGGGCAGCTCGGCCGCCGCGGCCTTCGCTCTGCGCTCTCCGCGCCCGGACCCGCCGGAACCGGACCCGGACGCCGACCGCGCGGTCACCGGCTTCTTCGGCTCCTTCCGCAGCGGCACCTCCCGCTCACGCCGCAGCACCGTGCCACTGGCTTCGGTCAGCACGAGCGTCCCGTACTCACCCTCGACCGCGAGCAGCCCCTGTGCCAGCAACTGCCGGATGACGCCCCGCCATTCGCCCTCGTTCAGCTCCTCGCCGATCCCGAACACGGAGAGCTGGTCGTGATCGAACTGGATCACCTTGCCGGTCCGCTTGCCCAGCAGGATGTCGACGATCTGCAACGCCCCGAACTTCTGCCCCCGCTCGCGCTGCAACCGCACCACCGTCGACAGCACCTTCTGCGCCGCGATCGTGCCGTCCCAGGTCTCCGGCGGTGTCAGGCAGGTGTCGCAGTTGCCGCAGCCCACCGGATCGGGGTCCTGGCCGAAGTAGGCGAGCAGCTGGCCGCGCCTGCACTGGGCCGTCTCGCACAGCGCCAGCATGGCGTCCAGGTGTGAGGCGGCCCGGCGCCGGAACGCCTCGTCGCCCTCGCCCGACTGGATCAGCTTGCGCTGCTGGATGACGTCGTTGAGCCCGTACGCCATCCAGGCCGTGGAGGGCAGGCCGTCACGGCCGGCGCGGCCCGTCTCCTGGTAGTAGCCCTCGACCGACTTGGGCAGGTCGAGGTGGGCGACGAAGCGCACGTCCGGCTTGTCGATGCCCATCCCGAAGGCGATGGTCGCCACCACGACCAGGCCCTCCTCCCGCAGGAACCGGGACTGGTGCGCCGCGCGCGTGCCCGCGTCCAGGCCCGCGTGGTACGGCACCGCCTCGATGCCGTTGCGGCTCAGGAACTCGGCCGTCGCCTCCACGGACTTTCGGGACAGGCAGTACACGATGCCCGCGTCGCCCGCGTGCTCCTCGCGCAGGAAGCTCAGCAGCTGCTTCTTCGGGTCCGCCTTCGGCACGATCCGGTACTGGATGTTGGGCCGGTCGAAGCTCGCCTCGAAGTGCCGGGCCGTCGGCATGTTCAGCCGCTGGGTGATCTCCTGGTGCGTCGCACGCGTGGCCGTCGCCGTGAGCGCGATCCGGGGGACGTCCGGCCAGCGCTCGCCGAGCAGCGAGAGCGCCAGATAGTCGGGGCGGAAGTCGTGGCCCCACTGGGACACGCAGTGCGCCTCGTCGATCGCGAACACCGCGATCTTGCCGCGCGAGAGCAGGTCCAGCGTCGAGTCGAGCCGCAGCCGCTCCGGGGCGAGGTACAGCAGGTCCAGCTCGCCCGCCAGGAACTCCGCCTCCACCACACGCCGCTCGTCGAAGTCCTGCGTGGAGTTGACGAACCCGGCCCGCACGCCGAGCGTCCGCAGCGCGTCCACCTGGTCCTGCATCAGCGCGATGAGCGGCGAGACGACGATGCCCGTACCCGGTCTGACCAGGGACGGGATCTGGTAGCAGAGCGACTTCCCGCCTCCGGTCGGCATGAGCACGACAGCATCGCCGCCGGCCACCACATGCTCGATGACGGCCTCCTGCTCGCCGCGGAAGGCCTCGTACCCGAAGACCCGGTGCAGTGCGGCCAGCGCCTCGCTGTCGCCCGCCTGTGCCACCTCGGTCACCCTTGGCATCTCGCTGATCCCGCCCGTCGCACCCATCGCCGTGTCCCCCGTACGTCGTCCCTCGACCACTGCCTCCACGATAGGGGCCGCCACCGACAGCCCCCGAAGTTATCCACAGGCTCACCCCTCACCCGCCTCCACAACACAGCGGCCCGGCGTCCCCCCGAGGGAAGCCGGGCCGCTGCGGTGCACACGGGCCGTGCGAGCGGGCCGTACAGGCGGCGCCGCGTCAGCGCACGAAGACCCCCGCCGTACTCGCCAGATCCAGGAAGTACTGCGGCGCGACACCCAGCACCAGCGTCACCGCCACCCCGACCCCGATCGCCGTCATCGTCAGCGGCGACGGAACGGCGACCGTGGGCCCCTCGGGCCGTGGCTCACTGAAGAACATGAGCACGATGACACGGATGTAGAAGAACGCCGCGATCGCCGACGAGATCACACCGACCACGACCAGCGGGGCCGCCCCGCCCTCCGCCGCAGCCTTGAACACGGCGAACTTCCCGGCGAAGCCGGAGGTCAGCGGGATGCCGGCGAAGGCCAGCAGAAACACCGCGAACACGGCCGCGACCAGCGGCGAACGGCGGCCCAGACCCGCCCAGTTGGACAGGTGCGTGGCCTCCCCGCCGGCGTCCCGCACCAGCGTCACCACCGCGAACGCCCCGATCGTCACGAACGAGTACGCGGCCAGATAGAACAGGACGGACGACACCCCGTCCGGCGTGGTCGCGATGACACCCGCGAGGATGAACCCGGCGTGCGCGATCGACGAGTACGCCAGCAGTCGCTTGATGTCGGTCTGCGTGATCGCGACGATCGCTCCGCCCAGCATGGTGACGATCACCACGCCCCACATGACCGGCCGCCAGTCCCAGCGCAGGCCCGGCAGCACGACGTACAGAATCCGAAGCAGCGCACCGAACGCCGCCACCTTCGTCGCCGCCGCCATGAACCCGGTCACCGGCGTCGGAGCGCCCTGGTAGACGTCCGGCGTCCACATGTGGAACGGGACGGCGCCCACCTTGAACAGCAACCCCATCACGATCATCGCGGCGCCGACCAGCAGCAACGCGTCGTTGCCCATCGTGTCCGCGAGCGCCGGGGTGACCTCTGGGACCGTACCGTCGACGACCTGGGCGATCGTCGCGTACGACACGGAGCCCGCGTAGCCGTACAGCAGCGCGATGCCGAACAGCGTGAACGCGGAGGCGAAGGCGCCGAGCAGGAAGTACTTGACCGCGGCCTCCTGCGACATCAGCCGCTTGCGGCGGGCCAGCGCGCACATCAGGTACAGCGGGAGCGAGAGGACTTCCAGGGCGATGAACAGCGTCAGCAGGTCGTTGGCCGCCGGGAAGACCAGCATGCCCGCGACCGCGAACAGCAGCAGCGGGAACACCTCGGTGGTGGTGAACCCTGCCTTCACCGCGGCCTTCTCGCTGTCGCTGCCCGGCACGGACGCGGCCTGCGCGGCGAAGGAGTCGACCCGGTTGCCGTGCGCCGCCGGGTCGAGCCGTCGCTCGGCGAAGGTGAACAGGCCGACCAGGGCGGCCAGCAGGATCGTGCCCTGGAGGAACAGGGCCGGTCCGTCGACGGCGATGGCGCCCATCGCGGCGATGCCCGCCTTGGTGGTGGCGTATCCGCCGGCCGCGAGCGCCACGACCGCGGCGAAGGCCGCGACGAGGGCCACTACGGAGATGAACACCTGCGCGTAGTAGCGAGCCTTGCGCGGGACGACCGCCTCGATCAGCACCCCGACGACCGCCGCACCGACGATGATCAGGGTGGGCGAGAGCTGTCCGTACTCGATCTTCGGCGCGCCGATCTTCGGGATCGGATCGGCCGCGATTGTCCACAGGCTGTGGACGGCTGATGCGCTCACTTGGCCGCCTCCACCTCGGGCTGGGGGTCCTTCTTCTGTACGTCGGACATGGTCTGCTTGACCGCCGGGTTGACGATGTCCGTGACGGGCTTCGGGTAGACGCCCAGGAAGATCAGCAGTGCGACCAGCGGGGCGACGACCACGAGCTCGCGCACCCTGAGGTCGGGCATCGCCGAGACCTCCGGCTTCACCGGGCCCGTCATCGTCCGCTGGTAGAGGACGAGGGTGTAGAGCGCGGCGAGCACGATGCCGAACGTGGCGATGATGCCGATCACCGGGTAGCGCGTGAACGTGCCGACCAGGACCAGGAACTCACTCACGAACGGTGCCAGTCCGGGTAGCGACAGGGTCGCGAGACTGCCGATCAGGAAGGTGCCGGCGAGCACCGGGGCGACCTTCTGCACACCGCCGTAGTCGGCGATGAGCCGCGAGCCGCGCCGGGAGATCAGGAAGCCGGCCACCAGCATCAACGCGGCTGTCGAGATGCCGTGGTTGACCATGTAGAGCGTCGCGCCGGACTGGCCCTGGCTGGTCATCGCGAAGATGCCCATGATGATGAAGCCGAAGTGCGAGATCGACGCGTACGCGATCAGGCGCTTCATGTCCCGCTGACCGACCGCGAGCAGCGCTCCGTAGACGATGCTGACCAGCGCCAGGACGAGGATCGCGGGCGTCGCCCACGCGCTGGCCTCCGGGAACAGCTGGAGGCAGAAGCGGAGCATCGCGAAGGTGCCGACCTTGTCGACGACCGCCGTGATGAGGACGGCGACCGGTGCGGTGGCCTCCCCCATCGCGTTGGGCAGCCAGGTGTGCAGCGGCCACAGCGGGGCCTTCACCGCGAAGGCGAAGAAGAAGCCGAGGAACAGCCAGCGTTCGGTGTTCGTCGCCATGTCGAGCGTGCCGTTGGCGCGGGCCTCGGCGATCTCCTGGAGGCTGAAGTTCCCGGCGACCACGTAGAGGCCGATCACCGCGGCCAGCATGATCAGACCGCCGACCAGGTTGTAGAGCAGGAACTTCACCGCGGCGTACGACCGTTGCGTCGACGCCACCTTCTCGCCGTGCTCGTGGGCACGGTCCCCGAAGCCGCCGATGAGGAAGTACATCGGGATGAGCATGGCTTCGAAGAAGATGTAGAAGAGGAAGACGTCGGTGGCCTCGAAGGAGAGGATCACCATCGCCTCGACGGCCAGGATCAGGGCGAAGAAGCCCTGCGTGGGCCGCCAGCGCGAACTGCCGGTCTCCAGTGGGTCGGCGTCGTGCCAGCCCGCGAGGATGATGAACGGGATCAGCAGCGCCGTCAGCGCGATCAGCGCCACCGCGATGCCGTCCACGCCGAGTTCGTAGCGGACGCCGAAGTCGGCGATCCAGGCGTGGGACTCGGTGAGCTGGTAGCGGTCGCCGTCCGGGTCGAAGCGGACCAGGACGGTGATCGCGAGGGCGAGTGTGGCGAGCGAGACGAGCAGCGCCAGCCACTTGGCGGCGGTGCGCCGGGCGGCCGGTACGGCGGCCGTGGCGACCGCTCCGATCGCCGGGAGCACCGCCGTAGCTGTCAGCAGAGGAAAGGACATCGGTATCAGACCGCCCTCATCAGCAGGGTCGCGGCGATGAGGATCGCCGCACCGCCGAACATCGAGACCGCGTACGACCGCGCGAAGCCGTTCTGCAGCCTGCGCATCCGTCCGGACAGGCCGCCGACCGAAGCCGCCGTGCCGTTGACGACGCCGTCGACCAAGGTGTGGTCGACGTACACCAGCGAGCGCGTGAGGTGCTCGCCGCCACGTACGAGGACGACGTGGTTGAAGTCGTCCTGGAGCAGGTCGCGCCGGGCGGCCCGGGTGAGCAGCGACCCGTGCGGGGCGACGGCGGGGACCGGGCGGCGGCCGTACTGGGCGTAGGCGATGGCGACGCCGATGATCATGCACGCCACGGTCGCGCTGGTGACCAGTGCCGCGCCGATCGGCGGGTGGCCGTGGGAGTGCCCGGTGATGGGCTCCAGCCAGTGCACGAAGCGGTCGCCGATGCTGAAGAACGCACCGCCGGCCACCGATCCGACGGCCAGCACGATCATGGGGATCGTCATGACCTTGGGCGACTCGTGCGGGTGCGGCTCCGCGTGCTCGCCGTGCGTCTCGGCGGCGGGCTCCACGCTGGGCTCGGCCGGTGAGGCCGTCTTCGTGTGCCGCCAGCGCTCCTCTCCGAAGAACGTCATCAGCATCACGCGTGTCATGTAGTACGCCGTGATGGCGGCGCCCAGCAGCGCGCAGCCGCCGAGGATCCAGCCCTCGGTGCCGCCCTTGGCGAACGCCGCCTCGATGATCTTGTCCTTGGAGAAGAAGCCGGACAGGCCCGGGAAGCCGATGATCGCGAGGTAGCCGAGGCCGAACGTCACGAAGGTGACCGGCATGTACTTGCGCAGGCCGCCGTACTTGCGCATGTCGACTTCGTCGTTCATGCCGTGCATGACCGAACCGGCGCCGAGGAACAGCCCGGCCTTGAAGAAGCCGTGCGTCACCAGGTGCATGATCGCGAAGACGTAGCCGATGGGGCCGAGTCCGGCGGCGAGGACCATGTAGCCGATCTGCGACATGGTCGAGCCGGCCAGCGCCTTCTTGATGTCGTCCTTCGCGCAACCGACGATCGCACCGAAGAGGAGCGTGACGGCGCCGACGATGGTGACGACCAGCTGTGCGTCGGGAGCGGCGTTGAAGATGGCGCCGGACCGGACGATCAGGTAGACGCCCGCGGTCACCATCGTCGCGGCGTGGATGAGGGCCGAGACCGGGGTCGGGCCCTCCATCGCGTCCCCGAGCCAGGACTGCAGCGGCACCTGGGCGGACTTGCCGCACGCGGCGAGCAGCAGCATCAGACCGATCGCGGTGAGCCTGCCCTCGCTCGCGTCACCGACCAGGCCGGGCTCCCCCTCCCCGCCGAGCACCGGCCCGAAGGCGAAGGTGCCGAACCAGAGGAACATCATCATGATCGCGATCGACAGACCCATGTCGCCGACGCGGTTGACCAGGAATGCCTTCTTCGCGGCGGTGGCGGCGCTGGGCTTGTGCTGCCAGAAGCCGATCAGCAGGTAGGAGGCGAGACCGACGCCTTCCCAGCCGACGTACAGAAGCAGGTAGTTGTCGGCGAGGACGAGCAGCAGCATCGCCGCGAGGAACAGGTTCAGATAGCCGAAGAAGCGGCGGCGCCGCTCGTCGTGCTCCATGTACCCGACCGAGTACAGGTGGATCAGCGAGCCGACGCCGGTGATCAACAGCACGAACGTCATCGACAGCTGGTCCAGGCGGAAGGCGATGTCCGCCTGGAAGCCCTCGACCGGGATCCAGCTGAACAGGTGGCTCGTCAGGGTCCGGTCCTCGGCGCTCCTGCCGAGCAGGTCGGCGAAGAGGACGACGCCGAACACGAAGGAGACGGCGGCGAGGGCGGTGCCGATCCAGTGGCCGACGCGGTCGAGGCGTCGGCCTCCGCACAGCAGTACGACCGCTCCGAGCAATGGCGCCGCGACCAGCAGCGCAATCAGGTTCTCCACGATTCTTCCGACCCCTTAGAGCTTCATCAGGCTGGCGTCGTCGACCGAGGCCGAGTGGCGGGAACGGAACAGCGACACGATGATCGCGAGCCCGACGACGACCTCCGCGGCGGCGACGACCATCGTGAAGAAGGCGATGATCTGGCCGTCGAGATTGCCGTGCATCCGTGAGAAGGCCACGAGCGTGAGGTTGCACGCGTTGAGCATGAGCTCGATGCACATGAAGACGACGATCGCGTTGCGCCTGATCAGCACGCCGGTGGCGCCGATCGTGAACAACAGGGCGGCGAGGTAGAGGTAGTTGACCGGGTTCACTTCGACGCCTCCTCGGGCCGCTTGAAGGTCGCCGGCTCGATCGCGGTCCGCTCCAGCCGTTCCTCCGCGCGCTGCTCCAGGGCCCGCAGGTCGTTCAGCGCCTCGGTGGACACGTCACGGATCTGGCCGCGCTCGCGCAGCGTCTTGCTGACCGTGAGGTCGGACGGCGTGCCGTCGGGCAGCAGGCCCGCGATGTCGACCGCGTTGTGCCGGGCGTACACGCCGGGCGCGGGCAGCGGCGGGACGTGCTTGCCTTCGCGGACGCGCTGCTCGGACAGCTCGCGCTGCGTCTTGGCGCGCTCGGTGCGCTCCCGGTGCGTGAGCACCATGGCGCCGACGGCGGCCGTGATCAGCAGGGCTCCGGTGATCTCGAAGGCGAAGACGTACTTGGTGAAGATGAGGGCCGCGAGGCCCTCCACATTGCCGTTCGCGTTCGCCTGGGCGAGGCCGTTGAACTCCGTGATCGAGGCGTTGCCGATGCCACCGACCAGCAGGACGCCGAAGCCGAGGCCACAGAGAAGGGCCAGCCAGCGCTGGCCCTTGATGGTCTCCTTCAGGGAGTCCGCGGCCGTGACGCCGACCAGCATCACCACGAACAGGAACAGCATCATGATCGCGCCGGTGTAGACGACGATCTGCACGATGCCCAGGAAGTAGGCGCCGTTGGCGAGGTAGAAGACCGCCAGGATGATCATGGTCGCGGCGAGACAGAGCGCACTGTGCACGGCCTTCTTCATGAAGACGGTGCACAGGGCGCCGATGACGGCGACGGTGCCGAGGATCCAGAACTGGACGGCCTCGCCGGTGGAGGTGGAGTAGGCGGCGAGTTGCTCGGTCATCGGCCGATCACCTTCCCGGACGCCGGTTCGTCCTCGCCGAAGGTGGTGGCGGCCTCCTGCGGGACCTCGCCCTTGGAGAGCGCGATCTGCTGGGTCGTACCCGGCGCGGCCTCCGTCACCAGACCCCGGTAGTAGTCCTGCTCGTCGGTCCCCGGATAGATCGCGTGGGGACTGTCGACCATGCCGTCCTCGAGTCCGGCGAGCAGCTGCTCCTTGGTGTAGATGAGGTTGGCACGGCTGGAGTCGGCGAGCTCGAACTCGTTGGTCATCGTGAGCGCGCGCGTGGGGCACGCCTCGATGCACAGGCCGCACAGGATGCAGCGGGCGTAGTTGATCTGGTA
>CBFGZZ010000153.1:0-19421 GCA_965653385.1 uncultured Streptomyces sp. | reverse complement strand
CGCCGCACTGGCGCAGCGCCTCGCACAGGGCGTCCCACCACTGGCGCGGGTCGCTCTCGCGGCCGGCCCCGGAGGACACCGTGTGCGGTGCCTGGCCGCTCGCGACGACCCGGCCGGTCGACGCGTCGACGACCAGCGCCTTGGTGGACTGGGTGGACGTGTCCACGCCGACTACGAGCGGACCCTCGGCTGCTGACATCGGGCTCTCCCTTTTCCGCGGCTCTACCGGATCTGACCTGCTGTTTCGAGGGCACCCGGAGTGTCACGACCCGGACCTCACCCCTTCGGGGACATCTTGTCCCTTCCCAGGGACGCGTGGGCATACTAATTTGTAAAGCGCCATGACGAAATAGTCGTAGCGAGTCGTGCAAGCAGTCGTCAGCAAGCAAGGAGCCGCGGCATGAGCTACCAGCCCACCCCCGATGACAGGTTCACCTTCGGCCTGTGGACCGTCGGCTGGCAGGGGCGGGACCCCTTCGGCGACGCCACCCGCCGAGCCCTCGACCCGG
Organism: uncultured Streptomyces sp.; assembly: GCA_965653385.1. GTDB lineage: Bacteria > Actinomycetota > Actinomycetes > Streptomycetales > Streptomycetaceae > Streptomyces. Next base: position 18,912 of record CBFGZZ010000153.1, on the reverse strand, counting down.
TCGAGACGGTGCAGCGCCTGGCCGAGCTCGGCGCCCACGGAGTCACCTTCCACGACGACGACCTGATCCCCTTCGGGTCCTCCGACACCGAGCGCGAGGCGCACATCAAGCGCTTCCGCGAGGCGCTCGACGCCACCGGCATGAAGGTGCCGATGGCGACGACCAACCTCTTCACGCACCCCGTCTTCAAGGACGGCGCGTTCACGGCCAACGACCGCGACGTGCGCCGCTACGCCCTGCGCAAGACGATCCGCAACATCGACCTGGCGGCCGAGCTGGGCGCCGAGACGTACGTCGCCTGGGGTGGCCGCGAGGGCGCCGAGTCCGGCGCCGCCAAGGACGTACGCGTCGCTCTGGACCGCATGAAGGAGGCCTTCGACCTCCTCGGCGAATACGTGACCTCCCAGGGCTACGACCTGAGGTTCGCGATCGAGCCCAAGCCGAACGAGCCGCGCGGCGACATCCTGCTGCCGACCGTCGGCCACGCCCTGGCGTTCATCGAGCGACTGGAGCGCCCCGAGCTGTACGGCGTCAACCCCGAGGTCGGCCACGAGCAGATGGCCGGGCTCAACTTCCCGCACGGCATCGCACAGGCGCTGTGGGCGGGCAAGCTCTTCCACATCGACCTCAACGGCCAGTCCGGCATCAAGTACGACCAGGACCTGCGCTTCGGCGCCGGCGACCTGCGCTCCGCCTTCTGGCTGGTCGACCTCCTGGAGAGCGCCGGTTACGCCGGTCCGAAGCACTTCGACTTCAAGCCGCCGCGCACCGAGGACCTCGACGGCGTGTGGGCGTCGGCCGCCGGCTGCATGCGCAACTACCTCATCCTCAAGGAGCGTTCGGCTGCCTTCCGGGCCGACCCGGAGGTGCAGGAGGCACTGCGTGCCGCACGCCTGGACGAGCTCGCGCAGCCCACTGCGGCGGACGGCCTCAAGGCGCTGCTCGCCGACCGCACGGCCTTCGAGGAGTTCGACGTCGAGGGGGCCGCGGCGCGCGGGATGGCCTTCGAGCGTCTCGATCAGCTGGCCATGGACCACCTGCTGGGCGCGCGCGGCTGAGGCCACGCGCGCGTACCCGACCGCGTGTGACCGCCCGAGCCCTCGGGCGCCGGGAATCCGGTCACACGCGGTGCGAGTGGCTGGCCGTCTCTCACGCGAAATATTCCGGAACCGTGCGATCCATGGCATGGGCCCGTATCAACTCCCGCGCGGGGCTCGCGCGCCGACCGTCACGGGGCGACCCTTGACGGTATGGCCATGCCGCCCGTACCGCCTCAACCGCCAGGACCGCCGGGTGACACGCCGCCTCCAGGCGGTGGCTTCGGACCGCCGCCCGGAGGCTACGGACCGCCTCCAGGAGACAGTGACCCGCCCACGTACGGTGGCTGGTCTCCGCAGGAGCCTCCGGGCAGAGGCGGTGGACCGAGGCGCCGGCTCAGTCCGCTGGTCGTCCTGCTCGTCGTGATCGTCGCCGTCGCAGCCGTCGTGGCCGTGGTCCTGGTGGCCTCGGACAGCGAGGACTCACCCGGCGAGAAATCACCTGCCGAGAGCACGAGCAGCTCGCCGAAGCCGTCCTTCAGCATCCCCACAGAGCTCCCCAGCAAGCTACCGAGCGAACTGCCGACATCGCTCCCGTCCGGGTTCCCCACGGAACTGCCGAGCGGACTTCCCAGCGACCTCGAATCGCTTATGCCGTCATTCGCGGACGAGCTGCCGTAGCCGCGGCCAGGCAGGAGCAGCACGGTCGAAGGGGCGGCACGCGCGCGTACCGCCCCTTCGACGGCCACGTACGCGTGCCGTGAGTTCGACGCCGCGGTCAGATCCCGTGAGGCAACCGCACGTGGACCACGGAAGTCTCCACACCGCTGTCGACCAGCCTGCCCTGGCCGTCGAACGCGCATTGCTGAAGCGGCCGAGCGGGATGTCGCCGAGCGTCGCCGTGCGCACGACGTGGGCGTCGCCGTCGAGGTCCCCGGCGCCGACGGCGGGCCCGGCGGAAGCGAGCGCCGCGATCACGGCGAGGGGCACGCCCCCGGCGACGAAACGGTGGGCACGGCGCCGGCCAGTGCGGTGCGGGGACATCGGGCCTCCAGGGACCAAGTTCACTGACAGCGGCCAGATTTGGAGCCCACGCGCAACGCCGTGCGACCGCTGGGTGAACACGGGGCGACGGGCGCTCGGCGAGCCGACGTCACCGCTCCGCAGGCCTCACCCCTGCTCCTCGAAGGTCTCGGCGTCCGCCGAGGCCAGTGCGGTCGCCGGATCCTGAGCAGGACCTCCTGCGGGCACCCAGTGGCTCCGTTCCCTGCGGTACGGCCACCACCGTCCGTCCCGCCCCAGGCGCAGTTGCCTCTGCGCGCCGACGACCGTCCACCGGTTGCCCTTCGCCCGCAGCGACGGCCGTTCGTCGTCGTCCCAGGCTGCTTCGAGTGCGGCACGCGCGCGTGCGAGCGTCTCGCCCTCCACGGTCCACTCCTCGTCCAGCACGGACAGAGCGCTGACGCCTCCCAGACGCCACGCGCGTACAGCGATCTCCAGCTCCTCCCGGCCCCGTCCCGAACCTTCGGCCAGCCGCTCCGCCACACCGGCGACAGGGGAGCCGGCGGCGAGGCGTACGGCGTCCTGGCGGAGCGTCAACTCCGCTCCGACGACAGGCTGTTCCGGTCCGGTTCGTAGAATCTCCGCGAGCATGCGGTGTGCTTCCGAGGCGGCCCCGGCGGCCAGGAACTCCAGGGCGGCCGGGTCGACGCCGGGCGCGGGAGGGGTCTCGGTGTCCAAGGACGGAGGCAGTCCCGGCTCGGCCGGCAGCTCGGGCAGAGCGGGCAGCGGCGGCAGGATCTCGCCGGTCGCATACGCCTCCGCGGCGTCCACGCCCTCCGGTTCGGACGACGCCGTCCGTTCGGACGGTGTTTCGGCGGGTGTCGCGCTGCGGGCCTGGAGGTCGTCCAGGAGGCCGCGTTCGCCCCGGCCGCGCATCAGCAGCAGTACGAAGGGGTCCTGGTCCAGCAGGCGTGCCATCTGGTAGCAGAGGGCAGCCGTGTGCCCGCAGTGGTCCCAGGCACCGCAGCCGCACTCCGGCTCCAGATCGCCCATGCCGGGCAGCAGTTCGATACCCGTGGCCGCCGCGTCCTCCACCAGGTGCGGCGGCATCTCGCGGTCCAGCAGCGCGGCGACATGCCCGGCTCGCTCGACGGCCATGTCCAGGAACCGGTTCCACTGCTCGTCGGTGAGCTCCTCCAGCAGCACGTCGGCCCGGTGCGCCGTACGGTCGCGCCCCTGCACCACAGCCGTGATGCGCCCCGGACGCACGGACACCGCACCGACAGCGCCCCCACGCGCGAGCCTGCGGCCCGCCTTGAGCTGCCCGGAGTCCAGCGCGGTCTCCTCCAGCGCCTTCAGCCAGGCCTGGCCCCACCAGGTCTGCGCGAACCCGCGTCCGTGCGCGGGCGGGAGCGCGGCGAACGTCCGCTCCATGTCAACGTCGTGTCCAGTCATCGGGCGCCCCCTCGCAGTTCCACCAGATCGGCCAGCTCCGAGTCCGTCAGCTCGGTGAGTGCCGCCTCGCCGGCGCCGAGCACAGCGTCCGCCAGCTCCTGCTTGCGGCTCAGCATGTCGGCGATACGGTCCTCGATGGTTCCCTCGGCGATCAGCCGGTGCACCTGCACGGGCCGGGTCTGGCCGATGCGGTACGCGCGGTCGGTGGCCTGCGCCTCGACGGCGGGGTTCCACCAGCGGTCGTAGTGCACGACATGTTCCGCGCGGGTGAGATTCAGACCGGTGCCCGCGGCCTTCAACGACAGCAGGAAGACGGGCACTTCACCGTCCTGGAAGCGCCGTACCAAAGTCTCGCGCTCGGCAACGGGTGTTCCGCCGTGCAGGAACTGCGAGGGCACGCCGCGAGCCGCCAGGTGCTCTTCGATGAGGCGTCCCATCCGCACGTACTGCGTGAAGACGAGGACACCCGCCCCCGCGGAGAGGATCGTGTCCAGCAACTCGTCCAGCAGCTCCAGCTTTCCGGAGCGCCCCGCGATCCTCGGCCGCTCCTCCTTGAGGAACTGTGCCGGGTGGTTGCAGATCTGCTTCAGGCCCGTCAGGAGTTTCACGATCAGACCCCGCCGCGCCATGCTGTCGGCTCCGGCGATCTCCGCGAGCGTCTCGCGGACCACCGCCTCGTACAGTCCCGCCTGTTCGGTGGTGAGGGACACGGCATGATCGGTCTCCGTCTTGGGCGGAAGCTCCGGTGCGATCCCCGGGTCCGACTTGCGTCGACGCAGCAGGAACGGGCGTACGAGTCGGGTGAGGCGCTCGGCGGCGGCCGGGTCCTGCCCGCCCTCGACCGCCTGGGCATAGCGTGTGCGGAAGGTGCCGAGGCGGCCCAGCAGGCCGGGCGTCGTCCAGTCGAGGATCGCCCACAGTTCCGAGAGGTTGTTCTCGACGGGGGTGCCGGTGAGCGCCACGCGCGCGCGTGCGTCGATGGATCGCAGCTCCCGCGCGGTCGCCGAGTACGGGTTCTTCACGTGCTGAGCCTCGTCCGCCACGACCATGCCCCACGGCACCTCGGCGAGGCGGCGGGCGTCCAGGCGCATCGTGCCGTACGTGGTGAGTACGAACTCCCCGTCCGTCACCGAACCCAGATCGCGCCGTGCGCCGTGGAACCGGCGCACGCGCGTGCCGGGCGCGAACTTCTCGATCTCACGCTGCCAGTTGCCCATCAGGGACGTCGGACACACCACCAGTGTCGGGCCGGCCGACGAGGCGTCGGACTGCCGGTGAAGATGCAGCGCGATCAGCGTGATCGTCTTGCCGAGGCCCATGTCGTCGGCCAGACAGCAGCCCAGGCCCAGGGACGTCATCCGGGCCAGCCAGTTCAAGCCACGCCGCTGGTAGTCCCGCAGCGTGGCGTCCAGGGCGGCGGGTCGGCCCACCGGCTCCTGTCCCTCGGGGTCCGCGAGTCGCTCGCGCAGCGCCGCCAGCCAGCCCGTGGCCTGGACCTCGACCTGGTGGCCGTCGACCTCCGCGGAGCCGGTCAGCGCGGCACTGAGCGCGTCGATGGGCGTCACCTTGTGGTCCTGCTGCGCGCGGGCGCGACGTACCTCGTGAGGATCGACGAGGACCCACTGGTCGCGCAGCCGCACCACAGGGCGGTTCGCCTCGGCGAGCCGGTCCAGCTCCTCGCGCGTGAGCCGCTGGTCGCCCACGGCGAACCACCAGTCGAAGGCGAGCAGCGCGTCGGCGGACAGGAGCGACGGTGTGTCGGAGAAGACCCTTTCGGGCACGGCCTCGTCGTCCGGTGGACCGATCACCGCGCGGGCGGTCAGTCTGTGAGTCAACTCCTTGGGCCAGTGCACGTCGATGCCGGCTCCCGCGAGACTCCGAGCGCCCTCTTGAAGGAGGTCGGTCACCTCGTCGTCGGCCAGCTCCACCGTGTCCGGGACGGCCGCGGCGAGCAGCGGTGTGAGCGGTGCCCACGCGCGGGCCGCGCGGCGCAGTGCCAGCAGGGCGTCCATACGCGCGCGCGGTCCGAAGGCACCGGAGTCCGCCCACACGTCGGTGGCGTCCGCGACCAGCGTCGGGTCGCTCACGCTGTGCACTTGCAGCACCGCCCGGAACGACAGGGCCACGTCATCCGGGGCCGCCGTGCCGAGGCCGGGGACCTCGAGTCGCAGGGACAGTCGTACGCCCGCGTCGTGGCCGGCGGCGACGTCCGCGGCCCACGCACGCTGATCGGGCACGTGCTGCGGCTCCTGCACGGCGTAGGCGGGCCCGCCGCTCACGAGCGCCGCCGCGGGCGAGCGGGGAAGTGCATCGGCGACCGCGTCCAGGAAGGCCCGCAGCAGCCGCTCGGGGTCCGGCAGCCGCAGCGGCCGCACGCCAGTCAACGGCAGGGCGTGCGCCTCGGGCGGCATCGCGGCGGCAAGGGCGCGGACCTGCTCGACGTCCTCGGGCCGCAGAGGTCCGGCGCGCCAGGCGTCGTGGTCGTCGGACGAGAGGCCGGGCAGCAGCAGCCCGCGTGCCGCGAGCCGAAGGGACAGCACGGCGGCCGCGCCCCAGAAGGCGCCCGCACGGTGCGCCTGAGCGGTGCTACGCGCACGCGTGAGGACCGGCAGGGCGGCACGCACCGGAAGCACAACGGCCGACACGGTCACCTGGGCCACACCGTCGTCGCCGGGCAGCGCGACAGCGATCTCCTCGACGGATCCGCACGCGACGGGCGGCACGGCGCCCCCGTCCGCCCGCCAGAAGGCGACCCGGCCGGTGCGAGCCGGATCGCCGGGCACGAAGACGGCACAGCAATAGGCCAGTTCGGAGATCTCGGACGATGTTGAGTCGGGAAGCCTCGGCACAGCTCTGCGACACTCCTCAAATTTGACTACTCGCATCGAGTGGCCGAGGGTACAGCACTTGGGCGACCGCCGGGCTGACTTGATGCGTGACCTGGGTCACCATCCGTTCGGCGGGGTATCTTGCTCGTGCGGAGCCCGGCCCGTTGATCACGCATCGGCCGGCACCGGAGTTCCGTGACCAGTAGGGGCCGCACCTCAGGGTCGTCTCAGGGTCGTGGTTCGGAACCGCTGGAAGCGCGGACCCGTTCTCTGGTCAGAGAGCGGCACTGGCCGCGAAGGAGGCGACGCACATGTCGAAGAACGCGAAGATCGCCGCGGGAGGTGTGGCGGCCGGTCTCATCCTGTTGATCTGGTTGCCCTGGTGGGCCGCGCTCCTGATAGTCCTGGGAGTCCCGGCCGCCGCGTACCTCACGCTCGACCCGTCACAGCGGCGCAGGCTCCGCCGGGTCACGCGCAAGGAACTCGGTCGCTGACCCTCATCTGGCCGGCCGTGCGGCCGGGACGGACAGCGGGCAGGAATTGAGCACGTCGCCGCTCGCGGGCCTGCCGACGGTGTGGTCCGCGGGCGGTCGGGTGCCCCGCTCCACCCATGAGACCAGCGCGTCGAAGGCGGACCGGTAGCAAGGGAGGATCGGCCGGAGCCGGTCCGGATAGGTGTCGTACAGGCCGTCGACATGAGTGCCGCCCGCGATCGTGTAGTAGCGGTGCAGCGGGCCACGACCGCCGGCGTCGACCATGCGCGCGTACACGTCCGAGTCGGCCGCCCGGGGTAGCAGTGCGTCCAGATCGCCGTGCAGCGTGAGCAGTGGCCTGCCGATGCGGCCGGTCAGGGCGACACGGGCCACGGCGCGACGGACGGACGCCGGGCGCGACGCGTAGTCGTAGGAGGCGTCGGACGCACAGGGTGCCAGGATCCGCTCCGGCGTGGTCCCGGCGGACGGGCCGGGGCAGTCGGTGTCGTATGCGGGGTCGAACTCGGCGCGGTAGATCTTCTGCGTGACTCCCCAGTAGGCCTGCTCGTGGTACGGCCACAGAAACTCCGAGCCGCGTGCGAAGCCGACCGTGTACAGGTCCTCGTCGCGCGCGGAGCCGAGCATGCGTGCGACCGCCGTGGGCAGGGAGGTGAGCAGATGGGGACCGTTCGCGGTCCACAGTGCGCCTTCCCAGTCCACGCCGCCGTCGTACAGCTCGGGGTGGTTCTCCAACTGCCAGCGGGTGAGATAGCCGCCGTTGGAGATGCCGGTCATGTACGTACGACGGGGAGTGTGCCCGTAGCGCTGGGCCACCGCTTTGCGGGCGGCCCGGGTCAGCTGAGTCGTCCGCCTGTGCCACTCGGCGACCGCGTCACCGGGCCGCTTGCCGTCGCGGTAGAAGTCGGCGCCGCTGTTGCCCTTGTCGGTCGCGGCGTAGGCGTAGCCGAGAGCGAGCACCTGGTCGGAGATCGCCGTGTCCGTCGCGTACTGCCTGCGGGTGCCGGGGGCTCCGGTGACGACCAGCCCGCCGTTCCAGCGGTCCGGCAGCCGGATCACGAACTGCGCGTCGTGACGCCAGCCGTGAGTGGCGTTGAAGCGGGAGGAGTCAGGGAAATAGCCGTCGATCTGCATCCCCGGCACCTCGGCCGGATTCCGGGTGCCCCGGGCCGTGAGCCCTGCCTGGTCGGCCATGTCCGTGTAGGGCGTGCCGGCCAGTCCGGCCGTGGTCAGATCCGTGAGGCAGGCGCTCTGCTGGAAGGCCGTGCCGGGCACCCGTACGCGTTCGTGCCGAGCGCACTGCTGCTCGTCAACTGCCGTGCCCGCTGCCGGGGTCGGCCGGCTGAGGGCGCCGGCCAGCAGAACGGCGGCGATGAACGGAACACCTCGGGACAGGCGCATGACGGCCTCCTGACAGCGGGGACGGGCACATGAGGGAGCGAAGCCGTGAAGGCTGCCTCATGGTGCGGTCCTGGCTCGCCGCCATCCATGGGTCGGGACCACATGGAACGCCATCGCGAAATGGGGTCGTCTAACACCGGTCTGTCTGTTCCGGTCTGTTCCGGGCCGCTGTCGTGCCGTCCGGTGCGCGGCTCAGCTGGGACGTACTGCCATCTTGTCGAGCGCTTCAAGCAGCCCCGGCAGCTCCGGTCCGCGACCAACCGGCAGGACCTCGCCCGGCTCGTCGTCGAGGAGCACGAACGCGATGTCGTCGGTCCTGGCGACGAGCGACCAGCCGGGACCGTCCGCACGCAGGGTCCGCGCGTCACCGGGGGCGAACGAGGACCGGACACGGCCGAGGGGCGGCGGGGAGTCCACGTAGGCGCGCGCCTCCGCGAGGACCCGCCGGATGCCGCTGTGGCCACCCCGGGGCTCGCCCCGGTCGCCCTTCTCCGCTCCTTCGCCTTCGAGTTCGCTGGCGCCCGCGCCCTCGGTGTAGGCCGCCGCCCCGCCGCCCGGCGCCGCGAAGTCGGTGTCGTCGATCTGCTCGCGCCAGATCGCCCACTGCAAGGCGATCTCGTCGGCGCCCAGGCGCCGCTGGGCCGGCCCCCACACGCTCGTGTCCGGTGGCGCCAACGGCGGACCGTCCGCGACCTCGGGGTCGGGATCGTGCGGATCCGGCACGTTGGGGGCGGCGACGGCGACCGCGAGAGGCCAGCCCGGCAGTGCGGCCACGACCGTACGTTCGTCGGGTGACAGGTCGTATTCCATGCCGCAGTCCCAGGACGCGATGGCGACGGCGACCAGGGAGACGTCGTCGATGACGACCGTCCACCGGGCTCCGTCGCCGTCCTGTCCCAGGACCAGGCCGTACCCGTCGGCGAGCGGCGCGAGGCCGAGCGCCGCGCAGGCCTCCGGGTAGTCGTCGCCCAGCACGCTCGGGAACTTCGCCGGCGTCAGCAACACCGCCGTGAGCACATAGAGCGCATCGTCCGCGGCGGCGACGGCCTCCTCGTCCGTCCCGGCCATCCCAGCCTCCCCATCGGTTCGTCCATCGGCGCGCACCCTAGTGCGATCGGAAGCCGCTTGTCACGACTCCCCGGCACACCCGAGCTGCAGCTTTCCGACCGGTCGGGGCGAATCGACCGAGATCGTCCACAGTGTCAGGCCGCCGGGAGCCCGAGCAGGGTCCGGGCGACGGTCTGCGGCGACTCGTCGCGCTCCCGGGCGAGCGCGATGACCGCCCGGCACGCCAGCTCGCTCACTCCGAACGACAGCGCCTCGGGAGAGACCCATCCGGAGGCCTCGTCGATCTGATCCTGGTCGTCCTCCGCGCAGGCAGACACGTACACCGCCGCGGCCTCGAAGAGATTGTGCGTGCGCTTCTCCTTGTGCGTGCGCACCTCGCGGTTGCTGTCCTCATCCGCGTGCGGGGAACGGAAGAATCTCGCGCACGCCTTGCGCACCCTGTCCCACATGGTGACCGCCTTCCCCCTGTGTGGCTGATCCGATTGATCTCCATCTTCCAGTGTCCAACCTAGAGTTGGAGCTTCGGCGACAGAAGGGGGACGGCGTTGTGAAGCGCTTTCCGTCAGCCGTCCAGTGAGGCGATCGTCTCGCGCAGCCAGGTGAGTTCGGCCCTGGAGGTGGCCCGCGCGATGGTCAGCAGACCGCGCCGGAAGGGGTCGTCCAGCTCCTCCGCGCGCAATGGTCGGTCACCGTCGTAGAAGAAGCTCGCGGGCTCTTCGAGGAAGGCCAGTCGACGCCGCAGGACGGCCGACTGGGCGGGCGCGTCCCCCAGGTGCCGCAGGAAGGCGAGCACCGTGAACCACCGGTTCTCGTCGCTGATGTCGCGCGGGTCCGGCTCGGCGAGTCGGTGACGCAGTTCCTGCCGGCCCGATTCGGTCAGCGTCAGGACGTGACGTGGCGCGGCCACGGAGCCGGGTTCCGTGGACCGGGCGAGCAGGCCCGCCTTCTCGAGCCGTTTGATCGCGGGGTACAGCGTGCTCTCGGCGACCGGCTTCACGTGCCCTGTCAGCGCCGTGAGGCGTTTGCGCAGCTCGTAGCCGTGGAGCGGGGTGTCGTAGAGGAATCCGAGGATGGCGAGCTCCAGCATGGCCGCATTCTCTCTCGCCTCGGCTGTATATCCAAGACGGGGTACATCGACGTATTGATACATCGGTAACGATGTATATCCTTGGCGAACGGAACGGCGTGGCCAGAGCCAGGCGTGGCCAGAGCCGGCGGTGGCTGGCGAGAGTCGGCCGTCGAGTCATGGCGACAAGGCTCCAAGGGGAGGACCCGATGAGGCAGACCGAGTTCGACGGCAAGGGCAGCTGCATCCGCTGGACGGAGACGTCGGGGAAGGGACCCGCGCGCGTGTACGTGCACGGGCTGGGGTCGGTCTCCTCCGTGTACCACGCCCATATCGCCGCACGACCCGAACTCGCGGGCCGGCGGAGCCTGTTCGTCGACCTGCCGGGCCATGGCATCAGCGACCGGCCCGAGGACTTCGGTTATCGACTGGAGGACCACGCCGACGCCCTGGCCGCGGCCCTGGACGCCGCGGGGGAGAGCGGCGCGGAGTTGATCGCGCACAGCATGGGCGGTTCCGTCGCCCTCGTGCTGGCACACCGTCGGCCCGACCTCGTCTCCCGGCTGGTCCTCACCGAGGCCAACCTCGACGCGTCGCCCCCGCCCGCCGCGGGGAGCGCATGGATCACGGCCTACGCGGAGGATGAGTTCGTCGGCGGGGCGTACGCGCGCGTGCTGGAGGCGGTCGGACCGCTGTGGGCGTCGACCATGCGGCTGGCCGACCCTCGGGCCCTCCATCGCAGCGCGATATGGCTGAGGCGGGGCTCCGACCCGATCATGCGGGACATTCTCGAAGGTCTGCCGATCGACCGTGTGTTCCTTCAGGGCGAGCTCACCGGTGAACTCGCCGGCGGTGCGGCCCTGGAGGCCGCGGGCGTGCGCATGGTGACCGTGCCCGGTGCCGGCCACAACGTCATGCTCGACAACCCGGACGCCTTCGTGGCCGCCGTCGCCGGGCAGGGCTGAGGCGTCAGGAATCCGGAGGCGTCAGGAATCCCGGACGGCCAGCGCCAGGAAGCGGTCGTCCTCGTCCACGTACGACGTCATGCGCCACCCGGAACCGGCCAGCAACGGCCGGAGATTGGGCTCGGCCCGTAGATCACCCGGGGTGATCCGCCGGCCCTGCCGTGCCGCGAGCGCCGCCCTGCCGATCGGGTGGAACAGCGCGAGCATGCCGCCGTGACGCACCACGCGGGCCAACTCGCGCAGGTTCTCGGCGGGGTCGGGCAGATGCGCGACGAGGCCGGCCGCGAACACGGCGTCGAGCGATTCCGGCCGCAACGGCAGGGCGGCCACGTCAGCGAGCAGCAACTGCCCGTCCGCGCCACGTCCCGCCCGTACGGCGGCCTCCAGCATGGCCGGGGTCAGATCGGCGCCCAGAACCACTCCCGAGGGCCCCACGGCGGCACGCAGCGGCGGCAGGGCGCGCCCCGTGCCGCAGCCCGCGTCGAGCACGCGGTCCCCCTCGCGCAGCCCGAGCTCGGCGACCGCGGCCGCGAAGGCGGGCCCGTCGTCGGGGAACCTGCTGTCCCAGGCGGCGGCGCGGGCTGTGAAGAACTCCTGCACATGCGTGTGGTCGTCGCTCATGTTCCGCATGATCCCTCACCGGCACGGATGACACCGCTGTGCACATGTTCGAGCGTGACGCGATCGTTCCGCTGCACCTCTGCGTCATATTCCAACAGCTTTCGAAATGCGCCCCCTTCGCGCGCCCATGCCCCGACTAGCGTCCCGGGGCCATGGGACACCTGGACCACGCCGCTCTCGGCTGGCTGACCCCCGTGCTGTCGTACGTGATGGCGTGCACAGGCGCCGCGCTGGGGCTGCGCTGCACCGTCCGCGCGCTCGGCGCCACCGGCCGGTCACGCCGCAACTGGCTCGTCACCGCCGCCTCGGCGATCGGAACCGGCATCTGGACCATGCACTTCGTGGCCATGCTCGGCTTCAGCGTCAGCGGCACCGACATCCGCTACGACGTGCCGCTCACCATCGTGAGCCTCCTCGTCGCCATGGCTGTCGTCTGCGGCGGCGTCTTCGCCGTCGGATACAGCCGTGACCGCACCCGCGCGCTCTTCCTCGGCGGGCTCACCACCGGGCTCGGCGTGGCGAGCATGCACTACCTGGGCATGGCCGCCGTACGGCTGCACGGCGACGTCAGCTACGACCCTGTTCTCGTCGGCCTCTCCGTGCTGATCGCCATCGTTGCGGCGACTGCCGCCCTGTGGGCCGCGCTCAACATCAAGTCGCCCGTCGCCGTCACCGTCTCCTCACTGATCATGGGCGCGGCGGTCAGCAGCATGCACTACACCGGGATGTTCGCGGTGAGCGTGAATGTCACGCCGGCCGGCGCGGTTCTGCCCGGGGCCACGGCGATGCAGTTCATCTTCCCCCTCGCCGTCGGCCTCGGGTCCTACCTCTTCCTGACCTCGGCCTTCGTCGCGTTGTCGCCCGCCACGGGGGAGCGTGCGGCATCCGCGTCGGCCCAGGGACCGGTCGAGAGCGTCGCCGGCTAGCGGCGGATCCGGACCGGCGACGGCCTGGCACAGCACGCCCGAACCACTTCCGAGCGAGGAGGCCATGCGTACACCCCGTAGGACCACCGCAGTCGGCGCCCAGCAGCCGTCCCAGCCCCTCGTGCGCGGCCGCCGAGCCCACGCCGGACCTCCCGCCGACGAAGGCCCCGAGGAGCCCCTGGGCGGAACGCCGCAGGACGCGCCCACACGCGCGGAGCGCTGGCGCATACGTCCGCGCACCGTCCGCGCCAAGATCGTCTGCCTGCTGATGGTGCCCGTCGTCTCGCTGCTGGCCCTGTGGGCCTACGCGACCGTCAGCACCGCACAGGACGTCTCCAGGCTGCGCCAGTTGCAGCGCGTGGACACCGAGATCAGATCTCCGGCCGCGGCCGCCGTCGCCGCCCTCCAGGCCGAACGAGAGGCCGCGGTGCGTTACGCGACCGACCCGTCGGCAGGATCGAGCGACGACTACAAGAAGCTCGCCGACGACACCGACAAGGCGGTGGCGCGGCTACGGCTCGGCGACCGCAACACCGTCGCCGACGGCGGGGAACTCCCCGCCGCAGTGGCCCGCCGGCTGGAGGCCTTCGTCACCGGCGCCGAGCGACTGAGCACCGTGCGGAGCGCCGTGCTCGACCGTCGCTCGGGCTGGGACGAGGCGTACGGGCGGTACACGAAGACCATCGCGAGCGCGTTCTCGGTGGGCGGCGCGCTCACCGGCATCCAGGACGCCGAACTCGGCTCCGACGCGCGCGTACTGCTCGAGTTCGCCCGCGCGGGCGAGGCGCTGGCCCAGGAGGACGTGGTGCTGGACAGCGCACGCCTCGCCGGGCGTCTCGACGGAGAGCGGCTGCGGCTGTTCACCGGCGCCGTCGACACCCGCCGTACCCTCACCGAGTCCGCCGTGGCCGACCTGCGCGGTCCGGAACGCGCGGCCTGGCGGAGCCTCGCCGCAGGCGGCGACTACGCGGCATTGGCCGCCGTCGAGGACAAGGTCCTCGCCACCGTACCGGGCGCACGCGCGATCGACGCCGCGGCCGAAGCCACCTGGAGCAAGGCACACATACGTGTGCAGGACGCGATGCGGACGGTCGAGCAGGACGCCGGGCGCGATGTCGCGGGCCGCGCCGACCCGTTCACCCGTGGTCTGCTCACCCCGGCCGGCGCCGCCGTCCTCTTCGGCCTCGCTGCCGTCGCCGCCTCACTGGTGATCTCCGTACGCATCGGCCGCGGCCTCGTCGTGGAGTTGGTGAGCCTGCGCAACAGCGCCCTGGAGATCGCCCGGCGCAAACTCCCCGAGGCCATGCGGAAACTGCGTGCCGGTGAGGAGATCGACGTCGACGCCGAGGCACCGACCGGGCCGCCCGCCGAGGACGAGACCGGCCAGGTCGGCGAGGCCCTGGGCACCGTCCACCGCGCCGCCCTGCGTGCCGCCGTGGAGCGCGCCGAGCTCGCCAGCGGCATCTCCGGCGTCTTCGTCAACCTCGCCCGCCGCAGCCAGGTCCTCGTGCACCGCCAACTGAGCCTGCTGGACAGCATGGAGCGGCGCTCCGACGACCCGAACGAGCTGAGCGACCTCTTCCGGCTCGACCACCTCACCACCCGCATGCGACGCCACGCCGAGAGCCTGATCATCCTCTCCGGGGCAGCGCCCGGGCGGGCGTGGCGGATGCCGGTCTCCCTGACCGATGTGGTCCGCGCGGCCGTCTCCGAAGTCGAGGACTACGCGCGCGTGGAGGTACGGCAGCTCCCCGAGGCGTCCGTCGTCGGCGCGGCCGTCGCCGACGTCACCCACCTCCTGGCCGAGATCATCGAGAACGCCGCGCAGTTCTCACCGCCCCACACGCGCGTGCGCGTCACCGGCGAACCCGTCGGCAACGGCTACGCCGTCGAGGTCGAGGACCGTGGTCTCGGCATGGGCAAGGAAACGCTCACCGAGGCCAACCGGCGCATCGAACAGTCCGAGGCGCTCGACCTGTTCGACAGCGACCGCCTCGGACTGTTCGTGGTCAGCAGGCTCGCGTCCCGGCACGGCATCAAGGTGCACCTGCGTGCCTCGCCCTACGGCGGCACCACCGCGGTCGTCCTGTTGCCCACGGCCCTGCTGCACACCACCACGGCGGAACGTTCCCGCCCGCAGAAGGCGCACGCCGACCGGCCCGCCGAACACGAGTACGCGCGCGTGCCCGCCGCCGACCGGCACCAGGAGCCCGTCCACGCGG
The DNA here is from genome assembly GCA_965653385.1 of uncultured Streptomyces sp. Lineage (GTDB taxonomy): Bacteria > Actinomycetota > Actinomycetes > Streptomycetales > Streptomycetaceae > Streptomyces. The sequence continues at coordinate 3,830 of CBFGZZ010000153.1, read as the reverse complement.
TCGCCGACCGGCCCGCGCTGGTGGCTTCCGCGCCGGCCGCGGCGGAGCCCCGAACCGACACTCCACCCCCCGGAGTCACCACGTTGCGACTGCATCGCCCCCCGGACGACTCCGAAGCCTCCGATGACCTCCCTCGCCGCGTACGCCAGGCGAGTCTCGCCCCCCAACTGCGCGAGGGGCGCCACGAGGAACAAGCGGCAACGGCCACCACCCGTGACGACGACCGGCGCACTCCCGAACTCGTCAGGGACCGCATGGCGGCCTACCGCGACGGCTGGGCGCGCGGCGGCGGCAGGCAGCCCGGCCGCGGGGACGCACCCGATTCCGCAGAGCACAGCGACGGCAGCGAAGGAGACCTCGCATGATCCAGGATTCGAGCATGAGGCCCGGCATGGGAGTTCCCCCGAGCGAGCGGAGCCGGGAGTGGGGGAGGTCCGGTGAACTCGACTGGCTGCTGGACGACCTGGTGCTGCGGGTGAGCGAGGTACAACACGCTGTGGTGCTGTCCAACGACGGCCTCGCCGTGGGCGCCTCGACGGACCTGCGGCGCGAGGACGCCGAGCACCTGGCCGCGGTCGCCTCCGGCTTCCACAGCCTGGCCAAGGGGGCGGGCCGGCACTTCGGGGCAGGGGGCGTACGGCAGACCATGGTGGAGATGGACGAGGCGTTCCTGTTCGTGGCCGCGGCAGGCGACGGCTCCTGCCTCGCGGTCCTCACCGCAGTCACCGCCGACATCGGACTGGTGGCGTACGAGATGGCACGGCTGGTCAAGCGCGTCGGGGAGCACCTCTACACGCCCCCGCGCGGCGCCGCACGCCCGCCCGCCGCGGGATGAACCGGAAGGGCGGCCCGAGCAGATGACCGAGGACACGACGGACGCCCCGCGTGAGCCGGGCAGCCAGTGGTACGACAACGAGGCCGGGCCCCTCGTCCGCCCGTACGCCATGACGGGCGGACGCACCAAACCCGGTCCCACCGGGGTCCGGTTCGATCTGATCGCTCTCGTCACACTCGACGCCACCGCACCCGGCGCCGACGACGACACCGCGCTCGGGCCGGAACACCGGGCCCTCGTCGAACTCTGCCGACCCGAGACGCAGTCGGTCGCGGAACTCGCCGCGGGTGCCGATCTGCCCGTCGGGGTCGTCAGGGTGCTCCTCGGTGACCTCCTGGAGCAGGGCCGCGTCACCGTGAGCCGTCCGGTACCGCCCGCGCAGCTTCCCGACGAACGGATTCTGCGCGAGGTGATCGAAGGATTGCGGGCGCTGTAGACGTCCCTTTCAGAACCAGCCAAAAACGGTCCAACCCCACGAAGGGAAGCCGCAGTTGTCATGATGCTGACTTCGCACCGTGACGTCGACCGATGCCGGTACTCCCGAGAGAAGTGATCGATGGTCTCCGAGCACCCCGACGCCTCCGACGGCGAGACCGCCGCGCTGGCGTTGAAGATCCTTGTCGCCGGCGGGTTCGGCGTCGGCAAGACGACCCTGGTCGGCGCGGTCAGCGAGATCAGGCCGCTGCGCACCGAGGAACTGCTCAGCGAAGCCGGGCAGTTGGTGGACGACACCGAGGGCGTGGACCAGAAGGTCACCACGACGGTCGCCATGGACTTCGGGCGCATCACCATCCGCTCCGGCCTGTCCCTCTACCTCTTCGGCACCCCCGGCCAGGACCGGTTCTGGTTCCTGTGGGACGAGCTCTCGCAGGGAGCGCTGGGCGCCGTGGTCCTCGCGGACACCCGGCGCCTGGAGGACTGCTTCCCGGCGGTGGACTACTTCGAGCACCGGCACATCCCGTTCGTCGTGGCCGTCAACTGCTTCGCGGGCGCACGGACCTACGGTGCCCAGGACGTCTCGCGCGCCCTCGACCTCGACCAGGGGACACCGGTCGTGCTGTGCGACGCCCGGGACCGCGACTCGGGCAAGGAAGTACTGATTCGACTCGTCGAGTACGCCGGGCGGATGCACACCGCCCGGCTGCTGGACTCCGTGGGCTGACCTGCGTTCGGCCAGCGGTCAGTCAGCGACGGCCTTCTCCGCCAACACCTTGTCGATCCTGACGCGGACCAGGAGTTCACCCGGCACACCGTTGCGCGCCCCGAACTCCTCCGCGCGCTCCTCGCCCATGTAACGAGCCCCGATGCGACCGGCCCAGTGCCGCAACTCATCGAGATCCTCCGAAATCACGGCGTGTCCCTGCAGTACCACGAAGTCGTACGGCGGCCGGTCGTCGTCCACGCACAAGGCCACCCGGCCGTCCCGTGCCAGATTCCGGCCCTTCACACTCGACTCGCCGGTGCTGAACACCAGTTCGTCCCCGTCGAGCACGAACCAGATCGGCGTCACATGGGGACTGCCGTCGGCCCGCACGGTCGAGAGCTTCGCGGTGCGGGTGCCCTGCGAGACGAAGGCCCGCCATTCCTCATCGGTCATCTTCTGCGCCATGCCCCCATCCTCCTTGCCCATGGGCCGGATCGTCGGGAAGGGTGGCGAAGAGATCCTCCGGCGCAGGGGGAGACATCTACACGGGGAGACCGGATCATGGCGCAGAACCAGGGACTTGGCTGGCTCCTGGACGACCTGACAGAACGCGTCGATCATGTACGACACGCGTTGGTACTGTCCAACGACGGTCTGGTGACAGGTGCGAGCACGGGACTGAGACGCGAGGACGCAGAGCACCTCGCCGCCGTCTCGTCCGGACTGCACAGCCTGGCCAAGGGCTCGGGCCGGCACTTCGGCGCGGGGAGAGTCCGCCAGACGATGGTCGAGTTCGACGACGCCGTGCTGTTCGTCACCGCGGCGGGCACCGGTAGCTGTCTGTGCGTGCTCAGCGCGGCTGAAGCCGACATCGGCCAGATCGCCTACGAGATGACCCTGCTCGTCAACCGGGTCGGTGAGCACCTCGACGTGGATGCCCGTCAGCCCGAACGGAAACCGGCAACAGAGCTCTGACCTGCTGGTTCGCCATCCCCCGCGGAGTTATCCACAGGCCCGCCACGAGTTCCGGCGGAGCGGCTACGGTTTTGTCATCGCGAGCGCACAGAGCGTGAGCATCTGACTCCACGGGGGAGACCGACCATGTCCGACACCATCACCGCATCGCACCGCCTCTCCTTCACACCCAGCCGCGCGGCCCGGGAACTCGGACTGAAGCGAGGCGAGTTGGACCTCGCCGTCCACCTCGGACTCGTCCTGACGGTGCCTGACGAAGGAGGCGGAGGCAGGCGCGTCCCACGGGCCGAGATCGAGCGGGTGCGTACGGGGGAGGGCTTTCCCGAGTCGCTGCAGCACCGTGTGCAGGTGGTGGGCACGACGGAGGGCGCGGACGTCATGGACGTACCGCCCGGCAGGTTCACTCGCCTCGCCCGCCTGGGGCTGGTCGTGCCGGTGAAGTGGTACCTCAACCGCTACCGAGCAGTGGTCTGGCTGTATCTCGCCGAAGAGCTCAAGCAGTTCGCCGGCGACGAGAAGAACGCCCCTCTGCTGCGAGCCCGCCGTATGCCCGAAGGCGCGCGCGGTCTGCTGGACGCGGGACTGGACCTGCGTCCGCGCAACTGGCGTGGACGCCAGCGCGGATTCCTGCTGCGGCTGGCCGAAGACCCATGGGAGAGCGCCGGCGCCCTGGCGGCCTTCCTCGATCCCGTCCAGATCGCGGAAATCGTCCCCGACCCCTATGAGCGCTCCCACCTGAACCGCTTCCGGCCGGGACCACCGGTCTCCGGCGCGCCGGGCTCACCCGCTTCGCTGATCGCCGGGCGGATCATGACGGCGGACGACCCGGACGAGATCAGCCTGCTGCGGGCCGAGCTGGCGTCGGTTCTGCGGGAG
>CBFGZZ010000152.1:0-19699 GCA_965653385.1 uncultured Streptomyces sp. | reverse complement strand
GGTCCGGGGCCCGGGATCCGGGATCCGGGGGTGCTGCGACGTTCCGTTCTCTTACGTGACTCTTCACGTTTCCTTACGTCGGGACGGGACCGTATCGTCGCAACGTGAGCGTAGGACGGGATGGCGTCGGAACGCAACCGTTTCGTCGTGACGTGCGCGACGTTTTACGCCCGCGAGGGCCTTCGTGAGGACGGGACCGTATCGTCGCTACGCCCTATGCTGTCCGCATGACGACGAACGCCGACCAGCCCCGGACGGGCCCGCGCCGCCGGACCCCCGCCGGGGCGGCCGTACTCCGCGAGGACGTGACGGAGGCCATCCGGGCGGCTGTCTTCGAGGAGTTGGCGGCCGTCGGCTATGCGCGGATGTCCATAGAGGGCATCGCGCGCCGCGCGGGGGTCGGCAAGACGGCGGTGTACCGGCGCTGGCGTTCCAAGCTGCACCTGGTCCTCGACGTGGTGTCGGCGGTCGCGGTCATGGGGCTGCCGACGCCGAACACCGGCTCGCTGGAGGGCGACCTGCGGATGCTGTACGAGGTGACCTCGCGTGCCCTGCGACACCCCGTCGTCTCGCAGATCATCCCCGACCTCCAGGCGGAGGCGGCCCGCAACCCGGAGATCGCCGAGGCGCTGCAGAAGGCGCTGGAGCAGGGCCAGGAGGGCGTCGCCAGCAAGATCCTCGTCGGGGCGGCGCAGCGCGGCGAGGTGCGTGCGGGCCTGGACGACGAGCTGGCCCTCGACCTGATCTCGGGCCCGCTGTACTGGCGGATGGTGGTGGCCCGCGGCCGGAAGCTGCCGAAGGGCTATCTGGACGCCCTGACCAGGTCCACCACGCAGGCGCTCAAGGCACTGTGAGTACGCTGCGCGCTGATCGCCTCGGCGACGTCTTCCTCAAGCTGGGGCTGTCACAGAGCGACAGCGGGCATCGGAGAGCACTGGCCGTCCTGACGTACCTGAACAACTCCTAGCCGCTGCTCAGCCGCCGCGCCAGCTCCTCCAACTCGCCCACCCGCACCACTCGCCCGCCGAACCCGGGCAACGGCACATGCAGCGCCGCCGTCCACCGCTCCGGCACGGCGTCGATGCCGTACACCGCCCCGGCCAGGCCGCCGGTGACGGCCGCGACCGTGTCGGTGTCGCCGCCGAGGTCGAGGGCGGCGCGTACGGCGTGCTCGTAGGAGGACGTGGTGCGCAGGGCCCAGACGGCGGAGCCGAGGCAGGGCCAGACGGCGCCGTTGAACTCGGTGGCCCGGTCCGGGTGCCAGGTCGGGGCGAGGACGGTGGCGTAGCGGTCGCGGTGGTCGGGGTGGACGGCCTCGATGGTGTCCGGGACAGCGGCCACGGGGTCGTCGCCGGACAGGGCGACCCGGACCAGCTCGTGGAAGACGGCCGTGCCCTCCCAGGCCGCGCGGTCCCCGTGCGTGAGGGCGGCGAGCCGGCGGGCGGCGTCCATGGTGGCCTCGCGTCCGGCGTGGGCGAAGTGCACGGCGGAGGTCGCCGCCCGCATCAACGCGCCGTTGCCCGCCGCCCGTTGGCTGACCTGGAAGTGCAGGGCCGCGGCCGTGTCCCAGGGGTCGCCGCTGCTCAGTACGGCTTCGGTCTGCAGCCCCATGTCCTTCGGCTCGGCAGCCGCCCAGCGCTGGAAGCGGCGGAAGACGTCCGGGAGTTCGAGCCCGCCGCATTCCAGCAGTGACTCGCCGACGAGTACGGCCATCTGCGTGTCGTCGGTCGCCTCGCCGGGGCCCCAGCCGCCGCCCCCGCACATCTCGTCGCCGTGGCCCGGCGCCGGGAAGCGGGCGGAGAAGGCGCCCTCCGGCCCGAACTCGAAGGGCGCGCCCAGAGCGTCGCCGACGGCGGAGCCGACGACCGCGCCGAGGGCACGGTCCGTACGGGACGGAGGGGGCAGGCGGTGGACCCGGCGAATCCCAGGCTCAGTCACGCGCCGCCTCCGGATGCAGCCGGATCCAGCCCTCCCACGCCGACGCGATCATGTCCTGGACGTCGTGCTTGGCCTTCCAGCCCAGTTCGGTGGCGATGCGGTCTGCGGAGGCGACGACGCGGGCCGGGTCGCCGGGGCGGCGGGGGGTGACGGTCGGGGGGCGGTCGTAACCGGTGACGGCGTTGATGAGGTCGATCATCTCGCGGACCGAGACGCCCTCTCCGCGGCCGATGTTGAGGGTGAGGGCGTGACCGGGGGAGGAGCGCAGGGCGCGGGCCGCGGCCACGTGGGCCTCGGCGAGGTCGACGACGTGGATGTAGTCCCGGATGCAGGTGCCGTCGGGGGTCGGGTAGTCGTCGCCGAAGATGCGCGGGGGCGCGTTCTCGGTGAGCTTCTCGAAGACCATGGGGACGATGTTGAAGACGCCGGTGTCGGCGAGTTCCGGGGTGGCCGCGCCGGCGACGTTGAAGTAGCGGAGCGACGCCGTGGACAGGCCCGTCGCGCGGCCCGTCGCCCGGACCAGCCACTCGCCCGCCAGCTTGGTCTCGCCGTACGGCGACAGCGGCACGCACGGCGTCTCCTCCGTCACCAGGTCGACGTCCGGCATGCCGTACACCGCCGCCGAGGAGGAGAAGACGAAGGACGGCACGTCCGCCGCCGTCACGGCCTCCAGCAGGACGCGCAGGCCCTCGACGTTCTCCCGGTAGTAGTGCAGCGGGACGTCGACCGACTCGCCGACCTGCTTCTTCGCGGCCAGGTGGACCACGCCGGTCACGCCGTGGTCCGTGAGGGCGCGGGCGACGCGCTCGCCGTCCAGGGTGGAGCCCACGATCAGCGGGACGCCGTCCGGCACGCGGTCGGCGATGCCGGTGGACAGGTCGTCGTACACCACGGCGTGCTCGCCCGCCTCGGTCATCGCCCGTACGACGTGCGCTCCGATGTAACCGGCGCCGCCGGTGATCAGCCAGGTCATGTGCGGCCGTCCCCTCGTGACAAGTGAAGTCAGTGACAGTGAAGCAGGCGGCGGATTCTGCCGCGGACAACCGACATGACCCCCCGTGAACCGTGGGCGACACGCAGCGCCAGCGCCCCCGAGTGGGTGGCGTACGGCTGGACGAGGACCACGGCGTGACCGGCGCCGATCGCGGCACGTCGGCGCAGCAGACCGGCACCCGTCACCGCGTGCGCCGTGACCTCGCGGTACGCGCCGCCCCGGAAGCGCACGCGCAGCCGGAGATCCCACGTGCCCGCCCGGAACGCCGCCCAGTCCACCGTCACCTCCGCCGACCGGACACCGTCTCCGTCAGCGGGGCACGCCCCGAGCGCCACCCTCGTACCCGCCCCCGCCCCCGCCGCGACCCCCGTCTCCCGGCACCGCCACTCCACCTCCAGCGCCTCCGGCCCCGCCTGCGCCACCCTGCCGTACAGCTCGTGCAGGCGCAGGCGCAGCAGTGCGGTACGCGCGCGTGGGCGCAGTTCCGCATCGACGGCGAGCGGAAGGACGTGGACGGGGCGGGTCAGCAGCGGCTCCAGGGTGACATCGGGCAGGTCGGCCGACCAGACGGGAGTGCCGTCGGGGGAGCGGGCGTACGGCGGGAGGAGGCGGGCCGGGCGGGAGGCCAGGTCCCTCAGCCGGGGAAGGTCGCGGGGGTCGGGGGAGGCCAGGACGACGCGGCCGATGAGACGGCCGGGCGCCGTGGGGTTGTGGGCCCAGTCGGACGCGTCGTACTCCGCGAGACACGCCCGCGTGTGCGCCCACCACGCGCGCTGGTACCGCTCGTCGTGCAACCCCAGCTCACGGGCGTACATCCGCAGCTCGTGGTCGAGGAACTTGGCGCGTGCCTCCCGCGCGAGATCCTTCTGTCCGGCGCCCAGCAGGATCTCGTACGCCAGCCGGCTCGCCTCCGTGCGCGCCCGCCAGTTGGCGATGCCGGCGCGGTCCAGGGAGATCGACAGCCGGTCGGCCGAGCGGCGCACGTGCCAGACGTACACCCGGTCGGGGACGAGGGCCATGCGCGGCCGGGCGGCGAGCACGCGCGCGGTGAAGACGAAGTCCTCGTAGGGGAAGCGGCCTTCGGGGAAGCGGATGCCGTTCTCGCGCAGGAAGTCGGTGCGGTAGAGCTTGTTCACGCAGAGGGTGTCGTGGACCAGGCGCGGGCGCTGGGCGGGATGCTCGATGACGGCGTGCGTGGCGTACAGGGGCGCCTGCCAGGGCACTTCGCGCCCCCCGGGCAGCTCCCGCCGCACGCACAGCCCGCCCGCCACCTCCGCGTCCGCCCCCGTCGCCGCCGCGAGCAGCGCGTCCACCGCGCCCGGCGGCAGTACGTCGTCGCTGTCCAGGAACATCACATACGGCGAGGTCACCCGGTCGAGCCCGGTGTTGCGCGGGCTGCCGCAACCGCCGCTGTTGACCCGGCGCCGGACCACCTTCAGGCGCGGCTCGGTCGCGGCGAGGCGGGCCAGCCGGTCCACGCTGTCGTCCGTCGAGCAGTCGTCCACGGCGACGACCTCACGGACTACGGGGCCCTGCGCCAGTGCCGAGCGGACGGCGGTCGTCACATGTGCGGCGTCGTTGTAGCCGATGACGATGACACCGACCTGTGGGGCGCGCGCGGTGCGGGAGGCGTGAGCGTGCATGGGGGCCACGTTCCGGAATCGTAGGAATAATGCGCAATCGCCCGTTAGGGGGGACTTGGGGCGCGTTCCGGAAGACGTCGGGAGGTGAAGGCGGGTTCACTCGCGCGCGGCGGCGTTTCGCAGGCGGCGGCCTCACCGCCCCTACGGCCGCGCGAAACCCCGGCCGGCTACGCGCCGCGCCTAGCTGCCGCCTCTGCCGCCGCCTCCTCCGCCGCCGCGGCGTCCAGCGCCTCGGTGAGCTGGTCCAGCCGTGCCCGCAGTGCGCGGATCTCGTCCACGTCGAAGCCCGTCGCGGTGGCGATCCGGCGCGGCACCTGAAGGGCGCGCTCGCGCAGCGCGGTGCCCTCCTCGGTCAGCCGCACATCCACCGAGCGCTCGTCGCGGGCGCTGCGCTCCCGGCGTACCAGGCCCGCCGCCTCCAGCCGCTTGAGCAGTGGCGACAGGGTGCCGGAGTCGAGGCGCAGGTGTTCGCCGAGCTTCTTCACGGGCAGGTCGCCGTGCTCCCAGAGCACCAGCATCACCAGGTACTGCGGATAGGTGAGTCCGAGGTCCTTCAGGACCACGCGGTAGACGCCGCCGAAGGCGCGGGACGCGGCGTTCAGGGAGAAGCAGATCTGCTGGTCGAGGCGGAGCCAGTCGGCCGCGGGCGTGGTCGTCATGGTTCCAGGGTAGCTCGTGCCCATCATTTAGTTGTGTCCAATTGAATTGTGTGCTCTACTTGTGGTCGTGCGGCGGCCGCGGACAGAGCCGCCGACCGTGACTCGACTCGAGAGGGATGGTTTCCCATGGACGCGCTCTACACCGCTGTCGCCACCGCCACCCACGGCCGCGAGGGCCGCGCCGTCACCAATGACGGCAAGATCGACCTCGCGCTCGCCATGCCGGTGGAGCTCGGCGGCAACGGGCAGGGCACCAACCCGGAGCAGCTCTTCGCCGCCGGGTACGCCGCCTGCTTCGGCAGCGCCCTCGGCCTCGTCGGCCGCGCGGCCAAGGTCGACGTCTCCGACGCCGCCGTCACCGCCGAGGTCGGCATAGGCAAGCAGGGCGAGGGCTTCGGCCTGAAGGTGACGCTGCGCGTCGAGCTGCCTGACACCCTGGACGAGGCGACCGGCCGCAAGCTGGTCGAGCAGGCCCACCAGGTCTGCCCCTACTCCAACGCCACCCGCGGCAACATCGACGTCGACCTCGTCATCGAGTAACCCACCCCCGGCCCGACGGTCACCCGATCCGCGCCAGCACCTCCCCCGTCTCCCGGCTCCACGCCACCACCACCGCCTCCTCCGGCACCCGCTTCCACCGCGTCAGCAGCAGCCAGCGCGCGTGGTAGCGCCGGGCGACGGCCGTGCGCCCGGCGCGGGTCGAGTCCGGGGCGAGGTAGGCGCGCACATCGGCGAGCCGGCGCTCGCGTTCCCGCTCGTCCAGGGCGGGATCGGGCCAGATCGGCGCGGCGAGGTTCGGCCCGTATCCGGGCAGCGAGCGGGGCGCGAAGTGCCCGTCGGAGATGACCACCTCGCCCTTGGCGACATGCCGTGCCACCCACGCGTACGACGGCCAGAACGACGGCTGCTCCAGCCCGATCGGGTCCAGTACGCGCGGCACGACCGCCCCGCCCTGCACGGTGAGGAACCCGACGCACGCCCCGACGGCCGCCGCCCCGCCCAGCACCTGCCGCAGCCTGCCCCACGGCCGAGGCGCCGTCAGTTCCACCGCGAGCGCGAACTGCAGCGGCACAAGGGTGAGCCCGAGGATCCTGCCGTACGTGTAGTGGCCGCTGACCCAGCCGTACGCCACCACCAGGCAGTCGAGGGTGAACAGCAGCACCAGCGGATCCCGCCAGGACCCCCGCCGCCACCGCAGCCACAGCGCCGGCAGCCCCAGCAGCGCCAGCCAGAACTGCCCGCCGAGGTCCGCGTACAGCCGACGGTGCATCCAGTCGACGCTGCTGTCCCCGGCCAGCGCGAACACGTCGAAGTACGGCCAGCCCCCGGCGACCAGCACCGCCGTGCCCGCCGTCGCCCCCCACCGCACCACCACGGCACCCCGCGCCCCCCGCCGCCACCCGCGCTGCCATCCGGCGACGAACGCCACCGCCCCCAGCGCCGCCGCCACCGCGGTGATCGGATGGACCAGCAGGATCAGCCCGTACAGCGCGCCCAGCCCGACGTACCCGGCGAGACCCGGCAGCCCGCTCGGCCCGACGTACCGCACCACCCCCCGGTCCGGCCGATGCCCGTGACCACGCCCCTGCCCCTGCCCCCGTGCCCGCGCTCCCGTCAGCGCCCATGCCCAGAAGGTCAGCCCGATGGCGAAGGCCGACGGGTAGCCGAGGTTCCCGGTCATCGACATCAGGTTCAGATAGCCGCTCCACCAGGCCCGCTCGGTCCCCCACAGCAGCGTCATCGCCCCCAGCGCGAGGACCGGCGCCCACGGCCTCGGCGTCAGCACGCGCACGAGACGGCCGATACCAGTCAGCAGCACCAGCAGGTTGAGCACGCCGGCCAGCCGCACCACCTCCCAGCCGCCCAGCCCGGTCAGCCGGGCGAACGCGCCCTGCACGACCGCGTACGGCGAGTAGTACGGGCTGCCAGCGCCCGGCAGGTCCGCCATCGGGTGGCGCGGGTGGAGCAGGTTCGCCTTGAGGCGTTCCACGACCGCCGCGTGCTGGCCCGCGTCACAGCACAACGGCACGGCCCAGTACGCCACTGACATCACCAGGAAGAAGGCGAAGCCGAAGACCTGGTACGGCGTCGGACGCCAACTGCGGCCGCCGCGCAGGGCACTCGCGCCGCGCACGGTCCTCCGGACGAGGACGCCGACGGAGGCGCCCGCGGCTCTGGTCGTGGAGTCTGTGTGGGTTTGAGGCATTTGCCGTATGTTCCCGGCCGGACCGGCCGGGGCAACGGCTCCGCCTCACATCACCTCATCGAGTGAGCCCCCGGTGCCGCCGGAGCCGGCACCCGTCCCACCTCGCCCGGCTCCACCCCGCCCGGCCGCTCCGACAGCCGCTCACCCAGCATCAGCGTCCGGACGACCCGCTCGGCGGCCAACCCGTCGTCGAACTCGCAGAACCGCTCCCGGAACCCGGCCCGCAACCGCGCCGACTCCCCGTCCTGCCACGTCCCGGACGCGAACAACCACGCCAACTCCCGGTAGGAACACGACACATGACCCGGCGCGTCGGCCGTGATGTCGAAGTAGGCGCCCCGGCTCGCCGCGTACGCCCCCCAGTCGTCGGCGTGGATCACGATCGGCCGGTCCAGGTTGGCGTAGTCGAACATCAGGGCGGAGTAGTCGGTGACCAGGACGTCGGCGGCGAGCAGCACGTCCTCGACCCGCGGTTCGTCCGTCGCGTCGATCAGCACGCCCCGCCGGTGCAGATCCGTCAGCCCCATCCCGCGAGCCGTGCCCTGCGCCAGCGACGGATGCAGCCGCACGACGAGCGTGTGGCCCGGGCCCAGGTCCCGGGCGAACCGGGCCAGGTCGATCCGGTCGACATGCCCGCCCCTGCGGTACTCCCGGCGGGTCGGCGCGTACAGCACGACGGTGTCCCCGGCGGGCACACCGAGCCGCGCACGGACGGCCTCACCGGCCTGCGGACCCGCGTCGACCAGCACGTCGTTGCGCGGGCTGCCCGTCCGCAGCGAGGTGAAGTGACACGGGTACGCCCGCTCCCACGCCAGCTCCGAGTGCCGGTTGGCGACCAGGCTGTAGTCCCAGCGGTCGGCCCGCCACAGCATCTTCGGCACGTCGAACCCGTGCCGGGCGCCGGGCTTGGTCAGCAGGTCGGCCGCCATGTACTTGAGTGGGGTGCCCTGGTGGGTCTGGACGTGGACGCTGCCGGGGCGCTTGGCCAGGGTGCCGGGCCAGTTGACGTTGTTCACCCAGTACGTGGCCCGCGCCATGACCTCGTGGTAGCGCCGCGAGCCCGGAATCACGAAGTCGGTGCCGGACGGCAGCGCGTCCACCGCGTCCTCCCGCACCACCCACACGCCCTTGATGTGCGGCGCGATCTCACGGGCCTTGGCGTGGATCGCCGCCGGATCACCCAGCACCCCGCGATGCGAGAACGCCGAGTACACGGCCAGGTCGGGATCGAGCGGCAGCCTCGACCGGGCGGCGTACCAGGCCCCTTGGGCCCGCTGTGACGCCGCCCGCGTCACCCGTCGCTTCCCGGCCCCCGCCACCCGGCGCACCTCGCGCAGCCCGCGTGCCACGGCGTACGACGCGTAGGGCGCCGTCGCCAGCAGCCGCATCTCCTTGCCGCGCCATCCGTCGGGCAGGGTGAAGCCCCCCTCCGGGACGTGACGGGCGTGGAAGGAGCGGATCTCGCGGTAGAAGTCGGGCCGGTCGGCGGGCCGCACCCGGTCCTCGCGCGCGAGCACGAACAGCATGTGGTCCAGGGCCCGTTCGAAGAGCAGCGGACGCGCCCACTCCAGGTCCGGCCGCGCTTCGACGAACGTGAACAGGCCCTCGTACTGCGGGAAGATGTCGAAGTGCCGCCGCCCCGGCGTCCTGGTGATCGCCCCCTGCCGACGCTGCCGGTACTCCACCCCGATCCGCTCCAGACAGGCGACGCGGTCGGCCAGCACCATCGAGCGGTAGGTGACGGGCGCGTCCTCGTACAGGCCCGGCGCGTAGCACAGCTCGTGCTTCAGGAAGAAGTCCCGCCGGTACGCCTTGTTCCAGGCGACCAGGAACAGACGCAGATACTCCGGGTTCTCGCGGACGCTGAAGGTGCCCGTACCCGCCGCGGCCAGCAGGTCCGCCGCAGTACTGCGGCCGCCGCGGCCCCACCAGTGGGTGCGTACGTGGTCGAAGACCAGAATGTCCGGGTCCTCGCTCGCCGCCAGACGCGCGGCCACGGCAGCCAGCAGACCCGGTGTGTAGCAGTCGTCGCTGTCGAGGAACAGGACGTAGTCGCCGCTCGCCTCCGCCAGGCCGGCGTTACGGGCCCGGCCGAGGCCCACGTTCTCCGGCAGGTGCAGCACGCGCACGCGTGCGTCGCGCTCGGCATAGCCGTCCAGGATGGCGGGGCAGCTGTCGGGGGAGCGGTCGTCGACCGCGATCACCTCGAAGTCGGTGTACGACTGCCCGAGCACCGAGTCCAGGCACTCCCGCAGGAAGCCCTGCACCTTGAAGACGGGGACGATGATGCTGAAGCGGGGCACGTCAGTTCCTCACGAGGGTCGCGGCGGCGGGGGCGGGGATGCGCTCGGCGAGCGGGATCACCGGCGGGATCGCCTCGGGCGGCTCGCCCAGCAGCACCCGGCGTACGACCCGCTCGGCGGCCTGTCCGTCGTCGAACTGGCAGAACCGCTCCCGGAACGCGGCCCGCAGGGCCCCTGCCTCCTCGTCCGCCCACGAGCCGTCACGGAAGACGGCCGCCAGCTCCCCCGGCGTCCGGGCCACCCGCCCAGGCGGCTCTTCCAGCAGGTCGAAGTAGACGCCCCGCAGCTCCCGGTAGACCTCCCAGTCGTCCGCGTACACCACGATCGGCCGGTCCAGGTTGGCGTAGTCGAACATGATCGAGGAGTAGTCGGTGATCAGCGCGTCGGCGGCCAGGCACACGTCCTCCGACGAGCGGTGCCCGGTGACGTCGATGACCCGGCCGCCGCCACGCGCGCCGCCCCGGTCGTAGAAGTAGTGGGCGCGCAGCAGCACCACGTACTCGTCGCCGATCTCCTCGCACAGCGCGTCGAGGTCCAGGCTCGTCTCGAAGCCGGTGGTGTGGTCGCGGTGCGTCGGCGCGTAGAGCAGGGCCTTCTTGCCCTCGGGGACGCCGAGTTCGCGGCGGACGCGGGCGACGTCGGCGGCGGTCGACGTGTAGTAGGCGTCGTTGCGCGGATAGCCGTACTCGAGGGTCTCGTGCGCGGCGGGGAACGCGCTCTCCCACATCTGGGTGGAGTGCCGGTTGGAGGTCAGGTTGTAGTCCCAGCGGTCGACGCGGGCCAGCATCTTGGCGAAGCTGCCGGTGGCAGCGGCCACCACGGGGTAGGTCGCCTGGTCGGCGCCCATCTTCTTCAGCGGGGTGCCGTGCTGGGTCGACAGATGTACGCTGCCTCCGCGCTTGACCACGGCGTCCGCGAAGTTGGCGTTGTTGATCAGGTACTTGGCGCGGGCGAGCACGTCCCAGTACTTCCGGCTGCCGATGACCGCGTACTCCACGTCGCTCGGCATGCTGTCCACCGCGTCCGGCTCGACCAGGAACACCGAGCGCAGATGCGGGGCCAGCTCCCGCGCCTTGGCGTGGATCGCGGCGGGGTTGCAGGTGTAGCCCCGGCCCCAGTACGCGCAGTACACGGCGAGGTTCTGGTCCAGGCGGCGGCGCAGCTGCAGGCGGTAGCGCAGCCGGGTGCGCAGCCCGCGCGGGCGCGGAACGGACGAAGTGACCCTCAGCGCGGCCTGGTTGGCACCGCGCAGCACCCGGAACACCGTGTACGCCCCTCGCGCCAGCAGCCGGTGCTGGACCCCGACGCTTCCGCCCGGCGCACGGAACCCGGCGGGCCGGTACCGCCGGTAGAGCCCGCTCGCCCGCCGGAAGAAGGCACGGCGCCGGTGCGGCAGCCGGCGCGGATGGGCGGCCGTCTTCAGTACGGCGGCGAAGAGCTGCTCGAACAACGGACCGAACCGTCGCGCGGACAGCCCGTGCTCGGCGGCCCGCGCGAGCACCAGCTCGGCCTGGTCGAGCAGCTCGAAGTGGTGCTCCCCGGGGAGGTTCAGCCGGTTGCCCTGCCGCCGCAGCAGATGCCGGACGACCACCTGCCGCAGCACCGCCATGCGCTCGGCGCACAGCACGACCAGCCCGCCGAAGCCGACGTCGGTGAAGTGGCCTTCGGGGAAGGTGAGTTCCTGGTCCAGCAGGAAGACCCGCCGGTAGGCCGCACTCCACGCCGGGAGCTGGACGCCCGTCAGCCCGGCCGCCTCGCGCGGTGCGAAGACCCCGCCCGGCGCCCGCGCCAGCAGCGGCGCTGCCGGATTGCTCGGCTCACCCGTCCACCACGGGGTCCGCTCGTGCTCGAAGTACAGGACGTCCACGTCACCGGTCTCGCGCAGCCGGGCGTCCAGCGCCGCCAGCCCGCCCGGCACCAGCACGTCGTCGCCGTCCAGGAACAGCAGCCAGTCGCCCAGCGCCGCCCGCAGCCCCGCGTTGCGCGCCCCCGCCAGACCGGCCGTCGGCGGCGCGTGCACGGGCGCCACCCGGCAGTCCCGCTCGGCGTACCCGGCGGCCACGTCCGCCGCCGGTGAGCCCGGGGCGTCACAGACCGGGATCAGCTCGAAGTCGCCGAAGGACTGGCCGAGCACCGAGTCCAGCGCCTGGGACAGCCGGCCGGCGACCCCATGGGACGGAACGATGATGCTGAAGCGGGGCATACTGCTCTTTCTGTCAGTGGTCTGGCGGCAGGGTTCTTCAGGAGGCAGGGGGACGCCCTCCGTCGACCGAAGCCGGCCGAGCGAAGTCCGCTCCGGTTGGGCAGTGCCCCAAGGGGCGCGGGTCGTGTCCATTTGCGGCTCCGCCGCGTGGGCGCGACCAGCCCCCACCGGCCCGCGGATTGATGACCGTCCCCTGCGGAGCACTTGGCACCGGGTGGCGCCGGTCCAGGGGCACGACCGGCGGCAAGCCGGTCTCGCCCAGCACCACATGCCGTACGACCCGCTCGGCGGCGCGCCCGTCGTCGTGGGGGCAGAACCGCTCCCGGAACGCCGACCGCAGCTGCACGGACCGCGAGCCCCGCCAGTGCCCGGTGGCGAAGATGTCGATCAGCTCGTCCTCACTGCGCGCCACCGCGCCCGGCGGGAAGGACCGCAGGTCGAAGTAGGTGCCACGGGCGGCCTCGTACGCCTCGGCGTCGTCGGCGTGGATGACGATCGGCCGGTCGAGGTTGGCGTAGTCGAACATGAGGGACGAGTAGTCGGTGACCAGGGCGTCCGAGGCGAGGCACAGCGCCTCGACGCTCGGGTGGTCGGTGACGTCGATGAGCCGGCCGGGCTCGGTGGCGTCGGTGAGCGGGCCGCCGTGCCGGTGGTGGGCGCGGGCCAGGACGACGTAGCGGGGGCCCAGGCGGCGCAGGACGCGGGGCAGGTCGAGCGCGGTGCGCTGGGTGCGGCGGTAGTCGCGGTGGGTGGGGGCGTAGAGGATCACCACCGAGCCCTCGGGGATGCCGAGCTGGTCACGGATCCGGGCCACGTCCGCCGACGTCGCCTGCTGGAAGACGTCGTCGCGCGGACTGCCGTACTCCAGGGTCCGGTACGTGCCCGGGTGGACGCGTTCCCAGGTCAGGGTGGAGTGGCGGTTGGCGGAGACCACGTAGTCCCACTTGTCGACGTTGTCGAGGAGCTCGTCGACGTCCAGGTCACCCGCGGCGGCCGGGCGTTCCCGCAGGTCCAGGCCCTGGTGCTTGAGCGGTGTGCCCCGCTGGGTCTGTACGAAGACCTGGCCGGGGCGCTTGACCAGACGGCGGTCGAAACCGGCGTTGTGGACGAGGTACTTGGAGCGGGCCAGGGCCGTCCAGTAGGCGGCCGAACCGGGCCGCAGACGGCGGGTGCCGGACGGTACGGCGTCGGTCTGCTCGGTTTCGGCGACCCAGGCCGTGCGGATGTGCGGCGCGTGGGTGCGGAAGGCCTGCTCCAGGGCGCCCGGGTGGCAGCCGTGACCGCGGACGCCCCGGGCGGCGAACACGGCACGGTCGGCGCGCACGGGGAGGCCGCGCTGGATCCGGTAGTGCAGCCGCAGGACGGCCGAGCGCAGGCCCTTCAGCAGCCGGTCCGTGACCTTGGCGGTACGCCGGACCACGGAGAACGTCAGCTGCAGCGCGCGGTACGTGCGGTGCAGCCCCAGCCGGACCAGGGTGTGGTGGACGCGGGCGCGCGGCGGTACGGGGACGCCGGGGGAGCGGTAACGGCGGTAGTGGGTGCGGGCCTTGCGCAGGAACGCGGCGCGGCTGCGGCGCGGGAGACGGTCGCGCCGGGCGAACACCACCACCAGGTGATGGACCATCCGACGGAACAACATCGGCCGCCAGCGGTCGAGTTCGGGGTTCCGGTCGACGTACGCGAAGACCCGCTCGTACTGCTCGAAGATGTCGAAGTGCCGGGGGCTGACCGTGCCGAGGATGGCACCCCGGCGCCGCTGCCGGTAGTGCACGCACACCCGGTCCAGGGTCGCGATCGACTCCGCCGTCATCAGGACCGGGTACGTCCACGGCGTGTCCTCGTAGTAGCCGGGCGGGAAGGCGAAGCCCTCCTCCTCGACGAACTCCCGGCGGTACGCCTTGTTCCAGGCGACCATCAGCAGCCGCAGCAGCCCCGGCCGGTCCGCCAGCCGGAACGGTGCCGGGCCCTCCTCCGAGAGCAGGGTCGCGACCTGGTTGCGGATCGTCTCGCCGGTCCAGAAGGTCCGCGCGTAGTCGTAGACCAGGACGTCCGGCTCACCGGTCTCCTTCAGCCGGTCGGCGATCGCGTGCAGGGCGTCGGGGGTGAGGGTGTCGTCGCTGTCCAGGAAGATCAGGTAGTCGCCGGTGGCCGCCGCGACACCGGCGTTGCGAGCCGGCCCGAGGCCCTGGTTCTCGGTGAGGTGCACGGGACGTACGCGCTGGTCGCGGGCCGCGAACTCGTCGATGATCGCGCCGCACGCGTCCGGCGAGCAGTCGTCGACGGCGATCACTTCGAGATCGGGGTACGACTGGGAGAGCACAGACTCCAGGCACTCGTGCAGGTAGGCCTGAACCTTGTACGCGGGGACGATGACACTGAACCTGGGCAAGGGACATCCACTTGGTCGACCGGGACGGTGGGCGGTGAGCGCGCCTTGCCCGGCAACGGCCAATGGAGTGACTTGGTTACGGAGAGGTACGGCATACGGGGGATCACGGATGAGCTAAAGGGGGGCGGCCCGATGACGGTCCGCCCCCTCAAGTGTGCTGTGCCTGCCGCTACTTGACCGCGCCCGCCATCACGCCGGACACGAACTGCCGCTGGAACGCGAAGAACACGACCAGCGGGATCACCATCGAGATGAACGCGCCGGGCGCCAGGATGTCGATGTTGTTGCCGAACTGCCGTACCTGGGTCTGCAACGCGACCGTGATCGGCTGGCTGTCGGCATCCGTGAAGATCAACGCGACCAGCATGTCGTTCCACACCCACAGGAACTGGAAGATGCCGAGCGCGGCGATCGCCGGACCGCCGAGCGGCATCACGACACGGAAGAACAACCGCAGTTCACCGGCGCCGTCCAGGCGCGCGGCCTCCAGCAGTTCCCGTGGGATCTCCGCGAAGAAGTTCCGCAGCAGGAAGACGGCGAACGGCAGCCCGAAGCCGACGTGGAAGAGGATCACGCCGATCAGCGAGCCGAAGATGCCGATGTTGCCGAACAGTTCGGCGATCGGGATCAGCGCCACCTGCACCGGCACCACCAGCAGCCCGACCACGCCCAGGAACCACCAGTCGCGGCCAGGGAACTCCATCCAGGCGAACGCGTAGCCCGCGAGCGAGCCGATGACCACGACCAGGACCGTCGCCGGGACGGTGATCAGCACGGTGTTGAGGATCGAGTCGGTGATGTCGCTGTTGCCGAGGAGCTTGTCGTAGCTCTCGAAGGTGAGCTGGGAGGGCTTGCTGAAGACCTCCCACCAGCCGCTCACCGTCATCTCCTCCGGCGGCCGCAGCGACGACAGCAGCAGACCGATCGTCGGGACCAGCCAGAACAGGCCGACGACGATGAGGAACACCCGCACCAGCCCACCGCTGACGAACCCCGCGAGCCGCCCGCCGAGCGACTGCTCCCCCTTCACGACCGTGAGCGGCTCCGACGCCCCCTTGCCGAGCCCGCCGACATCGGAACTCATCGCCGCACCTCCCGCCGCAGCCTACGCACGTTGAACCACATCACCGGGATCACCAGCAGCAGCAGGAACACCGCGATGGCGCTGGCGATGCCCGGCTGGTCCTCGGAGAAGCCCTTGCGGTAGAGCTCCAGGGCGAGGACGTTCGCGTCGTCCTGGGAGGAGCCCGGGGCGATGATGAAGACCAGGTCGAAGACCTTCAGGACGTTGATCATCAAGGTGACGGTGACGACCGCGAGGACCGGCGCCAGCAGGGGCACGGTGACCCTGCGGAACACCTGCCACTCGTTGGCGCCGTCGACGCGGGCCGCCTCCAGCAGGTCGCGCGGGATGCCCGCGAGCCCGGCCGCGATCAGCACCATCGCGAAACCGGCCCACATCCAGATGTACGAGGCGATGATGGACGGCGTGACGAGGGACGGGCCGAGCCAGTCCACGCCGTTGTACGGCTCCTTGAAGTTGTCCGGCGGCAGCCGCAGTTGGGCCCCTTCGGCGGCGGCCGGCAGCGTGAACGTACCGTCGTCGGCGGCGTTCGTGGAGGCGACGACCTTGCCGTCCTTGACGGCCTCGATCTTCATCCCGGCGTAGCCCAGCTCGGACGCGTCGACCCCGCCGAGCGTGCCGACGCCCTTGCCGCGTGTGAAGTCCTGCCAGGTGGTGCCGGTGATGCCGGCCGGATCTGCCTTCGCCTGTACGGCCTTCTTCGCGTCGTCCGGCATCAGGTCGGGGGCGACGCCCACGAGGGGCAGGGAGACCGGGGTGCCGGCGCTGACGGTGGCCTTCGTGATGAAGCCGCCGCCCGGCGCCGCTTCGAGCGGCGACTCCCGGCCCGGGTGGGCCTTCGGGAACGCAGACGCCTGCGCGAAGGTGTCATGGACGCCCACCCACACCGCGTTCGCGACGCCCTTGTCCGGGTCCTGGTCGTAGACCAGCCGGAAGATGATGCCCGCCGCCAGCATCGAGATCGCCATCGGCATGAAGACGACCAGCTTGAACGCCGTGCCCCAGCGGACCCGTTCGGTCAGCACCGCGAAGATCAGACCGAGCGCGGTGGCGACGGTCGGGGCGAACACCACCCAGATGACGTTGTTCTTCAGGGCCGTGCGGATGCCGTCGTCCGTGAAGAGCGCCTGGTAGTTGTCGAACCCGGCGAAGCCGTCGCCGGACTGGTCGTAGAAGCTGCGGAGGACCGAGTACCCGATCGGGTAGACCACGAGCGCGCCGAGCAGCACGAGGGCGGGCAGCAGGAACAGCGCCGCCACGGCCCTGCGGGTGCCGGTCACGCTCCTGCGCGACTTGGGTGCGGCAGGAGGCGCGCCGCCCCCTGCCGTTTCAGTCGACGCCACCGCGTCAGTTTCCGTACGCCGCGGCCGCGTCGGCTTCCAGCTTCGCCTGTGCCCCCGCGACGTCCGACGGGTTCTTCAGGAAGTCCTGCAGGGCCTTCCACTCGCCCTTGCCGGGAGTGCCGCCGAACGCCTGCGGGGCCTGGTCCGACATGTCGAAGCGGAAGTCGTCACCGGAGTCGATGAGCGCCTTGGCGATCTTCCGCTGGACGTCGTTCGGGTACGCCGAGTTGTCGACGTTCTTGTTCGGTGAGAGATAGCCGCCGAGCTTCGCCTGGATCGTCGCCGCGTCCGGGGAGGCGAGCCAGGTGGCCAGCGCCTGCGCCGCCTTGGAGTCCTGGAGGATGACGGCCGCGTCGCCGCCGGACACCACGGGCGCCGTGTCACCGACGGTCGGGAACGGGAACACCTTCGCGTCCGTGCCCACCTCGGCCTTGGCCTGCACGATGTTGACCTGCGCGAAGTCGCCCTCGTAGACCATGGCGGCCTTCGGCTGGTCGCCACCGGTGAAGGTCTGGGTGACGGAGGCCGGGAAGTCCGTCTGGAGGGCGCCGGTCGCGCCGCCCGCCACATAGTCCTTCTTGCCCCACACCTGGGCGAGCGTGGTCAGCGCGTCCTTCACGGACGGGTCGGTCCACTTGATCTCGTGCCTGGCCAGCTGGTCGTACTTCTGCGGACCGGCCTGGGAGAGATAGACGTTCTCGAACCAGTCGGTGAGGGTCCAGCCCTCGGCGCCGCCGACCGAGAACGGCGTGACACCGGAGTCGTAGACGGTCTGGGCGGTGGTGAGCAGCTCGTCCCACGTCTTGGGCTCGGTGGCCCCGGCGTTCTCGAAGACCTGGTTGTTGTACCAGATCAGGGACTTGTTGGCGGCCTTGTAGTAGACGCCGTACTGCTTGCTGCCGACCTTGCCGATGTCCTGCCAGCCCTGCGAGTAGTTCTCCTGGAGCTCCTTGATCGCGTCGGCGCCGAGGGGCTTGGCCCACTTCTTCTCGACGGCCTGCTTGATCGCGCCGGGCTGCGGAAGCATCGCGATGTCCGGCGGCTGGCCGCCCGCGACCTTCGAGCCGAGGAAGTTGATGATCGGGTCCTGTGCCGGCACGAAGGTCACCTTGGCGCCCGTGCGCTTCTCGAACTCCGCGAGGACCTTCTTGAAGTTCGCCTGTTCGGCACCGGTCCAGACGGCGGCGACCTCCAGGGACTCGCCGTTCAGCTTGGGAAGGGTGACGGTGCTGCCGGTCTCCTTACCGGTCCCGCCCTCTTCGTTGCCGCTGCCGTTGTCGCCATCGCCGCCGCATGCGGTGAGCGAGACCGCGAGGGCGCCCGCGAGTACGGCCGCCGCGGCCCGTGCGGCCCTGCTTGTCCGGTTCCTGCTGCTCGTGCTGCGCATGACTGCCCCGTTCTTCGTGCCTCGTCGAACGTTCGAGCGCTGTCCCGTGCGATCTGGTCTACGCCCTGGGTTTGGGGGCGGCAAGACCGCGTCCGCTGTCAAGCAGGGGATCGTGACCGCCTCGTGACCAGGGGGCCTGCGTTCGTGTGAACGTCGCTGGGGGCTGCCGCCCCCAGACCCCCGCTATCGGCCTGAACGGCCTCGTCCTCAATCGCCGGACGGACTGAATGTCGCTGACCGGCGCTACAGAAGCGAGGGCACTTCGGCTGCGGAGACCTCCCGAGCCGCCCGCTCCAGCGCGCTGGCCAGCAACGCCAGATCCGTGGGCCCGTTGCCCAGCTCGCGGACCGGACGGCGGGCCGGCGGATCGCCCATGCGGTGCCACTCCAGCGGCACGACCGTGGGCCGCAGCGTCGCCGTCCGCGGGATACGCCCCGTGACCCGGCCGCCCTGGAACGACACCGCTCTCCCGTCCGCCCGGGTCAGCCGCCCACGCCCAGGCGCCGGCTCGTCCGGCCCTGACGTGACCGCGTCCAGCGTCACCCGCAGGGTCGCCCGGCGGGCCGGCTCCGACTCCGCCGTACGGCCCCCGACACCCGCGGCGGCCACCAGATGCACCCCGAGCCGCTCGCCCTCCCGGGCCACGGCCTCCAGCGCGCGGATCACCGAACCCGCGGCGGGCCTGCCGGTCGACCCCAGCGCGGGCGAGAGCAGCGCGTCCAGGTCGTCCACGACCACGACGAGCCGGGGCAGCGGCGGCACGGCCTGCGCCTCGGCCTGCCGACGGGCCGCACCCGGCCGCAGCCGGATCGTCGAACTGGGCGGCGAGTCCAGATCCCCCGTGAAGTCACGGCCCCCCGCACCGGCTCCGGCGCCGCCCGCCGCGCGCTGTGCGACCACCCGGCCCGACAGCGCACGCCCCGTGTGCCACTCGGTGAAGTCCGACCGTCCCAGCAGCTCGGCGCGCCGCTTCAGCTCCGCGCTCAGCGACTGGGCGAACTCCCGCATCCGGACGGGGTCGTTGGCGGTGAGATGGGTGGTGACATGGGGGACGTCCGTGCAGACCCGCAGCCCGTCGCCGTGCGCGCCGCCCGCGCCGACGCCGTCCCGGCCGTCTATCAGCACGACGCCCAGCCGGTCCGGCCGCTCGGCCGCGGCCAGCGAGGCGACGACGGCCCGCAGCAGCTCCGTACGCCCGCTGCCGGGCGGCCCCTCGATCAGCAGGTGCGGTCCGTCGGCCGCGAGGTCCACGCCGACCGGGCCGCGGGGCCCGGCCCCGAGCACGGCACACGCCCGCCCGCCGAGGGCTTGCGGATCGTCGGCGGCGTCGGCCCACCGTGCCATCAGCGACGCCGGGGTGGCCCGGGCCAGCCCCAGCTCGTCCAGCAGCCGCGCCGCCTGAGGCAACGGCACCGACACGCGCGCGTGCCGCTCCCCTACGGCTCCCTCCGTACGCAACGGCGCCAAGGCCCGCGCGAACCGCTCCGCCCAGGCGAGGGAGACGGCGTCCACCGCGGCGACGGTGCCGTGCCCGACGGGACCGTGGACGG
>CBFGZZ010000151.1:0-19773 GCA_965653385.1 uncultured Streptomyces sp. | reverse complement strand
GGCCCGCTGCTGTTCGGGCTCACCTACCAGCTGACCGGAAGTTATCGAGACGCGATCATCTCGCTCGTGGCCTTCTTCGTCCTCGGATTCGCCCTGCTCGCGAGGGTTCCGGTGCGCCGGGCGATCAGCGACGCGGGCAATCCGGTGCCGAGCACGATTTAGCGTTCCGACTGAAAGGGCGGTAGTGTACGCGTTTGGCCTGCCAGGCGTACCGTTACTGCGCGTCAAAGATGCCGAAACGCTGGGTTACATCTGCTAGCAGATGTGACAAACCGGGCGCCGGTGGGTACGACATTGGTCAGCAAGGCTGCGGCTACGACGGCGACGCATCACCCGGAACGGGACACCGATCGGGAATCTTTACCGCCGACCGGACGTTGACCGGATGACGACGACAGCGACACCTGTCCTGTGGGCGACAAGCCCGGGAGGCACGATTCATGAGTGAGCGAGCTCTTCGCGGCACGCGCCTCGTGGTGACCAGCTACGAGACGGACCGCGGCATCGACCTGGCCCCGCGCCAGGCCGTGGAGTACGCATGCGAGAAGGGGCACCGGTTCGAGATGCCCTTCTCGGTCGAGGCGGAGATCCCGCCGGAGTGGGAGTGCAAGGTCTGCGGGGCCCAGGCACTCCTCGTGGACGGCGACGGCCCTGAGGAGAAGAAGGCCAAGCCCGCGCGTACACATTGGGACATGCTGATGGAGCGGCGTACCCGCGAGGAACTCGAAGAGGTCCTCGAGGAACGGCTCGCCGTTCTCCGCTCCGGGGCGATGAACATCGCGGTTCACCCCCGGGACAGCCGGAAGTCCGCTTAGCCCCCGCGGGGCTTGGGCGGAACCACCAGGCAACGCGTAACCGCGGGCGTCGTACGTGAAGGTGACGTACGACGCCCGCGGTTTGGCGTGCCCTTAGAAGAAAGAAGCCCGGCGCTCAGTGGCGCCGGGCTCTTTTGACGCGTCACCGCGTCAGCGGCGGCCTCGGCTCCTGCGGGGCGTCCCCCGGCTCCTCCCTGATGACCTCGCCCTGGACGACCTTGCCGTCGGGGCGGTGCATACGGGCCTGCTGGAAGGCGTCACCGAACGAACCCGGGGTCGCCTCGCGCAGCTTCCGCTCGAACGTCCGCTCCGCCCGACGGCTCAGCGCCTTCTGGACCGGAGGAATCAGCAGGAGCAGCCCCAGCGCGTCCGAGACCAGGCCCGGCAGCATGATCAGCAGGCCGCCCAGCATCATCAGGCCGTTGCCACCACCACTGGTCGGGGTGCCGCCGCGCTGAAGCGCCTCGTTCAGGGCCTGGAAGGCGCGTCGGCCCGCCCGCTTGATCACCACCGAGCCGAGCACGAGACCGGCGAGCAGCAGCAGGAACACCACGAACCCGCTCGTCGCGCCCGCGACCACGGTGAGCAGCCAGATCTCCAGCACCAGCCAGGCGGCGACACCCAGCGGCAGGAACGTGCGCAGCCGGGAACGTCGGGGCCGGGCGGGGTAGGTGGGGGTCGGTGCGCCAGTCGTCATGCGTCCAGTGTGCCTGGGCCCGGCTCAGAGCGGGATAAGGGGACGTGACGAGCGGGACCGGAGGGCCGGAGCTACGGCTGCCGGGGCGGTGACGACGGTTTCGTACGGCTCACCAGTTTGCCGACCCGCTCCCGCGCGCCCCATGAAGTGACCCGCCACAGCGCCTCGACCAGGATGTCCCGGCTCATCTTCGAGTCACCGAGCTCCCGCTCGACGAAGGTGATCGGCACCTCGACGACATGGAAGCCGGCCTTGACCGCGCGGCGGGCGAGGTCGACCTGGAAGCAGTAGCCCTGGGAGGCGACGTCGTCGAGGCCGAGGCCCTCCAGGGTCTCGCGGCGGAAAGCGCGGTAGCCGCCGGTGATGTCGCGCAGCGGCAGGTCCAGGGCGAGCCGGGAGTAGAGGCTGCCTCCGCGGGAGATGAACTCGCGGGACTTGGGCCAGTTCACGACCCGGCCGCCGGGCACCCAGCGGGAGCCGAGGACGAGGTCGGCACCCTTGAGGGCGGTCAGCAGACGGGGCAGTTCCTCGGGCTGGTGGGAGCCGTCGGCGTCCATCTCGATCAGGACGCCGTAGTCGTGCTCGATGCCCCAGCGGAAGCCGGCGAGATAGGCGGCGCCGAGGCCCTCCTTGCCCTTGCGGTGCAGGACCTGGACGTGGTCGTCCTCGACGGCCAGTTCGTCCGCGAGCTTGCCGGTGCCGTCGGGGCTGTTGTCGTCGGCGACCAGCACGTGCGCGTCGGGGACCGCCTTGCGGACCCGGCCGACGATGCTCTTGATGTTCTCCGCCTCGTTGTAGGTCGGAATGATCACCAACGCCGTGCCGAGCGGCCCGAACTGCCTCCCCCGGTGCTGTGCCCCGAGAGTCCCGTCGCCGTCGTTCACTGCTGCCCCTTCATGTCCGTACGCAGACGTCCACCATAGTGGTCGCGGCCTGCGCTGACGCGACAGCACGTTCGTATGGTGGTGTCGATTCCACAAGCGCGGGGTATGCATGCGATTTCTGTGTGCGGACGCCGTCGCGCGTCCGCAGCGGATGGGGGCCCGGCGCCCTTCGGGCCGACCTGGGACCCGCTGGCTGCGGATCGACCGAAAGCCGTTGTCTACTGAGCTCCCGGGCCCCACCCGGGTCACACCTCCCCAACCGGCCGGAACGTTCCGTCGTCGCCGCGCTGGCACTGAGCCTGGCTCCCAGTGACGGTGCCCCGGTGCGGCACACCGTCCCTGACCCAGCGGCGTTGCGACGGGTTCCCGGAAGTTCCGCGGTTGTCCGGTCGGGCGTCCGGTGGTGGACCCGGCCGAACCTACCGGCCCCGGGCATCCGCCTGTCAACAGCCCTTTGACCTGCGGGTATTCACCCAATTCGCTGGTCAGCGCAGAGGATGCGCAGGTCGCGCCAAGGGGCGGCGCGCGATGATCGGGTTCGCGCCACCCCGGTAGATCACTCGCCCGGCCGTACGAAGACCGTTCGTCCGCCCACCACCGTGCGCAGGCAGGTGGGAAGGTCCCGCCCCGGGCTCAGGTCGGGCAGTCCGGGCGTGCCGGAGCGGGGGTCGGTGGACCAGCGCGCGACCCGGTCGTCGGGGGCCTGGACCACGAGTTCGTCGGTGCGCCACACGGCGTAGTCGGCGGGCGCCCCCGGCACCAGGACGCCCGCGTCGTCGCGCCCGATCGCCCGCCAGCCGCCGCGCGTGTGCGCCGTGAACGCGGCGCGCACGGAGACCCGGTGCTCGGGCGTGTGATGGAAGGCAGCCGCGCGGACCGTGCCCCACGGGTCGAGCGGTGTGACGGGGCTGTCGGAGCCGAAGGCGAGGGGTACGCCGGCGCGCAGCAGGGCCGCGAACGGGTTGAGGGTGCGGGCGCGTTCGGCACCCAGGCGGTGGGCGTACATGCCGTCCTCGCCGCCCCACAGCGCGTCGAAGGCGGGCTGGACGGAAGCGGTCAGGCCCAGCTCGGCGAAGGCCGCGATGGTCTCGGGGGTGAGCATCTCGGCGTGCTCGACGCGATGCCGGGCGGCGCGGACACGGGCGAGGCCGGCCTTCTCGGCGGCGGCCCGCACACCCTCCACGACGGCGGTCACGGCGGCGTCGCCGATCGCGTGGAAGCCCGCCTGGAGGCCGGCCTCGGTGCAGGCGACGACATGGGCGGCGACGGCGGCCGCGTCCAGGTAGGCGGTGCCGGTGTGGCCCGCGTCGGTGTACGGCTGGTGCAGACAGGCGGTGTGCGAGCCGAGGGCGCCGTCGACGAAGAGGTCACCGGCGGCGCCGACCGCGCCCAGCTCCCGCGCCTTGCGCACGTCCTGCTCGGCCCAGTAGCCGACGACGCGCGGCCCGGCCTCGTCGCCGGCCAGCCCGAGCAGGCCGCTGAAGTCGTCCTCGGAGGAGATGTCCGGCCCCCCGCACTCATGGACGGTGCCGATCCCGAGGGACGCGGCGTGTGCGAGCGCGGCCCGCTGGGCCTCGACGCGCTGGGCGGGCGTGATGGAGGCCAGCGCGGTGGCGCGTACGGCGTGATGGGCGTCGGCGACGAGCGGCCCGTCGACCGGGCCGGGGCCGCCCGGTGTCATGTCCAGCAGGGCCGTGGTGACGACCGCGGAGTGGACGTCGATCCGGGAGAGGTAGAGGGGACGGCCGCCGGTGGCCTCGTCGAGCTCGGCGCGCGTCGGGGGGCGGCCACCGGGCCAGCGGGCGGCGTCCCAGCCGTGCCCGAGGAGCACGCGGTCGTCGGGCCGGGCGGCGGCGAACTCGCGCACGAGGCCGAGAGCCGCCTCCAGCGAGGGCGCGCCGGACAGATCGAGACCGGTGAGGGCGAGGCCCGTGGCGGTGGTGTGCACATGAGCATCGGTGAACGCGGGCGTGACCAGCGCACCGTCCAGGTCGACGACATCGTCCACCCCGTCGGCGAAGGCGTCGGCGGCCCCCTCGGACCCGACCCAGGCCACCTGCCCCCGCTCCACGACCATGGCGGTGGCGAAGGGATCGGCGGGGCTGTGGACCTCTCCTCGACGGAGCAGGACGGTCTTCGGCTCGGGGCTGTGCGCAATCATGGAGACCAGTTTCCCGCCTCACCCCGCGCACTCAGAACACGGGGCGCCCTCAACACCGCCAGAGGGGCACGGGGCTGTGTCGACATGCGGCTCCGCCATGTGGGCGCGACCAGCCACGGGACACCCGCAGCCGACGAACGACGGACAGCCCAACGGCGATGAGTCCCCTGTCAGTCAAACCCGCGGCGGCCGCGCCTCGTACGGTGTGGACAGCACCACCGTCGTCCGCGTGGACACCCCGGCCAACGACCGGAGCCGGGCCAGCAGTTCCTCCAGCTCGTGCGGCGTGGCCACCCGTACCTTGAGGATGTAGTTCTCGTCGCCGGCCACGCTGTGACAGGCCTCGATTTCGGGCACACCGGCCAGCCGGTCGGCGATGTCGTCCGGCGCGCTTGGATCGAACGGTTTCACCGAGATGAACGCGGTCATGGGCAACCCCACGGCCTCGGGGTCCACGACCGCGGCGTAGCCCCGGATGACGCCACGCTGCTCCAGCCGCCGCACCCGCTGGTGCACGGCAGACGTGGACAACCCCGTGGCCTTGCCCAGATCGGTGTAGCTCATCCGCCCGTCCTTGACGAGCAGCTGCACGATTTGTCGGTCCAGCTCCTCCATGGCGCAAGAACCTACAGTGCGCTTGATCTCCTCGGATACCTGAGGAGTCCAGGTCATGCCCGGTTCGTGATGTCCGCGGCAAGCGGTTGCGAGCCGACCGGGGGACAAACCGGCCGCCACGGGCACCTGCGGGCGGCATGTGACGAAGGCCACAGGCCCCGAACGGCCTCCGTGATGCTCCCGTGATTAACGCCGAGAGCAGGCGGGAAGTGCTTGCTGTGGTCGAGGCCGCAGTGCCGTCACGGCCCAGCCCGAGGGGGAGAACCCAATGCAGAGTCTTAAGCGCCCTGGTCGAACCGCACCCAAGCGCCTCCAGGCAGTCGTCGAGCCCGAGCCGGAGGGCGTCGAACCCGACGCCTTCGACGACGAACTCGACGCGTACGACACCTTCGAGATGTTCCGGGTGATCTGCCCGGACTGCGCGCAGCCCATCGCCCTGCTGGCCGACGAGGAGGTCCTGCCGGAGCACGCGCTGTGCGCCTCGCCGTGGAACCCGTTCGGCCTCACGGTCTGCGCGGGTACGGGTCGCAGGGCCGCCGAGGCCCGCTCCGCGGACGAGTCGCTGGAGCCCCAGGAGCAGGACACCGCCCTCCTGTTGACGCTCCCTCAGGGGCTGAACTGGCGGACCCAGCCCTTCTCGCACGTCGGCGGCCCGGGCTCGCGCCCCATCAGGGTCCCGGTCATGCGTCGGCAGGCCGCCTGAGCGCACGCCGCTCCGCGCGACGGCGCCGGCCTCGCATCGCTCATTTCCAGTAGCTGCCCTGCACCATGGCTCGCAGGCTGCCGTGGTGCAGGATCAGTGTGTCCGGGTCCGCCGGTACCGCGACTTCGCCGAAGTGGGCCTGGCGGTAGGCGATCCGCAGCATGACGATCGCGTGTCGCAGGGCGGCGTACAGCGTGTGGAAGTCCATGGCGTGCGGCGTGTGGCCGGTGAGTTCGGCGTAGCGGGCCTCGATCCGGTCGCGGCGCAGGAAGTCCGGCAGTCCGCGCTGTCCGAAGGCGGCCGTCAGATCCTGGAAGAAGCGGTGCAGATACACCGTCCAGCCGAGGTCGACCTCGCGCGGTGCCAGGGCCGCCATCTCCCAGTCGAGGACGGCGGCGGGTTCGAACCCGTCGTAGACGATGTTCCCGATGCGTGCGTCGCCCCAGTTGAGCACCGGTGCGCCCGGGTCACGCGGCCACAGCTCTTCCAGGCGGGCGAACGCGTCCTCGATCAGCGGTGAGCGAGCACGTCCGTCAACCACCCATTCGTAGTACCCGCGTTGGGCCGTGACGTGTCGCCGCAGCGCGTCACCCTCGCCCGAAAGGGTGAGGAACTCGACCTGCTCCGCCGGGACTTGGTCGTGCAGCCGGGCCAGCACCCCGATCGTGGCCGCTTCCAGGTGCTCGCGCTCCTCGTCGCTCGCCGCGTGCAGCCAGTTGCCCTCGTAGGTGTAGGGCATGACATCAGGCGGCACCCGGCCGTCGACGCGCTCCATGACGAAGAAGGGCGCGCCCAGCGGACCGGGGTCCTCCTCCAGCCAGAGCACTTTCGGCACCGGCACGTCCGTGTGCTCGGCGACGACGCGCATCGTGCGGTACTGGCGCGGCATGTCGTACACCGGGAAGACGGTGTACGCCGCCGGGTCCGCCGCGAGCCGCAACGCGCAGGTGTGTAGCGGGGGTTCGGGGTGCTCGATGTCGAAGAGCAGGGTCTCGCTGGACATGCCGTTCGACTCGGGAACGGTGACGCCGACCGCCTTGGCGCCCGGCAGCCGGGTGCCGAGCCAGGCGGTGAGGCGGCGGGCGAGTTCCTCGGGGTCGCGGGTGCTGGTGCGCGGACGGGGTGCCGTGGCTGCCATGGAGCGAACCCCCTACGGTGCGACCGACTCGAAGTCCGTGAACCCGCTCGGGTCGTGCCGTCCGAACGAGCCGTGCTCGAAGATGCCGTGCCCGACGCGGTCGTCGAGGCAAAAGCGCGCGGCGTGGTCGGTGACGCCGTACGCGGCGAGCGGGTGGGCGGTTGCGTCGGCGAGGTCGTAGGTACGGCGATCCGTCCACCCCCGGCCGCGCCAGGTGCCGTGCTGCCAGTCGTCGGCGGGCGGGTAGCCGGCGCCCACGGCGAGCGGGGAGGAGGCCAGGATCTCCACCTGGAGCTCCTCGGGTTTGCGGACGTCGCCGAGGTGGATGAGGGCGCGTTCGGGGTGGCGGGTGCCGGGGCGGTAGGTGATCTCGGCCTGGGGCCAGCCCAGTTGGCGGTCACGGTGACCGGGGCGGACCATCGTCGCCTCGCTCAGCGTGCGGTGTCCGTCGGCGTCCTCCTGGACGATCACCATCAGGAACCGGTCCTCGAAGCGCACCGGGCACCAGATCCAGTGGAAGCCCTCGGTCGGGTGCTCCTCGGCGAACCGCCCGCCCTCCTCCCCGGGTATGGGGCGCACTCCCCAGCTGCGGTCACGGGTGCCGGTCCACTCGGTGGGGGTGACGCGGAACTCCTCGCCGCCCGCGCGCACGACGCCCGCGACACCGCCGGCCTGGACGAAGCGGCGCCCTTCGAGGGTGAGCCGGTCGCCACGGCGCTGGAGGTGGTGGGGTTCCCAGAGCGCGGGGAAGTCCGCGGTCCAGGTGAGGTCGTACGACAACTCCTCGTCGTCGCAGGTCAGCCGCAGCCGTCGCAGGGGTTCCTCGACCTCGATGCGCAGCGGTCCGACGGCGAGCCGCATCCGGTCCGCGCCGAGGGCGTCCGACGCCCGCACGGCGTGCAGCCGGTCCCTCACGCGCAGGGTCGCGTACGCGTCCATCACGCCGGCGTTCGGGTACACCCCGAGGCCGAGGATCAGCAGGGCGCGTCCCTGGTGGTCGAGGACGTGGAAGATGCAGCGGTCGTAGGCGTTGCGGTCGCTGGTCGCGACGTACTTCATGGACAGCGGCACCTGGTGCACCGGGTACTCGTCGAGAGCGACGGGGCGGTCGTCGTCGGCCACGGCATACCTCCCTGGAGGCGGCTGGGCTGACGGTACGTCAGGCATCGGCAGGTGACCAGAGCGGGAGCCGGACGGCCGTGAACTCACGCCCGATTCCCGCGGGCGGTGACTTGTCCCGCCACCTCCGCGTTGCCCTGGTATGCCCCCCACCTATTCAGCGACCGGGCCTCAGCGCCGCGTCTTCGTGCCGCGCCCCGCGGGATCGCTGGCGCCGGCACCTCCGCAGCAACCGGATCCACCCATCTACCGCGAGCTGATGCGCACCTGGGCCGACCGTGGCCGCACCCTGCCGGGGCGCCACGACCCGGAGTGGATCCGGCTCGCGGCGCCGACGGTCAAGCACGGTCAGTTCAGCGTCCCTCGGGACCTGCTAGGTGACGGGCGATGACCATCCGCTGAATCTGATTGGTGCCCTCGACGATCTGCAGGACCTTGGCCTCGCGCATATAGCGTTCGGCCGGGAAGTCCGCGGTGTAGCCGTATCCGCCGAGGATCTGGACGGCGTCGGTGGTGACCTTCATCGCGGTGTCGGTGCAGTGCAGCTTGGCCATCGCCGCCTGCTTGGCGAACGGCCGTCCCGCGTCGCGCAGCCGTGCCGCCGCGAGGTAGAGCGCGCGGCCCGCCTCGATCTGGGTCGCCATGTCGGCGAGCATGAAGCGCAGGCCCTGGAAGTCGGCGATGGGCTTGCCGAACTGCCGGCGCTCGGTCGCGTACGTCACCGCCTCGTCCAGCGCGGCCTGGGCCACGCCGATCGCGCAGGCCGCGATGCCGAGCCGGCCGGAGTCGAGGGCGGACAGGGCGATGGCGAAGCCCTGTCCCTCGTCGCCGATGCGCCGCTCGTCGCCGACCCGGACACCGTCGAAGTGGACCTGGGCGGTGGGTGATCCCTTCATGCCCATCTTCTTCTCGGGCGCCGCCGCGCTCACCCCCTCCGCGTCGCCGGGCACCAGGAACGCGGTGATCCCGCGCGGGCCCTCCTCGCCGGTGCGCGCCATGACCGTGTAGAAGTCGGCGATGCCGCCGTGGGTGATCCAGGCCTTGGTGCCGGTGATCACCCAGTCGCCGCCGTCGCGTACCGCCTTGGTGCGCAGCGAGGCCGCGTCCGATCCCGACGCGGGCTCGGAGAGGCAGTACGCGCCGAGCAGCCCGCCGCCGAGCATCGCGGGCAGATGCTCGACCTGCTGCTGCTTGGTGCCGTAGGCGGCGAGGGAGTAGGAGGCCAGGGTGTGCACGCTGACGCCGAGGCCGACGGTGAGGCGGACCGCGGCGAGCTCTTCGAGGACCTGGAGGTAGACCTCGTACGGCTGGTCACCGCCGCCGTACTCGGAGTCGTACGGCAGGCCGAGCAGTCCCGATTCGGAGAGCAGGGTGAAGACCTCGCGCGGGAAGCGGCCGGCGTCCTCCTCCTCGGCCGCCTTCGGGGCGATCTCGCGCTGCGCGATGTCGCGGACGAGCGAGATCAGATCCCGGGCCTCGTCCGTGGGCAGTTGGCGGTCCACGGACTGCGGGGCGCGGTCGGGCATGGCGACGATCCTCCCTGTCGGGCACTTCGGCGGGCATCCGCCTTGGGTGGGGCGGCTCCGCCGGGTCTCTCTGGTGCCGGGCCGATGCTCGCATTTCCGGGTCTCGGAAGCTGCTGACCAGCGGCTGTGCGCTGTGAGTATGCCCGATCGGAGGCATCGCGTCACCGGTTAACGACCGCTCACTAAAAGAAGTATCCAGCACGTTATCCGCGGCAACGAAATTGGTCCGAACCATTGACTGACTGGTCTAGTCCTCCTACGGTGACGGATCAACGCATCAGCGCGTCCATGCCAATCGGAGCATGCTCCCCTCTCCCCCACGAGGAGACACCCGATGCACCTCTCGCACCGCCCCCGCGCCCGGCTCATGGCGCTCGTCTCCGCCGCGTGCGCGGCCGTCCTCGGCGCCGGGCTGCTCGTCGGCGCGGGCACCGCCACCGCCGAACCCGCCGCCAGGCCGAAGCTCGCCGCCGGCTCCAAGGTCGTCGGCTACTTCACGGAATGGGGTACGTACGACCGCAAGTACTACGTCAAGAACATCGAGACGTCCGGATCGGCGGCCAGGCTCACCCACATCAACTACGCCTTCGGCAACGTCACCGGCGGCAAGTGCGCGATGGGCGACTCCTACGCGGCGACCGAACGCACCTACACCGCCGCCGAGTCCGTGGACGGCGTCGCCGACGCCTGGGACCAGCCGCTGCGGGGCACCTTCAACCAGCTGCGGGAGCTGAAGAAGAAACACCCGGGCCTGAAGGTCCTGTGGTCCTTCGGCGGCTGGACCTGGTCCACCGGCTTCGGCGAGGCCGCGCGCAATCCGGCCGCCTTCGCCCAGTCCTGCTACGACCTGGTCGAGAACTCCAAGTGGGCCGACGTCTTCGACGGCATCGACATCGACTGGGAGTACCCGAACGCCTGCGGCGCCACCTGCGACACCAGCGGACGGGAGGCCTTCAAGAACCTGATGGCGGCGGTGCGCGCCAAGTTCGGCTCCGGCAACCTGGTCACCGCGGCGATCACGGCCGACGCCACGAGCGGCGGCAAGATCGACGCGGCGAACTACGCGGGCGCGGCCCAGTACGTCGACTGGTACAACCCGATGACGTACGACTTCTTCGGCGCCTGGGACGCGACCGGCCCCACGGCTCCGCACTCGGCGCTGAACTCCTACTCCGGCATCCCGAAGGCCGACTTCCACACCTCGGCGACCATCGCCAAGCTCAAGGGCCTCGGCATCCCGTCGTCCAAGCTGCTGCTCGGCATCGGCTTCTACGGCCGAGGCTGGACCGGCGTCACCCGGTCGGCCCCCGGCGGCACGGCGACCGGGGCGGCCCCCGGCACCTACGAGGCGGGCATCGAGGACTACAAGGTGCTCAAGACCAGGTGCCCGGCGACCGGGACCGTGGGCGGCACGGCTTACGCCAAGTGCGGGAGCCAGTGGTGGAGTTACGACACCCCCGCGACCATCGCGGCGAAGATGACGTACAAGAACCAGCAGGGGCTGGGCGGGACCTTCTTCTGGGAGCTGAGCGGGGACACGTCCGGCGGTGAACTGATCAAGTCCATCAAGTAGCGGGTCACACGGGGGGACGCGGGGGCGGAGGGCCACGAGCCTCCGCCCCCGCGTGCTGTCGCTCGCCGCGTCAGATCTCCCGGCGTGCGGGCTCCGGGGCCGGGTAGGCGGGGTCCATCTCCTCGATGACGCGCAGGGCGCCGCCCAGCGTCTTCACCAGCAGCTCGCGCATGGTGTCGCGCGGCAGGTCGGGGCGCTCGGTCCAGTCCAGGGTGGCGCCCTCCACGCTGCACACCCAGGCGAGCAGGCCCATGCGGGCGAGCGGAGCGATGTCGGTACGGCCGTACGCCCCCTCGGCGATGGTCGCCACGATGGCCTCGCGCACACCGTCCCGGATCGCGTGCACCTCGGTGTCGAAGCCGACGCCGCCGCTGACGATGGTGCGGTAGGCGGCCCGGTTGTGCTCGGCGTAGCGCAGGTAGCTGTCGATGGTGCGGTGCACCCGGTCGACCGGCTGGAGTTCGAGGCCGCTCGCGGCGAAGGTGACCAGGTCGGCGACGGAGTCCTGGATGATCGCCAGGTAGTAGCCGCGCTTGGACTGGAAGTAGTAGTAGATCAGCCCCTTGGCGACATGGGCCTGGCGGGCGAT
The DNA here is from genome assembly GCA_965653385.1 of uncultured Streptomyces sp. GTDB lineage: Bacteria > Actinomycetota > Actinomycetes > Streptomycetales > Streptomycetaceae > Streptomyces. The sequence goes on along the minus strand of CBFGZZ010000151.1, from coordinate 7,953 downwards.
GTCGTCCATGGAGAGCGCGTCGTAGGACGTGTCGGCGAACAGCTTCCGCCCGATGCTGATGAGTTCGGCACGGCGCGCCATCGAGCGCTCGGTACCGCGCGCCCGAGGCCGGGCCGCGTCACGCTGTTGACTAATATTCAATTTAGACCCTGTTGTTCAACGGGCGGCGGGACATCCGCAGTATGGCAGACCTGCACCAGCTGCTCGTTCGAGTCTGATCGGGTTTGGTGAGTCCGGCCGACAACAGGGTCGGGATATGTCCGACCAAAGAGCTCTGTGTCTCTGTGTGTGTCAGCTCACAGCAGCCCGAGCTGTGTGATCAGCATGGCGACGACCACGACGAGGGTCCAGCCCATGACGTGCTCGAGGATCTTCGGGCCGTCTTCCTCGGGGCCGCCGGTTCGAAGGCGCGCTGCGGTGGCGGAGTGCGTCGTCATAGGCCCACCCTGCCACCGACGACGGCGTGCGTGGCGGAGACGTTGCTCACAGCGCGCCCGGCGTTCACACCACGCCCACCGCCGCGAGCGCCGCCCGCTGGCGCGGGGTCGGACGCGCCGGGAAGTAGAGGTAGCAGACGCCGCCGGTGCCGGAGGCGACCTTGCCCTCGGCGTTGTACCGCTTGGTCCGCAGCCAGATGTTCTCCCACTCGCGCCGCTTGTAGACGCGGCGCACGGCCTCGTTGCTCGGCGAGTTCGGGTCGTTGGCGATCACGTCGCCGTCGGAGGTGAAGCCAATGACCGTCATGAGATGCCCGGCGGTGCCGTACCCCGCCCCGGTCAGCTCCCCCTTCAGAAAGGACTGGGACGTTATGGCCGGGATCCCGGCCGCGATCAGCGTCTCCAGGTCGGCGAGCGAGCGGAGGCGGGTGACCACGCCCTGAAGGTCCTTGAAGGTGGCCGCGTAGGCGGCGTTGAACGGCCAGTTCCCGCAGCCGTTGTACTGGTAGTCGAAGGTGTACCGGGCCGCGTGGCAGACCTGCGGATCGGCGAACGCCGGGTCGACCCAGGCCAGCTGCTCCGGGGTGAGCCGGCCACCCCAGTACTCGACGATCATCTGCGAGGAGGTGGGGCTGCACCAGGCCTCCCCGCCGTTGTCGTACTCCGGGTACTGGCCGATGTGGATCTCCTGCGAGTAGCGCGGGACGATCAGCTCGCGGTCGAGGCCGGGGGTGGAGGCCGGGACGGTGAAGCGGTCGGGGACGTCGGAGCCCATCGCGCCGGCCCGCCACACGACGGGGGTGAGCTTCGTTCCGGGCCTGCGGTACAGGGTCAGCCGCAGCCGGTAGGAGGCGACGCGCAGTCCGCCGGACGGGTCGTCGACGGCGATGGTGTCCGTCCAGACCGTGCTCCTGCCGTCCTTCTGGTCGTCGACCGAGGTGCGCCTGATGTCCTGGTCGCCGGCCGCCCAGCGGCCCAGCACGTACCAGGGGCTGGCGGTGCCGTCCGAGTACGTCCCCTTGAGTTCGATCTGGATCCAGGTGCCGGCGGGGGTGTGCGCGTTCCAGGAGGCGATCACCTCGGTCGCCGGGACGGTGAGCCGATGGACGGGGGACGTCCAGGTCGCGTACTCCCAGGGGGCGCTCTCGCCGGTGTGCGGGTCCGTGTAGTCGCGGGTGCCCGTGGCCGCGGCGATGACGAGGCCGGGGCGGGCGCCGGCGACGGCCCGGGTGCCCTGGGCGGTGCCGCCGCGCCAGTCGGTGTACGTGGTCCAGGCGCGGTTGTCGACAGTGCGGGCCGGGGCCTGCGCGGGGGCCTCGGGCTCGGCGGGGGCGTCGAGTGCGACCGCCGCGCCCGCGCTTGCGGTGACGGTCGCGGCCACCGCTGCTGCCAGAACGATCCTGCGGGACGGCTGCTCGGCTCTGCTCATGGGCGGAAGACCCCCAGGTGTCCGGGTCGGGCGGGTCCAGTGCACGGCTGTCCGCCCACTATGGCCGCAGGGGCGGGCGTCTGCCAGCACTTCGGCCCGGACGCGCCTACGAATATTGGTGTCGACCAATGGCATGACCTGGGCGGAGGCCGAATGGCCCAATCGCCGTACGGGCGGGGTGGGATGTGCGGACGGATCGGCGGACGGACGACCGAACGAGGTTCCCGGCGTCCGCTGCCGTGCGGCTTCGGACGCCGGGAGGGTGACGAGTCGTCAGGCGAGGGCGCCGGACGACTGTCGGACCAGGGTCAGACGAGATCCATCGCCGCGACCTCGTCGGGGCGGCCGTAGCTGACCGGGCCGTGGAAGCGGCGCCGGGCGCTGGTGAACCACCACACCGTGGCCACGGCCAGGACGACGGCCAGGGCGACCGGCGCGTAGTTGAAGGTGTCGGCGGTGACCGGCGAGGCGTGCGGCAGCATGAACAGGACGCTGCTGAGCAGGATCCAGACCACCGATACGACCCCGACCGGCCGTCCCCAGCGCCCCAGGTGCCAGGGCCCGGGCTGGAACTCGTCCCCGAGCCGCAGCCGGAGCAGGATCGGGACGGCGTACGCGAGGAACAGCCCGACCACGTTGACGCTGACGATGGCGGTGAACGCGGTGTGCGACCACCAGCCGGGCACGACGAGCGCCAGCGAGCAGGCGACCGCCAGCCACACCGCCTTCACGGGGGTACGGGTGCGGGGCGAGACCGAGTGCCACCATCGGGAACCGGGCATCGCTCCGTCCCGGGAGAAGGCGAAGATCTGCCGGGTGTTGCTGGTGAGATTGGCGAGGCCGCAGAAGAGCATGGCGCCGATCACGATCAGCAGCAGCACCTTCGCGGTGCCCGCGCCCAGCCCGTCGATCAGGATCTGCACGGGCGGCGCGTCGGCGCTCGCCACCCGGTCGTAGTCACGAATGCTGTAGACCAACGCGAGCATCAGCAGCAGTCCCGCTATCGCCGAGTAGGCGATGGCACGGGTGATCCCGCGCGGTGCATTGACCGTCGCCCGGACCGTTTCCTCGGACATGTGGAAGCTGCCGTCGAAGCCGGTGAAGGTCCAGCTGGTGACCAGCAGACCGAGCATGCCGCCATAAAGGCCACTGGTGAAACCGGTGTTGTTCGCGAAATGCGTGACGAACGAAGCCGACTGATGGTGATCGGGCATGACCATCAGGGCGGTCACGATGATCACGAGTCCGATCAGCAGCCACCACACGGAAATCCGGTTCAGTACGGCGACCAACTGGACGGTGTAGGTGTTGGCGAGCCCCTGGAGCACGATGATCAGCGCCGTGATCAGTACCGTTCGGTGCCCGGTCGGCTCGTACGACGGCCACTGGAGGGCGATGAAGGCCTGGCCGAAGGTGGCGGCGGCGTATCCGGTGGCGGCCGTGCCGCCCACCTGGCCCACGAAGTTCAGCCAGCCCGTGTACCAGGACCAGGCACCCTTGTGCCGCTTGGCGAGTTTCCCCGCGGAGAAATACAGCGCGCCGCTCGTCGGATAGGCGGAGGCAACCTCCGCCATCGATGCCCCCACGAAGAGCACCATGACGGACACGCCGATCCAGCCAAAGACGAGAACGCTCGGGCCACCCGCGTTCAGACCGAATCCGAAACCCGAGAAGATACCCGAGATGATGTTGATGATGGTGAAGGAGATGGCGAAATTGTCGAATGCCTGAAAGCGGCGGGTGAGTTTTCTCGGATAACCCATCGCATGCAGGGTCGCGTCGTCGTCGAGCGCGATCGGATCGGTTCCCCGGCGCGCCACGGCACGCGGGACCGATATCCGTTCTGACACGGGTCGGGCCTTTCTCTCGGTGGGGGGTTGCGGTCCGTCAGGCGCTCGGCACGGGCAGGCCGCAGGCGCGGCGCGCCCGGGACAGCTGCGCGGCCGGGTCACCGAAGACGGACCAGGGCATGCGCGAGGCGTACGGCCCCATCGCCGTGAAGACGGCGCGTGCCTCCTCCTCGCACCGGGCCATGACCAGGGCGTGCGCGAGGTAGGCCAGGTCGAGGACCGGAGTGAAGGGGTAGTCGGCCACCGCGGGCAGCCAGTTCTGGTGGATCGACAGCGAGGTCGAACGCCACTGCGGCTGCTCCCAGACCCGGTCGGCGAGCAGTTGGGTCGGGTCGTAGCACTCGACCAGGGCGACCAGGGGCAGCAGGCGCAGCGGTGAGTCGGCGGGCGCCCGCTGGCCGAGGAAGGCGGCGACGTCCCAGGCGGCGGTCACGGAGCCGCCGTAGCGGGTGAAGAAGCAGGCCAGAAACCGGTGGTGGGCCTCGCGGTGCCAGGGGTCGAGGGAGAGGATGTGGGCGAACAGCCGCCAGGGGCCGGGCGGTGCCGTCAGCAGTCCGCGCGGCGCCCGGTCGCGCAGCCGGTGCAGCCGGGCCATGGCCAGTTTGGCCACCAGGGGCGTGGGATCGGCGGGGGGCGCCGCGGCGGCCCGATCGCAGGCGGCCAGCGCTATCCGCTCCAGCGCCTCGGTCCGCGGGTCGCGCGCGTCGGCCGCGCGCAGCGCCCGCAGCACGGCCACCCTCGCCCACATCAGCTGCGCCTCGGGGCCGGGATCCTCGTGCAGCCAGCGCTCGACGAGGTCGGAGTCGGCGGCCTCCGAGGCGAGCACGAGAGAGCGGTGGGCACGCAGGGCGAAGTCACCGCGGGTTTCGGCCAGGGCGTCGAGGGAGCTCAGATATCGGCCGGCCCGGACATCGACGCATACGCTCCCGAGCACACGGTCGTCGGCCGCCGGATGCCACACGTACTGCCCCTCGAATAACCCCGCGGCCATCTGTCCCAGCCCATCCCCGTTGCGACACCTCACAGTTGCACTCCAGGCACCTTACTCAGCGTTCGACTCAACCGGAACGTGGATTTCACCGGGGTGGCCGGAGTTTTTCGGCGGGATTGCGGGCAGCCGTCGGCTAGTTCAAAGTGACACCTTTTCTCATCTCGTTCTCGCACCCCCCTCCCACCCTGTCTCCACAACCGCTTTCGGCCCCTACTAGAATGTTCCAAAGAAATATGCCCACCACCCCGTCTCACTTCAGGAAAAACGATTCACAGCCTCGCCACCCGGCTCCGCCGCCTCCCTCCGTCCTGCGGCCCGGTCCGCCTGATCGCCGTGGACGGACACGCCGGCTCCGGAAAGTCCACGTTCGCCGGGCAGTTGGCCCGGGCGCTGGGCGACGCCCCGGTGCTGCACCTCGACGACATCGCGAGCCATGACGAACTGTTCGAGTGGACCGAGCGCCTGCTGGCCCAGGTGATCGAACCGCTCACACGAGGAGAGGCCGCCCACTACACCCCCTACGACTGGAGGGCCCGTCTCTTCGGACCGCCCGTCGCGGTGCCGCCCGCCCCGGTCGTCGTCGTCGAGGGCGTGGGCGCCGGCCGCCGCGCGCTGCGCCCGCATCTCGCCCAGTTGCTGTGGATGGAGCTGGCGCACGAGGAGTCCTGGACCCGGGGACGCTCACGGGACGGGGCGGAGCAGCGGGAGTTCTGGGACGGGTGGGTCAGGGCGGAGCTGAGTCACTTCGCGGAGGACCCGTCCCGGCCCTTCGCCGACCTTCTGGTTCGACAGAGCAGCAAGGGGTACGAGGTGATTCCTGGGCCTGCCGGGACTGTTGGACCGGACCACGCGATCACGCACGGTGACGACCCATCGGCAATGTGCTGAACTTGTGAAGAGCCTGCTCGGGCAAGTTCGCGGAGTGCCTCAACTCCGCTTGACCCGGGGGCCGTACAGGACTTACGTTCTCAATGTGCGGTCAATCGAAGCCGCCCACTGACGCGAAGCCCCCGGTTGTTCCCCCGTGATCGGGGGCTTCGTTCTGCCCTGATTCCCCTTTTCGGGCGCCGAGAGGCGCGATTCGCTCACCCTGGGTCACCGAGCGCTCTCCGCCCGATCCGCTCCCACCTCGCCAAACGGCCGGTGCGGCACCCTGGGGCGGGCGACACCCCCGCAGGTACGATGCCCTCGGTGCGACGTACGGACGGCTGCTCGCGCACCGTTGCAACTCCGGTCCGCGGCACGGCGGTTCGATCGATCCGATCAAGGCGGCCGACGGACGAGCGGTCGGCCAACCGACGGGGGCACGGTTTGTGGGGGACGTGATGGACTTCGGCACGCAGGGCCCCGAGGCCCCGGCCGACCTCGCCTGGTTGCGAGGTGTGGATGCCTACACGATGGGGGCCTATCCGCAGGCGGAGGAGGAGTTCCGCACCGCGGTGCGGATCGACCCCGGGATGGCCGACGGCTGGCTCGGTCTGCACGCGCTGCGCGTCGACACGACGACCGCGCTGCTGCGGATGTTCCGGCACCGGGAGCGCTTCGGGGAACAGCGCGCCCGGCATCGGCGGGCCATAAACTCCTGGTACTGGCTGGGCTGGTGGGTGCAGCCGGTGCTGGAGAGCCCGCGCGATCTGCTCCTCGCCCACGCCTCGCACTGGCTGGACGGACGGCATGTGCCGGAGCTGGACCGGGCACTGGCCGGGCTGCCCCCCGTCGACACCGACCACCAGGTCCGCTTTCTGCACGCGTGCCGCGCCTATCTGGTCAAGGACTGGGAACAGCTCGTGCGGCACACCGACCCGCTGCTCGACGACACGATGCTCGGCATCGAGGCGGGCCTGTTCGGCGGCATGGCGCGGGTCCGGCTCGAGATGTACGGGCAGGCCGAACCCCTGCTCTCGGCCGCACTGATGCGATGCCGCAGCGAGCAGCCGCAGCGCAAGGAGCTTCGGTACTGGCTGGCGCGGGCGCACGAGGGCACGGGCCGGTCCGCCGCCGCGCTCCCCCTCTACCGCGCGGTGCACCGCGTCGACCCCGCCTTCATGGACACCTCGGCCAGACTCGCGGCCATCGCCGAGGGCGACGGCTATGACGACACCACCGACCTCGCGGCGATCACGCTGACCGGGTTCGGCGGGGACATGGGCGACGGGCCCGACGGGCTCGATCCGCTCTTCGGCGCCGAGGGGCGGGACCTGAAGCTGTCCGACCCGGACCTACCGCCCACCGGGCCGCTGCCGTCGGTGGTGGATCCGACGGTGCGCGAGAAGACCGCGGTGTCGTCGCAGCCGTTGCCCGCCGGGCCGACCGACCCCCAGTTACTCGAGGAGGCGCTCGCCGAGCTCGAGCGCATGGTAGGTCTTGAACCCGTCAAGCGGCAGGTCAAGGCGCTGTCCGCCCAGTTGAACATGGCCCGGCTGCGCGCCGGGCAGGGGCTGCCGGTACAGCCGCCCAAACGGCACTTCGTCTTCTCCGGGCCCTCGGGCACCGGCAAGACCACGGTCGCGCGCATCCTGGGCCGCGTGTTCTACGCCCTCGGGCTTCTCGGCGGCGACCATCTCGTGGAGGCCCAGCGGGCCGATCTGGTCGGCGAGTATCTGGGCCAGACGGCCGTGAAGGCCAACGAGCTCATCGACTCCGCGCTCGGTGGCGTCCTCTTCGTCGACGAGGCCTACTCGCTCTCCAACACCGGCTACGGCAAAGGCGACGCGTACGGCGACGAGGCCCTCCAGGTGCTGCTGAAGCGGGCCGAGGACAACCGGGACCACCTGGTGGTGATCCTCGCCGGCTACCCCGAGGGCATGGACCGTCTGCTGGCCGCCAACCCCGGGCTCTCCTCGCGGTTCACGACCCGCGTCGACTTCCCCTCGTACCGTCCTCTCGAACTGACCTCCATCGGCGAGGTGCTCGCCGCGGAGAACGGTGATGTCTGGGACGAGGAGGCTCTGGATGAGCTGCGTTCCATCGCGGGGCACGTGGTCGATCAGGGGTGGATCGACGAGCTGGGGAACGGGCGGTTCCTGCGGACGCTGTACGAGAAGAGCTGTGCGTACCGGGATCTGCGGTTGTCGACCTACCCCGGGGCACTGACCAGGGACGACTTGTCGACACTTCGACTGCCGGATCTGATGCAGGCGTACGGGGAAGTGTTGTCGGGGCGGGGGCCGCAGGATCCTTCGGCCATGTGAGGTTCTCGCCCCCGCCGCCCCTACCCGTCCCATCCCTGAAGGGGCTCCGCCCCTT